>CAMNNM010000024.1 GCA_946545425.1 uncultured Blautia sp. | reverse complement strand
GGCTATGCCGCGAGTTTACTGTCTCCTGCTCTCAACCCTGACTCTTCCTCTATGAATTCTGTCCATAAAGAATTCCTTGACGGAGCAGCCCGCCCGGCCGGAGGAAGCACAGGCACAGGCGCAGGCACAACTGGAAGCACAGGCACAGCTGGAGAAACAGGAAGAAGCACAGGAAGAACGAGGCCGGGAGCCTGTTCCGGAGCTGCGTGTTCCTGTTGTATACCGATGACTGTGGGACCGGGCTGACGGCATGTTGATCACGCTCACATGGATATAGGTGTTGGGAGCGCTTCCATAGCGGTAGGTTCCTGTTTTTGTATAGTTTTCCGGTTTTTCAATATCTTTCTCTTCCACGATCTCCTGGCTTTTGATCATGCTGTGCCCGCAGTACGCGCATGTCTCCTTGCCCTCCTCACGAGCGGCACCGCAGCCGGGACAGTTTTCGTAATATTCGATCCGCGTGCGGACGATCCGCTTACTGGAGGCAGGGGCGGGACTGGGGGTACTGCCAAAACCTGTTCCTTCGGCAATCCACCTGATAAACTTTCTGATCAGCAGGATGGGCAGTACAATGAAGAAAAATAATACACCCAGCCCGCCGATGATTTCCACAGCAAGGCTTTCGTCAGAACTGCTGCCGGTCTGGGAGCCGCTGGCCGAAACGCTGCCGCTGCCAGCCTGACGGTCTGCAGAGAAGGAAAAGGCGTCGTTTGGGTAGGTCACGGATAATGAATAACGCTTACCTGCCGGAACGGAAGAGGAAAATACCAGGTAATTTCCGTCCATCAGGCAGTCCGGCTGCCATGCACCTGCTTTGTCTGAATTCCATCGTATGGTCAGGTCTTTGACTTCGATCTCGTCGAACCAGGCCGGGGTAAAGGAAAAGACGGTTTCGCCCTGGACATAACGGCCGATCTGATACATATTATCCTGAATAAAAGAGAATTCAAAGCTTGCCACTTCATCTTTGAGATAATCCCGGTCCAGATAGACGGCAAGAGAGGATCCCTTGTCCTTTATGTTTTTAATGGTGCTTCCCAGGGCAGTGATATCTTTGTGATGGCTGTTCGGAACGCCGATGTCGACCCAGGACAGGGGACCATAGGTTTTGTCGTCCAGTACTTTCCAGTCTATATGATAGGTCATCTTCAGGGAAGCATCTTCCTGAACGTCGACGGTAATAATAAAATGCTCGATCTCATCCGTAGGACCGGCAGCCTTTACGGGAACAAAGAACGATCCGCTGGCACTAAGGCAGATCAGCATAACAATTACTGTCAGCAGGACCGGAAACCGGAAATGCCTTTTATTCTTGTTCTGTATCATCGGCAGTACCTCCTCAGGGGACATTCCCCGGTCAGCTGAGCAGAAAAAGCACGGTGTTTCCGGCAGACTTCACTGTCCCAGATGTTCTTCCAGTCATCAAAAAGCATATTTCCGAGCGGCTGGTCCGAAAGCCAGCTCTGGCAGGGAATGACATTTCCGCCGGGAGTGACCGCCATGTTGGAGAGACAGGCGCCGCAGGAAGGCGAAGAAATGTTCAGCTCTTCAAACACCTCCCCGTCAAGCCATCCGGGGGAGGTGAAGGCAATTTCCATGCCGTTCTCATGGCAGTAAGAGACGGCCCGGCGCAGGATCTGTTCCAGCTCGGTGCTTTCAAGCTGCAGGGCTTCCGACTCGGATCCCGCAGCGTTACCCGTGGTGATAAGGCCGGAACATGTCACATAGATGACCCCGAGTCCGTGAAGAAATTCCAGTGTTTTTTCATAATCCCGGTTAAGGGTGCAGAGAGGTGTATTGATGCTTACTGACAGACCCTGCGCGAGGGCGTTTCGTATCCCTGCAAGGGTATCTTCGTACCGGACAGCGCCGACCAGACGGTTGTGAATCTCCGGATCGGAAGAGTAAAAGGTGATCTGCAGACTGTCCAGCTCGGCGTCGCGAAGCCCTTTGCAGTACTCCGGGGTCAGTCGTATCCCATTGGTGTTCAGGCGCGACACAAACCAGCGCGCGTGACTGATAAGCTCAAACAGATCCTCCCGCATGGTGGGCTCTCCGCCTGTAAATGTCACCTGAGGGATCCCGATGCTCCGGCATTTATCAAGGATCTTTTTCCAGTCGTCTGTGGAAAGCTCGTTTTCGTCCGAGAGGGTCTGACCGGCTGCATAGCAGTGCACGCATTTCTGGTTGCAGTGCCATCTGCCTTCTTTTGTCATGGCGCTGACCATCAGATCCATACGGTGAGGCGCCTGCATAAACCGGGCGTAATCGCCTATGCTCATGAAATTGACTTCGGTAGTCACGTCTTCACGGTAAGCGATCTGCCGGATCGTGGTATAGATCGTCTGAATATCCGACTTTATGCGCCTGCGGGAGAAAAAAGGGATGATGCTGCGCATATTGTCAGCAGTACGGTCCAGGATAGCCTGAATGTCCGACTCGCTGATCTCTTTGCCGTCATAATGGTTCGTTTCCCGTATGAGTTCTGCCAGGATCACGGCCCATACAAAATTGACCGGCAGGATGTCAGCACCATTGATGATGGCGATGCTGGGACCAAACTCATTTTCCTCCGTTTTCGGGGGGATCAGATGAATACGTATCGCTCCGGGCCCGTCAGGATTCAGGGTTGTATGCAGCACTTCGGTGAAAGTCGTGCTCATGTAGGTCTTCAGGTTGCGGACCGTCTTTGTATTGCGAAAAAGGAAGGGTATTTTAGCCATTGCGTCCTTTCTGCCCGTCGGATGGGCTGAATGCCGGAATCATGCAGCGAAGAAGAATAACAGTCTGAAACTTTCTTTCGTTCTATTGTACACGACTGCCGGGGTAAAAACAATCGGATTGTCGAGGATTCCGTTGACATATGCATCTCTTTCGTTTACTATAGGAAGTCGAAATCTTCAGCAGTACGAAGGCTACAATAATTTTTGACTCGAAACTCAGGAGCAGCAGACAATGCCGGAAACACTACAGGAAAACAAAATGGGCGTCATGCCCGTCAAAAAACTGATCATCACCATGTCCCTGCCGATGATGATCTCCATGCTGGTACAGGCACTTTATAACATTGTTGACAGTATTTTTGTCTCCCGCATCGGGGAGTCCGCTCTGACAGCAGTCACACTGGCCTTTCCCATGCAGAACCTGATGATCGCGGTCGGTTCCGGCACGGGTGTCGGCATCAACGCGCTGCTTTCCCGGTCTCTCGGAGAAAAGCGCTTCGATCAGTCCGACGCGGCGGCCAACACAGGCCTTCTGCTTGCATTCTTCAGTGCGGTGGGATTTCTGCTGCTTGGACTGTTCGGTGCAAAACCATTCATTGCCGCGCAGACAGACAATGCCGAGATCATTGCATACGGTTCCACGTATCTTGGGATCGTCACCTGTTTTTCCTTCGGTCTTCTGTTTCAGATGACCTTTGAGCGTCTCCTGCAGTCGACGGGACAGACTGTTTATTCCATGATCTCACAGCTGACGGGAGCCATTTTCAATATCATTTTTGATCCGATCCTGATTTTCGGTTATTTTGGTTTTCCAAAGCTGGGCGTGGCCGGAGCCGCGTATGCGACGGTTTTGGGTCAGATGCTGGCCGCCGTGGTCGGTCTGACGCTGAACCTGAAAAAAAACAAAGAACTGCATTTCAGCTTTTCCCGGATCCTGCATCCTCAGGCAGAGACGGTAAAACGGATCTATTCGGTGGGTGTGCCGACGATCCTGATGATGTCCATCGGTTCTCTGATGACATATCTGATGAACCAGATCCTGATCGGCTTTTCCGAGACGGCTGCGGCGGTATTCGGCGTTTACTTCAAGCTTCAGAGCTTTTTCTTCATGCCGGTTTTCGGTATGAATAACGGACTGATCCCTGTACTTGCCTACAACTATGGGGCAAGAAACAGAAAGAGGATCGACGAAGCCCTCCGGTTTGCGATTACCCTGGCCGCCGGCATCATGCTCGCAGGGGCCATTATTTTTGAACTGATTCCGGGAACCCTTCTGGATCTGTTCAATGCATCGGAAAATATGAAGAGCATCGGTATCGCTGCCCTGAGGACGATCGCGATCCATTTCCCCATCGCGGCAGTGGCGATCTCGCTGGGATCCGTGTTCCAGGCTTTTTCAAAAAGCATTTATTCATTGCTGGTGTCCCTGGGAAGGCAGCTCTTTGTGCTGATCCCGGCCGCCTGGCTGCTGGCAAAGCTGACAAACAATGTCAACATGGTCTGGTGGAGCTTTCTGATCGCCGAGATCGTATCCGGGATCCTGACGCTTGTTTTCTTCAAAAAAGTATATAAAGAAGTTGTGGAACCGCTCTGAAAAGGGCGGTTTCATTGCGTTCTTTTTTGCGGGGGCAGGCCTTGTTGACCACCTTCCGGGAAAATGTTATACTACAAGGTAATGCTATAATCATGCTGCAAACTCTGGAGGTGGGCCATGCTGGTCTTTTTCTTTCTATTGTGGATCATTCTGAACGGAAGATTCACGCTTGAACTGGCTTTGCTGGGAATCGTGATCGCGGCCGCGGTCTTTGCGTTCTCGCACGCCGTGTTCGGGTACAGTCTTGTGACCGAAACAGATATCCTGCGGAACATTCCCCTGATGATCGTGTATATTCTGAATCTGATCCTGGAGATCATAAAGGCAGCGCTTGCCGTTATGAAGGTGGTCATCACCGGGCGGAGGCCGGATCCGGTGATCATTGAATTTCATTCCGGACTGAAGGACGAGGTAAGCAACGTGTTTCTGGCCAACTCCATCACCCTGACGCCCGGGACCTATACGATCTTTCAGGAAGGGGACCACTTCAAGGTGCACTGCCTGATGGAGGAGTTTTCGGAAGGAATGGAGGAATCCTCCTTCGTCCGCCTTCTCAGAAAGGTACGGGTATCCCGGAAGGAAGGTGAAAGAAAATGAGCGTTCAAAATGCATATCACTACCTGTTTCTTGGGGTTCTCATCGTGCTTGCGGTTCTGATCGGCGTGGTGCTGATCCGGTCGGTCATAGGCCCGAGGGTTACGGACCGGATCCTGTGCATCAACATGATCGGAACCATGGTGATCTGCTCCATCTCGGTCCTGTCCAGAATGCTGGACGAGGGATTCCTTACGGACATGGCCCTGGTCTATTCCATGATCAGCTTCCTTTCCGTAATGATCCTGGCTACAGTCTATATTCCGCAGCGTCAGAAAAGGGGAAAATTTACCGATCTGCCGGAGGAAGGCGGAAAGAAAGGCGGGAGGAAGAAAAAATGATGGAATGGATACAATTCGGCGCCACCGCCTTTTTTCTGATATTCGGGATCCTGTGTTTTATCCTGGAGGTGATCGGCGTATTCCGGTTCGGGTTTGTCATGAACCGGATGCATGCGGCAGGAATCGGTGACACTCTGGGGCTTTTCTGCATGATCATGGGTCTTATGATCTCGGCCGGGATCAGCATGACATCATTAAAGCTTCTGCTCCTGATCCTGTTCATGTGGTTCACATCTCCGGTCTCGACCCACTTCCTGAGCCAGATCGAATATTATACCAACGAACAACTGTATGATTTTGTAAAGAGGAAATAAGATGGAAGCCAGAGAAATCGTAACGGTCATTTTACTGACGCTTCTGATCGTATGCGCCATCGCCGTTAACCTGACAAAAAATCTGCTGCAGGCAGTGATCATTTTTATGTCCTACAGCTCCATCATGTGCATTGTGTGGATCCTTATGGAATCGCCGGACCTGGCGATCACGGAAGCCGCAGTCGGTGCCGGCATCAGCGGGGTTCTGTTTCTGGTGACCCTGAAAAAGATCCGGGAAGAAAACGAAAAGACCGGGGCGGAATCCGGGACCTTGGAGAACAATGCGCAGATTTCCGTGCAGGAACAGAAAGGGGGAGAGTCCTTGTGAAGGAACGCTTCTTAAAGTGGCTGAACGGTGATCAGGACCTGATGGAACACATCCTGGACGAGACGGAGGGGCAGGAGCCTTCCCGGCTGGAACGCAAAGAGCGTAAGGAAAAGGAACTGGAAAGCTTCAGCCGGCGGCCCGAGGTGGAAGCTGTCATGGAGGAAGAGAGAAAGGCGTTTCAGCGGGTTTACCTTGCGGTGGCCATTGTAAGCTGCATCGCCCTGATCAGCGTTCTTCTCTATGTGGTATCCAGCCTGTCAAGGTACGGCGTCGAAAATCCCCTTACCCTGGAAGTGGTCAGACGGTACGTCGAGGACGGCCTCAGGGAAACCGGCGCCGTGAACATCGTGTCCGGTCTGATCCTGGATTACCGTGCCTTCGATACTCTGGGAGAATCCCATGTGCTGTTTACGGCGCTGGTGTGCGTCACGATCCTCCTCCGGATCGACAGCAAGAACATGCGCACGGACTATGAAGACTATTATACGATCCGTCAGGATCAGTATTTCGATCTTTCAAAGGATTCCATCATCCGGCTGGTGGGAAGCGTTCTGGTTCCCAGCATTCTGCTGTTCGGCATCTATGTGATCCTGAACGGACAGATCTCGCCGGGCGGCGGCTTTTCGGGTGGCGCCGTGATGGGCGCGGGCCTGACGCTGTTTTCCGTTGCCTTCGGATTTGACAGGACGGACCGGTTCTTCACCACACGGGTCAGCGCCTGGCTGAGCTTCTGCTCTCTGGCATTTTATGCGCTGGCCAAGGGATACGCGTTTTTCATGGGTGCCAACGGATACGAGACCCATATCCCCAAAGGAACGCCGGGCGCGATCTTTTCGGGCGGTCTGATCCTGCCGCTGGATATTGCGGTGGGCATCGTGGTATGCTGCACCATGTTCGGATTCTACAGTCTGTTCAGGAGAGGAAGTGTAGGCGGAAATGCGGATCATCATTGAACATCTGATCAATAATTACGAAGAATCGGCGGCGATCATTCTGTTCGGCGTCGGTTTTACGATGCTTCTTTTTCACAGAAACCTGATCAAGAAGCTGATCGGCATGAACATCATGGATACGGGAACATTTCTGCTGCTCGCCTCCATGGGCTTCATCAGAGGCAGAAAGGCCCCCATCATCGTGGACGGGGTGCAGGAGGTTTCGGCGTACATCAATCCCATCCCGGCCGGACTTGTCCTTACCGGGATCGTTGTGTCGGTTTCCGTCACGGCAGTCATGCTTTCTCTGACGGTCCGGCTTTATAAACGGTATCATACCCTGGATCTTGACATGATCTACATTCTGTCAAAACACCAGTCGGAAGACCGCTGAGAGGGAGAGAACGGAACATGAATTTTATATGGAATCTGCCGTTGTTTACCATTGTGCTCAGCCTGTTTTCGGGACCGCTCTGCACAATGCTGAAGGCAAAAGCGGCAAAGTATTACACGCTGTTCCTGGAGTGCAGCCTGATCTTCATGACGACGCTGGTCTTCTGGTATACCCTGCATACAAGAAAAGCCTTTACCTACAGCATGGGAGAGTTCCCGGCGCCCTGGGGCAACGAGATCCGGGCCGGCACGCTGGAAGCGCTCATCGCACTTCTGTTTCTGGTGGTCCTTCTGTGCAGCAATCTGGCAGGCTGGCATTTTCTGAAGATCGATATCGACGAGAGCAAGATCAATCTTTATTACAGCCTTCTGAATCTTCTGACGGCTGCGCTCATGGCCCTTGTCTGGACCAATGATATTTTTACCGGGTATGTGTTCCTGGAAATCCTGACGCTTACGTCCTGCGGGATTCTGATCGTACGCGAGATCGGGCGGACGACCCTGGCCGCCGTGCGGTATATGATCCTGAACCTTCTGGGTTCCGGTCTGTACCTGCTGGGCGTGGTTCTCCTTTATAACCTGACCGGACAGCTTCTTATGGTTCCCATGCAGGAAACCCTTGCGGTGATCACCGGGAACGGCGCGGGAATGCCGGCGGTTTCCCTTTCCATCGGGATCCTGACCATCGGCCTCGGCATCAAAAGCGGTCTGTTTCCGTTTCATTTCTGGATGCCCGACACCTATGGATGGGCCACTCCGACGTCGGCCTCCGTCCTTTCGAGTCTGGTTTCGAAGGCCTATATCTTTCTTCTGATCAAGGTGTATTACCGGGCCATCGGAATCGGAGTGATCGCCAGAACGCCGATCCTTAAGATCCTGTTCGTGCTGGGAATCTGCGGCATCATTTTCGGCTCCGTTTCAGCCATCCGCGCCAACAATATCGACAGGATGGTGGCGTTTTCGTCGGCAGCCCAGATCGGCTATATCTACATGGGGATCGGAATGGGCTCCACCGCGGCTCTGACTGCGGCGCTGTTTCAGATCATGACCCATGCCGTCACAAAATCCCTGCTGTTTCTGACGACGCCGTACCTTGCCGAAGTGTCCGGGGACAGCCTTCTGTTCAAAAGGCTGCAGGGAAGCGGGCACAGAAACCGCATGGCCGGGTTCTTCTTTACGATCGGAGCCCTTTCCATGGTAGGAATACCGGTATTCGGAGGCTTTTCCATGAAGCTTCTGTTTGCCCAGTCGGCCGTTCTGGAGACCAGTGTCCGCAAGATGATGATGGTCATGCTTGCGCTGGCGGTCAGCTCGCTTCTGAATGCGCTTTACTTTATTCGGACCCTGGTCCGCATTTTCACGGAACCGTCGCAGGAGACGGAGAAGGCTTCTGCTGCAGCCGGTCCGGAGGACGGCGCCGGTGAAGGCGCAAAGGCTGCGGCTGCAGAAAAGGAATGCGTTCCCGGGACGGCCCGGCAGGAAGAAATGGAAATCGAAAGACTGAGCTATGGCACGGCCGGTATGATCCTTACGGCTGCGAATGTAGTGCTCGGATTGTTTTCGTGGGTCGTGGTGGATCTGATTTCCCGTGGATTATCCATGTTTTCATAACAGGAGGAGAGAGGTATGTTGATTCTGCTTGCGATATTGTTTCCCATGGCTGCAGGCGTCTGGGTTTCGGTCCTTCATATGGAGGACCGGAAGCGAAACGAGTGTTACGCCCTGGTGTCTCTTGCGTCGGCCGTACTGGGGCTTCTGGCCATGCTTTACGGCACGCCCGTGACCCTGGTCACGTTTACCGAGAATGTGACCCTGAGCCTTCGGCTTGACAATCTGGGGAGGATCTTTCTTGCCCTGGTCCTTCTTCTTTATACGCTGGTGGCTTTCTATGCCTTTGAGTATATGAAGATGGAAGAGCGTCCGAATGTGTTTTTCGGTTTTTATTATGTTTCCCTCGGCGCGCTGATCGCCGTGTGTGCGTCCGGAAACCTTGTGACGGTCTATCTGTTCTTTGAAATGGCGACCCTTTCCACGGTTCCGCTGGTGCTTCACGAACAGACGAAGGCGGCCGTCACGGCGGGCATGAAATATCTGTTTTATTCGGTGGCCGGCGCCCTGATGGGACTTTTCGGTGTCTTTTTCATCTATTATTACGGCGCCGCCGGAAACGAATTCCGGTATGGCGGCTTTCTGGACAGAGCTTCGGTCCAGGGCCACGAAGGAATCCTTCTTGCAGCCGTGTTTGTGGCCATTATCGGTTTCGGGACCAAGGCCGGCATGTATCCCATGCACGGCTGGCTTCCCACTGCCCATCCGATCGCGCCGGCGCCGGCATCCTCACTTTTGTCGGGCATCATTGCCAAGGCCGGCATCATCGCCGTGATCCGGCTGGTTTATTACTCGGTGGGAGCCGATCTGATCCGGGGGACCTGGGTGCAGTACGCCTGGATGATCCTTGCCATGACGACGGTATTCATGGGATCCATGATGGCCTTTATGGAGCAGGACATCAAAAAGCGCCTGGCCTTTTCGACGGTCAGCCAGATCTCCTATGTGATGGTTTCCCTCAGTATTCTTTCGGAAGCGGGGCTTCGCGGAGGCCTTCTTCAGGTGATGGCCCACGCAGCTGCCAAGGGCTGCCTGTTTCTGACCGCCGGCGTATTCATCTACCGGCTGGGAAAGAGAAAGATTCCGGATCTTGCCGGCATCGGAAAACAGATGCCCGTGACGGTATGGTGTTTTCTGATCGCGGCTCTGTCGCTGGTGGGAATTCCGCCCATGGGCGGCTTCCTGAGCAAATGGGTGATCGCGCTGGCATCTGTGGACAGCGGCATGGGAGTCTTTTCCGTACTTCCGCCGGTGATCCTTCTGATCTCGGCTCTTTTGACCGCGGGATATCTGTTCCCGGTGGCGTTCCACGCCTTCTTCCCCGGAGAGGAGTTCGAGGGCTCTTCCGAAAAGCGGGAACCGAACGCCCTGATGCTGGTGCCCATGATCCTTTTGTGCGCGGCGGCTCTGACAGTGGGACTCTTCGGTGTTTCCATTCTGGGAGCCCTGGGATTCTGACGGGCGTCTCACTTCCTTCATGAACGAGAGGACAGACAGATGGGAAATATAGTGATATTGGGCTCGATCCTTCTTCCGATCCTGGGCGGCGTGCTGCTCTTCGGAATGAATCTTCAGTCGGACAGAGCCAGAAACTGGTTCTGCGAATGCGTCGCCTGCGTGACTACGTTTTTTGTCTGGGCGGCGATCCTGACGGGGCCGTATGAAGCCGTCACGGTCTACAGCTTCGCGCGCAGCTTTACCGTCAGTTTTCATGTGGACGGCATGAGCATGATGTTCGCAGGAATGGTCAGCCTCATGTGGCCGCTCGTGCTTCTGTACGCCTTTGAGTACATGGAGCATGCACGGCATAAAAACGGATTTTTCGGATTTTTTCTGATGACCTACGGCGTCACGCTGGGCATTGCTTTTTCCGCCAGTATGACGACCTTGTATGTGTTTTTTGAAATGCTGACTCTGGTAACCATCCCGCTGGTGAGTCATTACCAGGATCATGAAAGCATGTATGCCGGCCGGATCTATGCGGCCTATACGATCGGAGGAGCTGCGGTCGCCCTGATCGCGGTGGTCATGACCACCATGCAGGGAAGCAGCCTGTTTTCCTTTGGCGGAGTTGACTATCGAAATGTAAGCGCCGGTCTGATGCAGTGGATCTACCTGCTGGGATTTTTCGGCTTCGGCGTGAAAGCGGCGGTCTTTCCGCTTTACCGGTGGCTGCCTCTGGCGTCCGTGGCGCCGACTCCCGTGACCGCGCTTCTGCATGCGGTGGCGGTGGTGAATTCGGGTGTTTTCGCCATCGTAAGGCTGACCTATTATACCTATTCGCCGGATGCTCTCCGAGGAACCTGGGTGCAGGCGGTCTGCCTTCTGACGGCGGCCTTCACATTGACCTACGAGGCCGTGCTGGGCGTACGGGAACGTCATTTTAAAAAGAGGCTTGCTTACTCCACCGTCAGCAATTTGTCTTACATGCTGTTCGGAATTCTTCTGATGTCGCCGGTGGGAATGACGGCCGGCGTCGCGCATATGCTGTTTCACGGCATCACCAAGATATCTCTGTTCATGTGCGCGGGGGCCTTCATGCACAGCACCGGGAACAGCTATATTTACGAGATCAACGGGGCCGGGAAAAGGATGCCTGTCACCTTTGCCCTGTTTACCCTCAACGGTTTTTCCCTGATGGGAATCCCGCTGTTCTGCGGATTCGTATCCAAGTGGAATCTGTTTACGGCCGGAGCCTCCGACGGGACGTGGGTCGGTCTGACCGGCATGGTCTGTCTTGCCGTCGGAGCCTTCTTCTGCGCGATCTACACCATGTCCATTTCGATCCGGGCCTTTTTCCCCTTCGGGGGAACGGACCGCTACAGGACAAGCACTGCTTCCGATCCGGGAGCCCTGATGCTGGCGCCGATCCTCGTGTTTACGGCGGCCGATCTTCTGTTCGGACTGTTTCCGGGACCGGTGATGACGTTCATTGGAAACATCGCATCAGGCCTGATCTGAGAAGGGAGGCGTTGAAATGCTGATTCTTATATTGGTTTTTGCGCCGTTCCTTTTTGCGGCGCTGTCCTATGCGGCGGGAAAAAAGAAGGAAAGCCTGAGGGACCACCTGGTACTTTTCTTTACCATGGCGGAGCTTTTCGCGGCTGTTGTTCTGTTTGTAACGGTTATAAGAAACGGCGCGGCTGCAGGTCCCGGTATCGGAAGGGTATTTACCGCAGGTATCTCCTTTACCACAGACGGCTTCCGGGCTGTCTATGCCCTGGTGACCGCTCTCATGTGGGCCTTTACCACCTGGTTTTCCATGGAATATTTCCGGGAAGAGAGAAGAGGACTGAACCATTATTACGCGTTCGTTCTCATGACGCTGGGTGCTACGGAGGGCGTCATGCTTTCCGGAGACCTGATGACGACCTTCCTGTTTTTTGAGATCCTGTCCCTGACTTCCTTTACGTGGGTCATCCACGAAGAGACGCCGGGGGCCGTGCGGGCGGCCTACACCTATCTGTTTGTGGCCGTTATCGGAGGACTGGTGCTGTTTATGGGCCTTGTCCTTCTGCAGAGCTCCCTTGGCACGCTTTCCTTCGGAGAGCTGAAAAGTGCGCTGGAGGCATCGGGCGAAGGGCAGAGAGGCAGGATCCTGGCAGCAGGCGTCTGCATTCTTTTGGGCTTCGGCGCCAAGGCCGGCATGTTTCCGGTGCACATCTGGCTTCCGAAAGCGCATCCGGTGGCTCCGTCGCCGGGGTCGGCCCTGCTTTCCGGCGTGCTGACAAAGGTGGGTATCTACGGCATCCTTATGACGACCCTGCAGGTGTTCGCAGGGGACGAAACGTTTGGATGGATCGTCCTGATCCTCGGTACCGTGACCATGTTTCTGGGAGCGCTGCTTGCCCTGTTTTCCGTAAATCTGAAGCGGACGCTGGCCTGCTCCTCCATGTCCCAGATCGGATTCATCCTGGTGGGCACCGGCATGATGGTGCTGCTGACCTGTGCGGGAGACATGGAAGGTGCCGCCGAAACCCTTGGGGGCGCCATGCTTCATATGGTCAATCACTCCATGCTGAAGCTCTGCCTGTTCTGCGCAGCCGGCGTGGTGGTCATGAACCTCCATGAGCTGGAGCTGAACAAGATCCGGGGCTTTGGCAGAAACAAGCTGCTGTTTAAGGCTGCCTTCTTTCTGGGACTTGTCGGGATCAGCGGCGTGCCGCTTTTCAACGGCTACGCCAGCAAGACCCTTCTGCACGAGGGAATCGTCATGGGCGCGGAGCATCTGGCAGGCTGCGCGGGAATCCTTCACGCGATCGAGTGGATCTTTCTGATCTCCGGCGGCTGCACCTTCGCGTACATGCTGAAGCTGTTCATCTGCCTGTTTGTGGAAAAGAACGAGGATCCGGAAAAACAGAAGCGGTACGACGGCATGACCGCCTGTATGAATGCGGGCAGCAGCATCGTGGTCTTTGGAACATCCCTTCTGTTCCCGGTACTCGGGCAGAAGCCGGTATTCGGATGGCTTGCCGGGTTCATGACCGGCGAAAGAGAAGTGCTGCATCATTTCCGGCCATTGTCCTGGGAGTGCATATCCGGCGGCCTGATCTCGCTCGGCATCGGCGCTTTTCTGTATCTTGTGCTGATCCGGCGTGTCCTTATGAAAGACGGCAGATATGTAAACCTCTGGCCGGAAAAGCTGGATCTGGAGGATCTTCTGTACCGGCCGCTTCTGACCAGATGGCTGCCGGGAGCGGGGGGAGCTGTTGCCCGCTTCCTGGACGGTTTCTTTACGAGACCCTTCTTTACCCGGGATCTGTTCTCCTGCCTGAAGGGGCTTGCCCGCTTCCTGGAGGGACTGTTTACCCTTCCGCTTTTCACAAAGTGGATCCCGCTGTGCTTTGCGGTCATCGGACGTGCGCTTGAGACCAGCGTGGACGCTTTCGTGGTCCTGATGCGGCGGACCATGGTCAGAGAAAAAACCGCGGCCGGAAAGAAATCCGCCGGGGCCGGGCAGAAGCTTCTCCGCACCACCGAGGAGGCGCTGAGCCCCGTCGTCGGCAACTTTTCCTTTGCCCTGATGCTTTCGTGTATCGGGATCGTTGTGATCCTTGGTGTTCTGGTATTGTTTATCCTATGATAAAGGAGGAATAAAAAATGAAGCTTGTGGTTATCGTTCTCAACAAGATCGAGGTCCAGGAGCAGCTGCTGGAGGAATTCAGCGACCGCCACCTTCAGGGCGCGACCATCATCAATTCTCACGGAATGATGCAGGAACTTGCTCATTCCGACGAACCGCGTTTCATGGGGTCTCTCAGATATCTGCTGAACCCCGAGAGAAAGGAGAACAGGACGATCTTCATGGCGGCCTCGGATTCCAAGGTTCCCGTGATCATCGACGCGGTCAACAAAGTGACCGGAGGACTGGAGCATGGTGACACCGGTATTCTTTTCACCGTACCGATCGATTATCTGGAAGGGTTTAAGGTGAAGGAAGAATGAGTCTCAATCTGAATCTGTTGTGTGATCTGGCCATCATGATCCTTTCGGGAATGTTCTTTGGACGGATGGCAAAACATCTGCACCTGCCGAATGTGACCGGCTACCTGGTTGCCGGCCTTTTGATCGGCCCCTATTTTCTGCCTGCCCTTGGACTGGATTTTTCGGTTCTTTCCGGGGATTTTATCAACAACATCGCGATCGTCTCCGAGGTGGCGCTGGGCTTTATCGCCTTCTCCATCGGAAACGAGTTTAAATTCAGCTATTTCAAAAGAGTGGGCGTGACACCCGTGGTCATCGCCTGTCTGGAATCCCTGTTCGCCGTAGTCTTTGTAGTGGCGGCGCTTCTGATCACCGGACATCAGCTGCCCTTTTCGCTGGTGCTGGGATCCATCGCTGCCGCGACGGCTCCGGCCGCGACCATCATGGTCATCAATCAGTACCGCGCCCGGGGGCCGGTAACCGAGACCCTGATGGCGGTCGTGGCCATTGACGACGCCACGGCCCTGATGCTGTTTTCCATTTCCGTCGCCGTGGCGAAGGCGCTGGAAAGCAATGGGGGCGGAAATCTGTTCCTGTCGATCCTGGAGCCTGTGGGACAGATCCTTGCGGCGCTGCTTCTGGGGTTCGTGCTGGGCTTCTGCCTTCTGATACCCATGCGGTACTTTAAAAAGCGGGGCAACCGCCTGTCGCTGATTGTTGCCTTTATCTTTCTGGGAATCGGTATCGCCGATCAGCTGGGATTAAGCGCCCTGATGCTCTGCATGGGACTTGGGGCAACTGTTGCCAACCTGAGCAATGAGTCGGAAGAGATCATTTCCATTGCGGAATCCGTTACCGGACCGATCTTCATTCTGTTTTTCGTTGCCAGCGGCTGCGGCCTGCAGGTCAGCGTGCTGACGACCGTAGGCCTGATCGGCGCCGTATACATCGTATTCCGGGTGATCGGAAAGATCTTCGGAACCTGGCTCGGAGGGCGGATCTGCCATGCGGACGAGAAGATCAACCGCTATCTTGGCCCCTGCCTGGTGCCGCAGGCCGGCGTCGCCATCGGTCTTACGCTGGTGGCCGGAAGAGTCGTTCCCGACTATGCGTCCCAGATCCGCGCCGTGGTGCTGGCCGGTACGCTGGTCTATGAGCTTCTGGGACCGTCCTTCACCAAGATGAGCCTTACCAAGGCGGGAGAGATCAAAGCCGGCTGAATTGTACATTGCCGGGAGATAATTTATGTGTTATAATCTTCGTGGACGTCAGGCGGCTGTCGTCCACGAACTATATTCGTAACGAAGGGAGTTGAGCTTTTATAATGGATTCTGATCATTACCGACAAAAGACCGGCCATTCTGCAGATTTCAAAGCGGCAAAGCTCATGACCTTCGACAGAACAGTCTGAATTTTCCGGACTGTTCATTTCGTTCTGGAAATGGGATCTTTTTGACGTGGCTTCTGATCTGCAGCGATGGTCCATCTGCAGGAAAGAAGGAAGATACCTATGGAACAGAATAAACTTACCAAAACCGAGATACTGAAATTTCTGATGAAGCGCCAGTACCGGGAGCTGCGATCCGCCACGTGTGAGATGCATCCTGCTGACCTGGCAGAGATCCTTGAGGATCTGGACGAGAACAACAGACTGATCGTTTTCCGGCTCCTTGAAAAAGAGCTGGCGGCAGAAACCTTTGAATACATGTCCGACGAGTCCAGAAACGAGCTGGTGGAAGGCTTTTCGGACGCTGAGATCGTCAGCACCCTGGAGGCCATGAGCCTTGACGAGGCTGCCGACCTGCTGGTGGACATGCCTGCCAGCGTTGTAAAAAGAATCCTTTCCAAATCCAGTCCCCAGACAAGGGACACCCTGAACAAGCTTCTGCATTATCCGGAATCCAGTGCCGGAAGCATGATGACGCCGGAGTATATCAGACTGCGGCGCGACATGACCGTGGCGCAGGCCTTTGACACCATAAGAAGGCACGGAGAGAACGCGGAGGCGATCTACACCGGCTATGTGGTGGAAAACAACAAGCTTGTGGGCATCGTGACGGTGAGAGACATGCTTCTTGTGCCCCTCGATACCCCGATCTCCGAAATCATGGACGACAACGTGATCTCTGTGGAGGTCACGGAGGACCAGGAGGACGTTTCCCGAAAGATGCAGCACTATGCGTTCAGCGCCATGCCCGTCGTGGACAGCGAGGGAATGCTGGTCGGTATCGTTACCCTGGATGACGCTCTGGACGTTCTGACCGAAGAGTCCACCGAGGATATGCAGAAGATGGCGGCTATTCTTCCTGCCGACGCGACGGCGTCCTATTTCGGCACCACCGTGTGGCAGCATGCGAAGCAGAGGATCCCGTGGCTTCTGATCCTGATGCTCTCGGCAACCTTTACGGGAATGATCACTACCCATTATGAGGCGACCTTCGCAAGCCTTCCGCTGCTGGTCTCCTTTATGCCCATGCTGATGGACACGCCCGGTAACTGCGGAAACCAGACCTGTACCCTTATGGTCCGCGGCCTGGCCCTGGGTGAAGTGACAACGAAAGACTTTATGCAGGTGGTCTGGAAAGAGCTGCGCGTGGCCGCGATCGTGGGAGCGATCCTGGGCATCGTCAACGGACTCCGTATCTACCTGATGTACGCCGTGTTTTCAAACGGCTACCAGCATGTGCTTCAGTACTCGCTGGTCGTCAGCATTTCGCTGTTCTGCGCCGTCCTGATCGCGAAGCTGGTGGGCGGAACCCTGCCGCTGATCGCAAAAAAGGCCGGGGTAGACCCGGCCATCATGGCGACTCCTTTTATTACGACCATCGTTGACGCCTGTTCGCTTACGGTTTATTTCCGTATCGCGCAGATCCTGTTCCGAAACGTCATGTGAGGGCGGGAAAGCTGGCGTTCCAGTATCCGTCGATCCGTTCTTTATCAAGATTTTCCCCGATCACGATGATCACAGCCTGACCCCTGTCCCGGGGGCTCAGGCTGATTTCTTTTTCTACGGCGTTCAGCTCAAGCCATCTGCCGCCTTCGGGAATGAAGCCCTTGACGCGGATAATGTGTCCGCATGCCGGGTCGGAGAGCAGCTTTTTTACCGTGGAAAGAAGCTCCTCCCGGGAGGGGCGGAGATCCATGTAAAAACAGGTTTTATACTGACTGTCCTGCCCCAGCATCATTTTCCGGTAATCGGCGGGAATGTAGCCGCAGTCTGTAAGGGCCTCGAGATCTTCGTCCGTGAGACCGGACCAGTCTTTGGCCAGGATATCCCCGGGGCTGAGAGAGCGATTTGCCTGAAACCGGGAAAGGGCACGGGAAATATGGGATATGACGGCGTCTACGGCGCCGGGGCCTGCGCTCTGCATTTTTGACAGAACGATCCTGCCCGCCGGCGCACACTGGGAAGCCAGAAGGTATTCCGACTCTTCCGAAAGATCTTCCGCCATGCCGGCGTCGACGATGGAAATGACATTTCCCGGCTCGAACCACCGGGTCAGGGGGTCCTCGTAAAGAAGATCGAAGAACTCATCGGCGTCGTAGATCCCGGAGGGCTCCACCACGACGCGGTCCAGCCCCAGCATTCCGACGGAGATCAGCTTGGTTT
>CAMNNM010000023.1 GCA_946545425.1 uncultured Blautia sp. | reverse complement strand
ATATTTCTTCTTTCCAATGGTAAGGGACGCAACCATGTTGGAAAGCGCCATGCCGACCGCTCCGGCAAGAGCAGAGGCTCCTCCGCCTCCGGGAACCGGACTTTTTGACGACAACTCTGAGACAAATTCTTTACAGGTCATTTCTTCAAAAGACATTTTTTCCTCCCGAACAGAAAGTATTTTACACACACGGTGATCTGGTATGGTTCAAATGTTAATTTTGCATCTCCGGTACCTTATTATATCATATCAGAGTCCAATAAAAGGCATTTTATTCGATAAAAATTAATATATATGATGATAAAGGTTCACAATTAAGTGGTAGAATATAGTACGTTATAAGGGGGTATGCGTTTGAAAGATACTGTATTTCTCAACAATGACATAGAGATGCCTCTTCTCGGTCTCGGTACCTACAGGATATCCGGCGAAAACGAGATGGCCAAAGCCATCTCCGCTGCCGTCGATTCCGGTTACCGTCTGATCGATACTGCATCTTCCTATAAAAATGAAGAAGCTGTCGGCAGGGCCATCGCCCGCAGCGGAGTACCCCGCAGCGGACTGTTTATCACCACCAAGCTGTGGAACACCGCCCAGCGCCTCAATGATATCACCGGCGCATTCCAGCGGAGCCTGGAGCGTCTTCATACGGACTATGTCGATCTTTACATGATCCAGTGGCCTGTTCCCGGATGTTATCTCAATTCCTGGCTGGAAATCTGCAGTCTTCTCGAAACCGGACGTGTCCGTGCGGTGGGCGTATGCAACTTTGAGGTCCGCCATCTGGAAGAACTGAAAAGTATATCCGGAATCGTTCCCGCGGTAAACCAGTTTGAATATCATCCGCTCTGGAACCGCAAAGAACTGGTCGAATACTGCCGCATGAACGGCATACAGGTTCAGGCCTCAGCTCCTCTTGCCAGAGGCGGCTATCTTGACCATGATGTATTCTGCGTCATGGGGACAAAATATGCCTGCAGCCCTGCCCAGATCGGTTTAAGATGGGCTGTGCAGAAAGGCATATCCGTTATTCCGGGGTCTTCCGACCCCCGTCACATCCGTGCAAATTCAGATATTTTCAACTTTTCCATTGACCCGGAGGATATGGAGCTGCTGGAAAAAGTCAACGAAAACTACCGCTGTACCGATATTCCTGAAGATCTTCAGGATATTCCGTTCTGAAAAAAAGGACTGTCCTCAAGGACAGTCCTCTTTTCATGTTTTTTGTATTTATCCGGCCTTCCTGTCTGCAGGATGCTGAATAGTTACATCTTTTTCCTATGAAGATATGTTTTGTTTTCATTGCCGGCAAGCAGCCTTTTAATATTTTCCCTGTGCCGGAATATCACCATGGCCAGCAGAAAAACAAGAACACAGCAGAATTCGACTCTCAACGCTTTTTCCATTCCGAAAAATCCGTTCAGGCACCGTACGCCCAGATAGATGATCGTAGCCGTATATGCCAGAATGGAGCCGAGCGATACATAATGAGTTGAAAAGAATACCACAAAAAAGACACACAGCGCCAGAACGCCTGCCGTCCAGTGCATCGCAAAGGCAAATCCGAGAGAAGCAGCCACTCCCTTTCCACCTTTGAAGCCAAGGTAGAACGGAAAATTGTGTCCCAGAACACACCCAAGTCCGGCATAGATCCGCAGCAGCGGAAGTATTTCTGCATGCTCTGCCCTGAACAGCAGATTAACCACCAGCACAGCCGCCACACATTTCAGAAGGTCGCAGAGAAGCGTGATCAGACCGGCCTTCAGTCCGAAGGTGCGGAGCGCATTGGTCGTACCCGCGTTTCCGCTGCCATGCTTTCTGATATCCGTATGATGGATCCTGCCGATGATATAGCCGGTCTGAAACAGTCCGAAGACATATCCGATCAGCAAGCATAAGACTCTGAGCATCTGTATCCTTATCCTTTCTCGCCGCGTTCCCTGACAATAAACCGTAACGGAGTTCCCTCAAATCCAAACGTGTCCCGGATCTTGTTTTCAAGATACCGCACATAGGAAAAGTGCATCAGTTCCTTGTCATTAACAAAGAAAACAAACGTCGGCGGCTTTACCTTCACCTGTGTCATATAATAGATCTTAAGACGTTTTCCCTTATCCGAAGGCGGCTGCTGAAGTGCAACCGCTTCGCTCAGGATTTCGTTCAGGACGCCTGTCTGAATCCGAAGCGTCTGATTTTCGATCACCTTGTCGATCAGCTCGAACAGCTTTCCGGTCCTCTGGCCTGTTTTTGCCGAGATAAATACCAGCTCCGCATAGGGCATGAAGGAAAGCGTTTCCTTGATCCTGTTGGTATAAGTATAAATGGTTTTGTCATTTTTTTCAATGGCGTCCCACTTGTTTACGGCGATGATCACGCCCTTCCCGTTTTCATGCGCGATTCCGGCGATCTTTGCGTCCTGTTCTGTCACGCCTGTTTCCGCGTCGATCATAAAGATGACGATATTGGACCTTTCTATGGCCGAAACAGTACGGATAACACTATACCGTTCAATATCCTCCGTAATCTTCGACTGTCTTCTGATCCCGGCTGTGTCGACAAAAATATATTCTTTTCCGTTTCTGCGGAGAACCGTATCCACGGCGTCCCTGGTGGTGCCGGCTATATCGGAAACGATGACCCTTTCTTCCCCTGTCAGCAGATTGATCAGGCTGGATTTTCCGACGTTCGGTTTACCGACGACAGCGATCCGGGGCGTATCGTCCTCCTCCTCTTCAGCGGATGACGCCGGAAAATACTTCATCACCTCGTCCAGCATGTCGCCAAGGCCCTGCATGTTGGCCGAGCTGATGGGAAACGGTTCACCGATGCCGAGATTGTAGAATTCGTAGACGTCCATCTCGTACTTCTGAAAGCTGTCCACCTTGTTTACCACCAGTACCACCGGTTTTCCGCTGCGCCGGAGCATGTCGGCCACATAGGAATCGGCGTCGGTAAGGCCTTCTTTGACGTCGGTCATGAAAACGATCACGTCCGCGGTATCAATGGCGGTCTGCGCCTGTTCCCTCATACGGGAAAGGATGATATCGGAGCCTGCCGGTTCGATACCGCCTGTATCGATCATCGTAAAATGTCTGCCAAGCCATTCTACATCGGCATAAATACGGTCTCTGGTCACGCCGGGCGTATCCTTTACGATGGAAATGCGCTCTCCGGCCAGTACATTAAACAGTGTGGACTTTCCGACGTTAGGCCTGCCCACGATCGCCACGATCGGCTTGCTCATAACTCTGCCTCCTTTTTCGTACGCGGTCGGTATCCGGATCGAGTATCGCGTTTACAAGGCTCTCTCCGTCACTGTCCGCTATGATCGTCTTAACCCCAAGCTCTTTTTCAAGATCCGCAAGGGAAATGTCATCCAGAAATACCTCTTCCCCGTCCCGCAGCATATTGCAGGGCAGGATCAGCACCATGTCCGGCTCCAGCCGGCCCTTCAGCTGCGTGATCAGGTCCCCTCCGGTGATCAGACCGGACACCGTGATCTGCGGCCCGAAAAAATTATTGATGACCGGAACCACATTTGCCTGTACGCCGGGGTATTTTTTACAGATTCTTTCAACATGGCCCTGAAGGAACGGAGCGGCAAGCTGTCCCGTCGCAATGACGGCCTTTCTGATCCGGTCGTCGCCTGTCCGTTTTTCCAGCGCTTCCATGACCTCACGCTCGAGAAGCCGAAGCATACCGACTCCGTTTTCCAGCTGAAGGTATCCGTCATACCGTTCCTCTTCCGGCAGCTCTTCTCCTGCAAGGATATACCATTCATCGGAAGCATGCACAAAGTGGATCCCGAATTCCTCAAAAAACCGTTTCTGCCAGGAATGGATGATCCGCAGCACCTGCCGCGCATCCTCTCTGCCGAAGGGTTCCAGCGGGTACAGTCCCTCCCGGAACCTGGTCAGGCCCACGGGAACCACCGAAAGGCTCTGCATTACCGGAATATATCTTTTCAGCTGTTCCAATGTGTATTCCAGTTCGCTGCCGTCATTCAGACCTTTGCATAACACGATCTGACCATTCATCGTGATCCCCGCGTCATACAGGGTGTCCAGCTTTTCAAGAGCCTTGCCTGCCGTCCTGTTCCGCAGCATCGCGCATCGGAGATCCGGATTCATGGTGTGGACCGAAACATTGATCGGCTCCATCCGGTACTCAATGATCCGGTCGATATCATTTTTTGACATATTTGTCAGCGTTACATAGTTGCCCTGCAGGAATGAGAGCCGGGTGTCGTCATCCTTAAAATACAACGTTTCCCGCATGCCCGGAGGCATCTGATCGATAAAGCAGAAAACGCAGCGGTTGGCGCAGGAGCGGTAATCGTCCATCAGGCCGGATTCAAATGTAACACCCAGGTCTTCCTCGTATTCCTTCTCTATTTCGAGCTCCCAGACTTCTCCGTTTTCTTTTTCTATGGTAACCGTTACATATTCTTCATTCAGCAGATAACGGTAATCAAACACATCCCTGACAGGCTTTCCGCTGATCTGCAGCAGAAGGTCGCCGGGCTCTATTCCCAGTTCAGCTCCAATGCCATCCGGATCTACAGCAGATATTCTGTGTTTCTTCATCTTCATGTCCGTGTTCTCCGAAACAAGATTGATAAAAATGCAAGCGTCTGCTTGACGCTTCGAAAAGTGAATGTTACTATATTAGCACGAATAAGCATGTCCTTACTATGCTCATGCACCAAAAGGAGGATAAAATGGCTAACATCGAACTGCTTGAACGGGCAACGCCTGTAGCGCCGATCAAAATCGCTGCACTTGAGGGCTGCAGGGAACTGGCGGAAGAAGTCGACCGTAAGCTTGTAAAATACCGTAAAGACCTCAGTCTCAGAAAGACCAACATTACCCCCGGTTATTGTGAAAAGTCCTTTCTCGTAGGGTGCGACATCACCCGTTTCGGAACCGGCGAGGGAAAGGGCTATATCCAGGAATCCGTAAGAGGGGTGGATCTCTTTATCATGGTGGATGTCACCAATTCCAACCTCACCTACAAGGTATGCGGATACGAAAATCATATGTCGCCGGACAATCACTATCAGGATCTTAAACGCATCATCTCTGCCGCCACAGGCAAGGCACACCGCATCAGCGTGATCATGCCGTTTCTTTACGAAGGACGTCAGCACAGAAGAACCAAAAGAGAATCTCTCGACTGTGCCCTGGCGCTTCGTGAAATCTCCAATATGGGCGTCTCCAACATCATCACCTTTGACGCTCACGACCCCCGCGTACAGAATTCCATACCCTTCAGCGGATTCGACAATTTTTATGCCACCTATCAGTTCCTGAAGGCTCTGATCCGGAATGTTCCCGATATCAGGATCGACAATGATCATCTGATGATCATCAGCCCTGATGAAGGCGCCATGTCCCGTGCCGTATATTTTGCCAACGTACTGGGCGTCGACATGGGTATGTTCTATAAGAGAAGAGATTACTCCACCGTCGTAAACGGAAAGAATCCGATCGTCGCGCATGAGTTCCTTGGCGATTCCATCAAAGGAAAGGATGTCGTCATCATCGACGACATGATCTCCTCCGGAGAAAGCATGCTGGACGTCGCCAAGCAGCTGAAGGAACGGGGCTGCCATCGTGTGATGATCTGTACCACCTTCGGACTGTTTACCGATGGACTTGCCAAATTCGACGACTACTATGAAAAAGGCTGGATCGACAAGCTGATCACCACGAATCTGAATACGCGTCCGGCCGAGCTTCTTGAAAAGCCCTACTATATCGAGGCAAACATGAGCAAATATCTTGCCAGCATCATCGACATCATCAATCACGACATGTCGGTCGAAAAGGTAAGAGCCACCAATCTGAAGATCATGGAGCTTCTCGATAAGCTGAAGGCTCAGAATGCCTGAGCCTCTCCGGCTTCACTACTGCCTGATCGAAAGAAAGGCGCCCAGATTTCCACGTTTTCCCATCGATGCCCGGTGAGAAAACAAAAATTCAGGATTGCAGCAGGTACATATTCCAGGGAGGGACAGATGTTCCTCCCTGATTCCGGCTTTCAGAAGAGTCAGCCGGTTTGCTTCCCACAGATTCAGCTGGAATCTGCCTCTTTCATTTGTATAATACAGAGAAGACGCGTCCTTCTCCCCGTATGCCTTTATCACTTCCGCGATCACGTCGTCGCTCACCTCGTAACAGTCCTGACAGATGGACGGTCCGATGGCCGCATAAATGTCCTCAGGTCTGCTTCCAAAGGCGTTCTGCATTTTTTCGACCGTGACTCTTCCTATTCCGCCGACGGTTCCTCTCCATCCTGCATGTGAAAGACCCGCCGCCTTTTTAACCGGATCGTAAAAGAACAGAGGAACACAGTCCGCATAAAAGGTCGCAAGAACAAGATCCGGCACATTGGTGATCATGCCGTCCACATCGGTATAATCTTTTTTCAGTGTGAATCCTTTTCCTCTGTCGTCCTTTGTGACGATCCGCACGTTGACCGTATGCGTCTGATCGGAAAGAACCATGTTTTCCGGGTCAAATCCGGCGGCTTTTCCCAGTCTTCTGATATTTTCCGTAACCCGCTCCGGTACATCGCCCCGGGTATAGCTGAGATTCATGGAACGATAGATTCCCTCGCTCACGCCGCCCAGGCGGGTGCTGAAGCAGTTCATAAGCTCCGGAAATACATCCAGCATCGGAAATGTCAGGAATACAGTACCTCCGATATCATGAACTGTCATTCCCGGCCGACCGGGATTTTTCCATATGATCTGCATACTTCTTCCTTTCTGAACGCCGAAGCATCCATGTACCCCGTCCGGACCTGCCGTCATATCACGGGAACGCGTTCCTCACCCACGTCACCAGCTCGCCGTCAATTCCGACCACGTCGAACCGATACGCACTGTCTGTGCCGGCGCCATGCTGCATTCTGTAATAATCTGCGGTTCGCAGAATCTTTTTCTGTTTTTCCTGGTTTACGGCTTCAAGCGCGCTTCCCCTGCTGTCGTTTTTACGGTACTTGACCTCAATAAAGACAAGCGTTCCCTCATCGTCGGCGATCAGGTCGATCTCGCCCCGGTCCGAGCGGAAGCTGTGTTCAAGGATCTTCAGCCCCTGGGCTGCCAGGTACTGTGCCGCCCGGTGTTCATAATCGGTTCCTTCCGATCTGCGGGTAATCCGGGACGGAACTTCCTCCTGCGTGAAATGACCGATAAAAGTCCTCCGGTGAATCGGACATGGTCCGTATTTCTTCAAAGCTTCAATATGCGCCGCAGACCCGTACCCCTTGTTTCCGGAAAAGCCGTATTCCGGATACATCCGGTCATATTCCATCATGATGCGGTCCCTGGTGACCTTTGCCAGAATACTGGCGGCGGCAATGGAGACACTTTTCTGATCACCCTTGATGATCGGTACCTGCCGGACAGGCAGCTGCGGGATCATCACGGCGTCGTTTAAAAGCACGTCAGGTTTGGTTTCCAGAGAAGCGACTGCCATGCGCATGGCCTCGTAAGTCGCCTGGAGAATATTGATCTCGTCGATCCGTTCCGGAGCAACGATTCCCACCCCTGCCGAAACTGCCTCACGGAAGATCACGTCGTACAGCTCCTCCCGCTTTTTCTCTGTCAGCTTTTTGGAATCGTTCAGTCCGGGAATGACCGCCGTTTCCGGCAGAATTACCGCTCCGGCGGTTACAGGCCCCGCAAGAGGACCTCTTCCGGCCTCGTCGATTCCGCACACAAAACCAAAAGTACGGTATTCCTTCTCATAAGAGGACATGGCTTCGAGGCGTCTCAGTTCGTTTTCGAAGCTTTCCTGCTTTTTCCGGTATCTGAGGATCAGCTTCTTAACACCGTCCCGTTCGTCTTCCTGATACAGATCGAACAGCCTTTTATATTCTTCCGGAGATGCTGCTTCAAATTCGTTTTTGATCTCACCGATTTTTTTCATTTCAAAGGCTCCGAAAATTCAAGGGTGATGCGGCCGGTTTTTCCGCTTCTGAATTCGTCCAGAAGAATTCTTGCCGTCTTTCCGTAGTCGATTCCTCCGCCCGTACGGATGCAGCCTCTTGCTTCAGCGACTGCCTCCATGATCTCCAGAGCCGTTCCCTCTTCGGAAACGCCATATCTGCCGGAGAGTGCCCCGGGATAACATTCCTTCAGAAATCCGGCAAGAGAAAGGGCCAGTTCCTCCGTGTTCAGGATCTCGTCCCTTATCGCGCCAGTCCATGCAAGATGCATTCCCACGGTTTCGTCTTCAAATTTCGGCCAGAGAATTCCCGGCGTATCCAGAAGCTCCGTCTCTTTGTCAAGACGGATCCACTGCTGTCCTTTTGTGACGCCGGGCTTATTGCCTGTTTTGGCCACGGCCCGTCCCGCAAAAGAATTGATAAAGGTCGACTTTCCGACATTGGGAATTCCGGCCACCATGGCCCGGACCGGCCTGTTTTTGATGCCTCGTTTCAGATCCCGTTCCTTTTTTTCACGGCTAAGCAGGCGGATCGCCTCCCGCACGCGCTTCATGTCTCCGGTTTTTCTGGAATCGATCAGAACCGCCATGCTGCCGCTGTTCTCAAAATATTCTACCCACTCGGCATTTCTTTTCGGATCCGCAAGATCCGACTTGTTTAATATGATCAGAGACAGCTTGCCGTTTTTCAGTCTGTCTATGTCAGGATTTCTGGAGGACGCGGGAATTCTTGCGTCGACGATCTCGATCAGCATGTCCACCAGAGACAGGTTTTCTTTCATCTGCCGGACAGCCTTTGTCATGTGTCCGGGATACCATTGAACATTCATATCGTCACCTGAAAAAGCCGAGTTTTTTGAGAGGCGCAACGGTAAACCAGAGCTTGCCGACAAGATATTCCTTTTTGATGATACCGATGTCGCCGAACCGGCTGTCCTCGCTGTTGTTCCGGTTATCGCCCAGGACAAAGTACTGATTTGTCTCCAGCGTCACCGGCGTTTCGGCGGCTCCCGGATTGACAATGTTCGGGAAATCCCCCGCCTCCTTCAGCGTCGCGCCGTCTACCAGCACCCTTCCGTTTACGATCTGTACCGTCTCTCCGGGAAGTCCGATGATCCTGCGGATATGCAGGGCGGCTTCGTCGCTGCCGTTGGTCTTAAAGACCACGATATCCCCTCTCTGCGGATCTCCGATCCGGTACGAGATCATATTGATAAAGAAGCGGTCTCCTACCGAGATGGTCGGTTCCATGGAACTCTCCTGCATGATCACGGACTGAAAGAAACAGACCGCCACAAGGGCCGCAAGGGCAAGGGTCGCCGCGATCTCAAAGATCAGTCTTACCCTGGCTCTCATTTTCGCGTCATTCTCGTAGTTTTCCCTGGCTTCCCTGAGCATATTTCTGTTGAACCGGCTCATTCTGCTCTGCCACCTTCCTGTATCGAAAAAGAGGGACAATAGCATTCGTTATTGTCCCTGATTTCACAAAATATGCAATTGACACTGCGGATCTTATCTGATCAGCTCTTTAACCTTTGCAGACTTGCCGACGCGCTGTCTCAGATAGTTCAGTTTTGCACGGCGTACTTTACCGTGGCGGATAACTTCTACCTTTACAACATGCGGGGAATGAAGCGGCCAGGTCTTCTCAACGCCGACACCATTGGAGGTCTTTCTTACGGTGAAGGTCTCTCTGGTGCTGCCGCCCTGTCTTTTCAGAACAGTGCCTTCGAAGATCTGTACTCTTTCTCTGGTGCCTTCCTTGATCAGAGCGTGAACTCTTACAGTGTCTCCCACCCGGAACTCCGGCACTTCGGCCTTAAGCTGAGCGGACTCGATGTTTTTGATGATTTCGTTCATTATGTTATCTCCTTCTATTATGGATGTTCTTAATACCCATCACGGTAACAGCGGACCATCTTTTTTACAACAGACAGTATTATACACGAATCTGTTTTTGAATGCAAGCCCTTTTTACCAGCATATGACTTCGCATCCGGTATCGGTTACAAGAACCGTAACCTCCCACTGCGCAGACGGAAGTCCGTCGTCCGTGCGGACGGTCCAGCCGTCTTCTTCGTCGGTGTTAATGTCCGGCT
Source organism: uncultured Blautia sp. (assembly GCA_946545425.1). Taxonomy (GTDB): domain Bacteria; phylum Bacillota; class Clostridia; order Lachnospirales; family Lachnospiraceae; genus Blautia_A. The sequence continues at coordinate 7,815 of CAMNNM010000023.1, read as the reverse complement.
TTCCCATATTGACCATGGGCTCTATGGTAAACATCATCCCCGGCACCATTAACATTCCCGTGTTGGCAGCCGAAACGTATCCGACCCAGGGATCCTCATGGAATTCAAGGCCGACACCATGTCCGCCGATCTCACGGACCACAGAATAGCCGTTCTCCAGCGCATGCTTATGGACCGCTTCGCTCATATTGCCCATGCGCGTCCATGGCTTAACAGCCTGGACTCCCAGTTCGACACATTCTTTTGTAACTCTGACAAGCCGCTCTTTTTCGGAACTCACCTTGCCGATCATATACATTCTGGAGGAATCTGAAAAGTATCCGTCCAGAATGGTCGAAACGTCGACGTTTACGATGTCGCCCTCTTTCAGTATGACATCCTCGGAAGGAATTCCGTGGCAGACCACCTCATCGATCGAAGTACAGACGCTTTTGGGAAAACCGTTGTAATTCAGCGGTGCGGGGATCGCACCCCGCTTTACCGTTTCGTTGTATACCCAGTTGTCAATTTCCTGCGTGGAAACGCCGGGCCCGATGTGTTCTCCCACATAGTCCAGAACCGCCACGTTGACCCGGCAGCTTTCCCTGATCTTTTCGATCTGCTGCGGAGTCTTGATCAGTTTGTGATCCGGCACTTTGATTCCCTTCACGCGAAACTGATCGATCTTTGCGTCAAAGGCTTCATGGCACTTTTTGTACTTGATTCCGCTTCCGCACCAGCACGGGTCATTTCTTCCAATTTTAAAATGCATTTTTATCTGCTCCTGTAATTATTCTGCCGCAGCCTGGCCGGTCTGTGCCAGGATGCTGGAAAGCTCGCTGATCATCTCGTCATCCTTCAGACGGAACTTGATCTCAACTCGCCTGGAGGCGTCCTGGTTGATGGTTCCGTCGGCTTCCACGACGAGTCCGCCCATGGAATGACCATTGACGACCAGGAATTCACGCAGATAATTCCTTTCCGTCTCCGTCAGGAACTCTTCCTCATGACTCAGAAGGAACTCCGCCACAGCATAGGCTCTTTCCTCGGAAAGCCTCAGGTTGTAGGCATAATCACCTACGTCGTCGGTATAACCGTCGATCGTGATCTCGGCAAGATACTGCCGGTATTCATCCTGAAGGAGCACCTTGCAGTAAATGGGAAGGACCTGATACAGCGTGACCTCGCCCTCTTCCGTGAGGGTGGATTCGCCCGTCGCAAACATGACGTTGGCCTGCAGGGTCAGCGCTCCGGTCTTTGAGTCGATATTAACATCCATATTATTGGCGGCAAATTCATCCTGGAGAGACTCTACCACCTCGGCCTTGACGCCGATGATATTGTCGATCTTTCTCTGCTGTTCATTGAGAAGATTTGTTTTCTCATCCAGATCGATCTGCGCGGTCTCCAGAGCTGCAGCCTGTGCTTCCAGCTGTTTCTGCTGTTCCTCAAGCTGCGCTTCCTTCGCTTTTAATTCTCTGTCCATTTCGGCGAGAAGCATCTGCTGCTTGCTCAGCTGTTCATCCTGATCGGCCAGCTGGGCGTTGGACAGCTCCAGCTCGTCCTCTTTCTGATCCAGTGCCGCCTGCTTGGCCAGAAGCTCTGCGGTATATTCTTCCTGAAGAGCGATCTTCTCGTCACGCTCCTTCAGAGCATCCGCATAGCTCTTCTGAGCCTGCAGAAGCGTCACGCTCATGATGAGTACAAAAAGAAGAAGCACGCCGCACATCATATCCGAATAAGAACGCCAGATATTAAAGCCGCTGTTCTCTGATTTTTTCCTTCTGCTCACCTTATCACCTCTGTATGATCAGCCGGTCATCTGAAAATGTTTCCGATCTTCCCTTTCTGCGCGTTCTTGTTCATCTCACGCAGCATTCTGGTGATCTCTTCAAGATACTGCTTCTCGGTCTCTCCCTGCTCGTCGATGGTTCTTCTGAGCGCATCGAAGGATCTCTGCTGTGCAATGGTGTCGGATCTTCCGCCCTGCAGATAGACATCCTTGGGATTTGTTGTAGCGGTAATATCGCCGAGCAGTCTTCTGACCTGATCCATGGTCTGATAAGACTTCTTCTGATATTCCGCGAACTCGTCCATCTTCGCCGCAAAATCCTGGATCAGCTGCTTGTTTGCGATCTGAACCTCGTTCTGAGACTCGGCTGTATCCTTTACCCGCTCCATGCTCTCGGCCGCTGCCTCCACATACTTCTTCATGGTCTGGTTGCATGCGACCCAGAACTTGGTTGCAGACTTCTCGGCATCCTTCATGTAGGTCATGATCTGCTCGTAGTCCTGCTGCTGTGCCTGCTGGATCTCCTGGTTCTCCTTCGTGATCTGGGCAGCCGTCGACATCAGCCTTGTCTGCATGTTTCCGAACTGGGTAACAGAATCGCGGAGCGCCTGCTCGTTCTCGGCAAAGCTTGCATTCAGTCTTTCCGACATATTCCTGTACAGGGTCGTCGTATAATCCACGCTCTCCTTCTGCGCCTTGTTCATCTCATCGATGGCTTTATTAAAGTCACGGAACTGAAGCCGGAAGGAAGAATTCATCTGTTCCAGGAAAATGTCCAGCAGCTCGTGCACGGCGTCGGTTTGCGTCTGTGTGACCGCGTTAACCAGCGTGTCCAGCGACGAATTCATCTTACGGAAGGTAGGCGTTATGACCTTCTCAAAGCTGTCTGCCAGCTGAACGGTAAACTGCTGCGTCATTTTGGTCATGGCGTCCGCCTGAATCTTCTGGGCGGATACCAGCAGGTTTCTGGACTCGTTTTCCGCATTCGGCATGACGAAGCTGTGGAAGCGGTTCAGAAACTGCTGCAAATTCTCCATCATGGCGGTATATCCGCTCTTCATCCCGTAGGAATAAACGATGGAAAGCGCAATACCATAGATGGACGTAAGGAACGCCACTTTGATACCGTCCACCAGACCGCTGACGGACGATGTGATGGCTTCGTAGTTATCCGGCTGGAAATTTTTCAGACCCCATACCAGACCTACAAAGGTTCCCAGAATACCAAGACTCGTAAAGATGTCCGGGATCATCTCGAGAAGGCGTTTATGCACGTGAAGATCCAGCTCTTCGTCGTTGATATAGTCTTCGATGTCTCCGATGCCCTCTTCGGTTTTGTTGATCCCGTCGGTAAAGTCCCGCATCTTCTTGTCAAGGAATTTGTTGTCAAATACATTGTCAAGAACGGCCAGGTCCGACGCCGACGCCTTGCCCGGGAGCTTGAAGATCGAGCGGATCTCCTGATTTGCCCTGGCAAGAGCCCGGCTCAGGTCGTCCATGCGGAACATTCCGCCGAACATGCCGGCCAGATACAGAACAGCCATGACGCCAAGGAAAATGAAGTTATATATCATGACTCTGGGCTGATCTCTGCCCACGTAAAGCGTGATCACCACGCAGGCAGCTCCGACCAGAAGAAAGAGAAGCAGGTTCAGTAGCTTCTTTCCCATAGATACACCTCCTTCGTGACAGATCCCGTCAGCTTCTCAGTTCAATACCAAGACCCGAAAGACCGTTCAGGATCTTCTTCATAACAGAATTGATCTCATTCTCATCCAGTGTCTTGTCCTGATGACGGAATACCAGAGAATACGCCATGGACTTGAAACCGGACATGATCTGGCTGCCCTCGTAAATATCGAACAGCTCATAGCTTTCAAGAATCTTTCCGCCTCTCTGAATCAGGATCGTCTCGATCTGACCGGCGCTTACGTCTCTCGGCACTACCATGCTCAGATCGCGGGTGACTGCCGGATATTTCGCAATCCCCTTGAACTTGGGCTGGAAGCCGGCAAACGGAAGGAGGCTCTTCATATCCAGCATGGCGATATAGGTCTTTTCGCCGATCCCGTAAGCAGACGCCACCAGCGGATGTACCTCGCCCAGGTAACCGATCATGGTTTTTCTGTACCAGATCTCGGCCTGTCTGCCGGGATGCAGGTACGGTCTTTTGGTCTCCGGCCTGTATTCGACGCGGTCGTGCATGCCGATCTTTCCGAAGAATTCCTCGCAGACGCCCTTCATCTCAAAGAAATCGCCTTCGCCGTACATGCCAAGGGTGAAGATCCGGCGTTCGTCCGGAAGCTCCTCAAGCGGAAGCTTTTTGGGAATATAGATGTTTCCCATTTCGTAAAGACGGACATTTTTGTTTCTTCTGTTGTAATTGGTTGCCAGAGAGGACAGCATGCCGTTCAAGGTGGACGTTCTCATAATGCTGTAGTCCTCGCCCAGCGGATTGCTGATGACGATGGCATTGCGCTTCGGATCGTCCCCGGGAAGTCTCAGAAGATCGAAGACCTTGGGACTCTCAAAGGAATAGGTCATACCTTCGGAGAATCCGCAGTATTCCGCGATATCCCTGGCGATGTTCTCCACTCTCAGCTCAAACGGGATCCTTCCCGTGGTTGCCTCGCCGGTAGGAAGAGTCGTAGGAATTTTGTCGTATCCGTAGAATCTGGCAACCTCTTCCGCAATATCTGCAAGACAGTGGATATCCTGACGGAAGGTCGGCGCAACGATTTCGCCGGTGGCTTCATCCAGCGTAAGCTCGACGCGTCCCAGATATTCGAGCATCTCCTCTTTGCTGAGGCTTGTTCCGAGAAGTGCATTGATCTTTTCCGGATCAAATGCGACTCTGGAAGGCTGTCTTACTTCGCTGCAGACATCCACCATGCCGCCCACCACTTCGCCGGCTCCCAGTTCTTCCATCAGCTGGCAGGCACGGTCGATCGCCGCGGACGCATTGTTGGGATCCAGTCCCTTTTCAAATTTACCGGAAGCGTCGGTACGAAGGCCGATCCTCTTTGCGGAAAGACGGATATTGGTTCCGTTGAAATTGGCAGACTCAAACAGCACTGTATGCACGTTGTCGGTGATCATGGAATTCTCGCCGCCCATGATGCCGGCAATTCCCACTGCCTTCTTCTGGTCACAGATCATCAGCACGTCGTGATCCATCGTTCTTTCCTGACCGTCAAGGGTGACGAACTTTTCGCCGTCCTGCGCGCGGCGCACGATGATCTCGCGTCCCTCAATAGTATCCAGATCAAAGGCGTGCATCGGCTGGCCGTATTCTTCCATGACATAGTTTGTGATGTCGACCAGATTATTGATCGGCCGGATTCCGCTCTTTGCAAGGCATCTCTGCATCCACTTCGGGGACGGACCGATCTTGACATTTTTCACGACTCTGGCGCAGTATCTGGGGCAGAGATCCGGATCCTTCACCGTAACCTTAATGTAGTCCTCCGCCTTTTCTTCGTTGCCGGTCGCCTTCACGACGGGCGGAACAAACTTTTTGTTGAAGGTCGCCGCCGCCTCGCGCGCAATGCCGATCACGCTGTAGCAGTCCACACGGTTGGAAGTGATCTCGTATTCGATAACGGAATCATGGAAGCCAAGCGCTTCGATGGCGTCGTCGCCGGGCTTTACGCTGCCCTCTTCAAAAATATAAATTCCGTTTTCCGGAGCTTCCGGATACATGTCCGTATTGCTTCCGAATTCTTCGATGGAGCAGAACATGCCCTCGGAGACAACGCCGCGCAGTTTTCCGGTCTTGATCGGAATTCCGCCTTCCGTCATTTTTCCGTCATGAGTTCCGGCTACCCGGCCGCCGTCCAGAACCACCGGAACCAGCTGGCCTTCGGCCACATTCTTTGCACCGGTCACGATCTGAATGGTCTTCTCGCCGGTATATACCTGGCAGACCACCAGCTTGTCCGCGTCCGGGTGCTGTTCGATCTTTTCGATGCGGCCCACGATGATCCTGTCGATATCTCTGTCAAGCACCTTGTACTCTTCTACCTTTGTGCCGGAGAGCGTCATCGCGTCCGTATATTCCTGCGCCGTTACATCCAGATCCGGCACGTACATTTTGATCCATGATAATGATGTGTTCATAATACAATTTTCCCCTTATGCTTCTGTAATTTCTCTGTTCAGAATTATCCCGTCAGGATCAGAACTGTTTCAGGAAACGGATATCGTTCTCATAAAGAAGACGCATGTCGTCGATCTCGTACTTGAGAAGCGCGATTCTCTCGAGTCCCACGCCGAAAGCAAATCCGGTATATTCCTCCGGATCAATGCCGCACATGCGAAGAACGTTGGGATGTACCGTACCGCATCCGAGAATTTCGATCCAGCCGGATCCCTTACAGAATCTGCAGCCTTTTCCGCCGCACTTGAAACAGGAAACGTCCACCTCTGCGCTCGGCTCGGTAAAGGGGAAATGGTGCGGTCTGAATTTCGTTTTTGTTTCAGGTCCGAAAAGCTCTTTTGCAAATTCCTGAAGCGTACCCTTCAGATCGGCAAATGTAATGTTCTTGTCGATCACGAGTCCCTCGATCTGATGGAAGGAAGGCGAATGGGTCGCATCCACCTCGTCGGAACGGAACACGCGTCCCGGAGCGATCATGCGGATGGGAAGCTTTCCCTGCTCCATGACACGGGCCTGTACGGGAGACGTCTGGGATCTTAAAAGAATGCTGTCGTTGATAAAGAAGGTATCCTGCTCGTCTCTGGCCGGATGATCTTCCGGGATATTCAGCTTCGTGAAATTGTAGTCGGCGTATTCAACTTCCGGACCTTCCACGACTTCATATCCCATTCCGACAAATATTCTTTCCACCTCTTCCAGTGCGATGGTGTTCGGATGGCGATGACCAAGCTTTGCCTTTTTGGCCGGGAGCGTTACGTCGATCACCTCACGTTTCATCTTCTCCTCGAGAGCAGCGGCCTCAAGCTTTTTCCTGGATTCCTCAAGCATTTTCTCTATATGGCTTCTGGCGTCGTTGACCAGCTGCCCTACCTTGGGACGATCCTCGGGAGACACGTCCTTCATGCTTTTCAGGATCTGGGTAAGTTCACCCTTTTTTCCGAGGAACATAAGCCTGGCATCATTGAGCTTTTCAGGTGACTGGGCTTTTTCGATGCTCTGGCGGGCGCTTTCAGCAATCTGCTGAAGCTTTTCTTTCATATCCATATCATTGCTCTCCTTCTTGTTTTGTACCTTTCAAAAATTGAATCATTCTATGTTTCAGACTGTCATACAGCCTTTTGTTTTCGTTCTTAAAATATGTATTCAGCTCGGCGCCATAAAGCATCAGGACCATAAGCCAGTACAGCCACAGCATCATGATCACGGCAGCTGCCACGTTTCCGTACATATTCGTAAACCCCGGAAACAGATCGAAATACAGAGAAAAAATCCAGCTGCTTACAATCCAGGCGGCCGTTGTGAAAAGAGCTCCGGGAAGTTCTGCTTTGAATGAAGTCTGCCTGTTGGGAAGATAACGGAACAATACCAGAAATACGAGCAGCAGAATGAGTCCTACCAGAATTGTTCTGCCCAGGATCAGCTTTCCAAGAATACGGCCCCAGAGCTGATTATGTTTCAGGACCAGCAGGTAAAGCTGATCGCCCAGAACCATCATGATAAGGCTGACGATGATCGCCACGATGAACAGAAATGTATAGGCTATGGAATACAGGCGGATCATCAGCCAGTTCCTGGTCTCTTTCACATGATATATGGTATTCAGTCCATTGGTGATGGCGTGAACACCTTTCCCGGCGGACCACAATGCGAGCACAAGGGTAAACGGAACGATCGCCGCGCTTCTTCTGTATACATCCGCCACGATGCTCAGAATAAACTCCTGAACATTTTCAGGCATGATGGATACGATCATCTTGCGCATCGCATTATAGGAAACCGGTGTAAAACGGATCAGGGTCGTAAGGAAAAGAATGAAGGGAATCGCTGCCATAATGATAAAGTACGCAGCCGACGCCGCATATGCAGACGCATGATCCCTCTGAGC
>CAMNNM010000022.1 GCA_946545425.1 uncultured Blautia sp. | reverse complement strand
TGTCAGCCGCCCTCTATTATTTTGCTTTACTAACGATCAGGTCAGTCTTCTTACAGAAAGGATCGTTCTGTAAGTTGCGTCATCGGAGATCTTGATTCCGTCCACGGAGTTGGAAGCATGAACGATCTTGCCGTCTCCAAGATAGATCGCAACATGTCCGCCGTAGCAGATCAGATCGCCTGCCTGAGCGTCTGCATAGGAAACCTCAGTTCCCGCGTACATCTGGTCATAAGATGTTCTTGGTAGATCGATTCCGTAGTTTGCGTAGACACTCTGAACAAATCCCGAGCAGTCAGCTCCGTTTGTCAGACTTGTTCCACCCCATACATAGGGGTTGCCGACAAACTGAGTCGCGAAATCCGCAATGGCCGAGCCTGTGCTGGAATAAGAAGAACTGCTCTCAGAGTAATCCTCTTCATAATCGTAGTCCGTGGTTTCTACCGGCACATAGGTGTATTCACCCAGTTCTTCATCATAAACCTCTTCATATTCCGGTTCGCCCACATCATAGGTCTCTTCGTAGGACTCTGCAGCCGCGTTTTCGATAGTCTCCATGACTTCGTCACCGTCAACAAGCAGATTTCCGTAAACGTCATATACATTGCCGTAATCATCGCTGGCGTAAATCTCGCCCTCGTCGTACACGCCGTCTTCGTTATCCTCCAGATCGTAGTCTTCTGCGACCGCATCTTCGTAAGCTGCCCGCATCTCTGCTTCTGCCTCTTCCTGCATTGCGATCTCATATGCAATACGTTCGGACTCAAGCTGCTCGATCATAGCCTGCTCCTGCCAGATAATGGACTCGTATTCCGCGGCCATCTGTTCGGAATAGGCGATCTCATTTGCATAGTCGGAGGAAGTGCTCTGGCAGACTTCAATCTGATACTGAAGCTGCTGTGACTGCTCTTCAAGCGCGAGTTCCATTTCTTCCAGCTGTGCCTTTTCGCTCTCGTACCTGGTCTGAAGTGTCTTTACCTCTTCAATGGTATTGACATAAGTTTCCAGAGCCTTTCTGTCCTGATCATACATGGACTGGGTGTATTCCGCTCTGGTAAGGATCTTGGAAATGTCGTCGGTATTCAGGATCATCTGGATCCAGGCGTCGTCTCCGCCGTTCTCGTAAAGATAACGGATCCTCTCTTTCATGGACTCGTACTGCTCGTCTCTTGCATTCTGAGCACGTACGAGGTTCGCGGAAATATCCTCGATTTCCTTCTGCTTCGATGCAATATCGCTTTTCAGAATGTCTATGGAGACCATGATGTTGACCAGGTCGGAGTTCATCTGCTCGATCTGGGCATCCAGCTGCTGTTTTGCCGCCCACAGCTGATTGATCTGCGCGTTGATCGCATCCAGCTGCATGTAATTCCAGGCCTGATCTTCTCTCAGCTCATCTTCTGTCATGGCCGCAGCAGAAAAGGTTGTGGTCACTGCCACCATTGCTGCAAGTAAGATACTAACCACTTTTTTCTTCATCGGTATCACCCTCAAGTCGTAAAATATTTGAAACAATTAAGTATAACCGTTCTCGCTTTCGGGATTATATTAACATATTATTTCAACCTGCGCAAGACTTTTTCATCAAGATGTTAATTATTATGTAATATTTGTGGAATCCATCCCTGCCTTCTTGCCTTGAAAGGTCTGTTTTTGTTGTTTGTGACAAAGAAAAGGACGGGCGCGCACCCGTCCTTTTCCAATTTATTAATTTTTTATTAATCAGCTGTTGAACATGTCCGCGAGAATCTGTGCGGCTGTCATGTTACGGTAACCATCCGGATCCGCCAGAGTGGAAGAATTCCATCTGAGATAATTGCCGCGGCGTACATAGTTGCCGGTGGAAGTATGATAATCATACTTGTTATATCCTGCATATCTGGACATGTACCTGACGGCCAGCTCGATGGCTTCACTGGAGTAGTCGCCGTCCGGCGTCGGAGTTCCCGCGATCTGGCAGCCCGCCTGCGGCGTGCTGTGCACGATTACGATACTCTTGTCCGGGCACTGTCCGATGCAGATCCAGGTGTGATCGTCGTTGTATCCGACATCGCCTGCCACCATCTTGTAATCGGTGGAAGCCAGATACGACTGGGTTACAATGGTGCCCCATCCCATGGACCGGTAATAAGGTCCGACGTCACCGGAAACAACCGTGTAACCGTAGTCAAGCTCATCGGATGTGGCGTGCATTACCTGATATGCGGTCCAGCCTACAAAGCCTGAGCAGTCAAGTCCCTTCTGGCGGTTTTCTTCGCTGAGGTCACGATAGTTATTGTAATCGTAGCTGCTGCCCTGACTTGCGTACCATCTTTCCCACAGAGGGCTTACGCCCTTTCTCGTGGAATCGGTCCAGCCGCCGCCCCATACGTAGAGGGCTCGTCCGACAGGCTGAAGGGCTCCGAGCAGATAGTTCTTAATGGTTCTGGTTCCGGTAAGGCCATCGGTGTCAATATCCGGTTCGTCCTGCTTGACCGAGGCCGTGCCATGGGAATCGAACACATAGGTCACGCCGTCGATGGTCTTCTCCGCGCTGCGGATGGCGATTCCCTTGTTGTCGGGATCGAAGTAGCAGCGGCTTCCGCTCTTCAGATTGACCCATCCGGTCACCTGATAACCGCTGGTGTTAAAGTAATAAGTGTCGCCATCAATGTTGGTAAAGCCGATAGCCATAAGGCCGTCCGTCTTGTCAAGGGCTCCGCTCTGCTTGAAATACCGCTTCTCAGATCCGAAGGTCTGCCAGCCGGTCGCCATACGGCCGGACGGAATGAAGTAACGATATCCTTTCTCATCCGGGAAATATACAAGCTTGTTGCGGAGAAGTACACCACTGGAATAGAAGTACCACATACTTCCGTTCAGCTTCTGCCACCCGGTTACCATAAATCCGTTGGAGGTAAGGAAATAATACCAGTTGTCACCGACCCGTTTGAAGCCACGGTCCAGTTTTCCGTCGCTGGCAAAATGCCTTTTAAGTCCGTTGGCGTACGTAGCCCACATGTTCTTGGCCATGTTCCGGTTTGCGGGGTTATTGCTCATTCTGAAATAATAAAACTCCCCGTTCAGCTTCAGCCAGCCCATGATCTGCTCGCCGCTCTGTGTATCGAAATAATATTTCTGATTGCCAAGCTGCAGCCAGCCCTTAACCATTCTGCCGTCGGCATCGTAGTAATAGGTCTTGCCGCCCGTTGTCCGGAAACCGGCCGTATCGGCCTTTGCCGGTACACTGCCGATATGAAGCGCGGCTCCGGCTGCGATCATGACAAGCAGAGCCATCAGAAAATATTTTAAGTTTCTTCCTGAGTTTCTCATAAAACCTCTCCCCGAATCATCACAAACATTATTTGTTTTCCGGAAATCATCCATAAGAATTAATTTTTTGTTACACCCACGTGAAATATTATATAAGAAATTCACATAACAGTCAACATCAAAGTAAGATTTGTAAAATCTGTCCAACAAAAGAAAGACCGGATATCTTGTTCCGGTCTTTCTTACCAAACCCATATCTTGTTGTATTCCTCGGTCGCGGAAGAACTGTCAAAAAGCGGACAGGAGTATCTTCCCCGATTATTAAAGCATTCTGGCGCGGATTTCTTCACCGGAAAGCGGTGAGAGCATGGCCGGTGCAATGTCAAACACAGTCCGGGCTCCCGTCTGGCCTTCCTTATTCAGGCGGTACGCTGCTCTCGCATATGCCGCAAGAACGCAGGATGTAAATTCCGGATTGGAATCCAGTTTAAGACTGTACTCGATAATGTGGCTGTTCTCTCCGTTCCAGCCTGTTTTTCCGCTCCGGATCACAAATCCGCCATGGGGGATTCCCTTGTGATCGCGGTCCAGCTCTTCCTGTGTGATAAAATGAACGGTCGTATCGTACTCGTCGAAATAATACGGCATGGTAACGATCTCTTTTTCGATCTTTGCCTTATCGGCGCCATCTTCCGCCACGACAAAGCACTCCCTGGTATGCTTCTGTCTTGTGGTGAGCTCCGGATCTTCGCCGCGGCGCACCGCCTCAAGAGAGCTGTCGACCGGAATGGTGTACTGGCGCGCGTCCCTCACGCCTTCGATCCGGCGGATCGCGTCGGAGTGTCCCTGGCTCACGCCCTTGCCCCAGAAGGTATAATCCTTGCCTTCAGGAAGAATTGACGCCGCATACAGCCGGTTGAGGGAGAACATTCCCGGATCCCAGCCCACGGAGATGATGCCGATATGGCCGCTTTCTTTTGCCGCGCTGTCAACGTTTGCGAAATGCTCCGGGATTTTTTTATGCGTATCAAAGCTGTCGATGACATTAAAATACTTCACATATTCCGGGGTCATTTCCGGAAGATCCGTGGCGGAACCGCCGCAGATGATCAGTACATCGATCAGGTCTTTTTTCTCAATGGCTTCCGACGCTTTGAAGACCTGAGCGGTCTGTGTCAGAATTTTTACCTTTGACGGATCTCTTCTTGTAAAAACCGCCGTGAGTTCAAGATCCGGGTTCTGTCTGACTGCGCATTCCACGCCGCGTCCAAGATTACCATAGCCCATGATTCCAATTCGAATGCTCATAAATTTCCTCCTGTGCATTTCTGTATAGCTTAATTCTTTATTGCAGATCAGACGGTTTTATAAACAAACCTCTGTCAGCAGCATACCACACTGCCCGGGCAGCACATGCTGCACACCAGATTGGCCAGACACAGCGTCGAACACATGTCTGTATTCTGCATAGGCATGCCGCCGAAGGGCTGCTGCCTTTCATTGTACCAGACTCCGCCTCCCTCCATGCGATTCAGCGCCATGCGGTACTGGGAATTATCCGGCTCAAGATTGACGGCTGTCCTCATCTGATCAAGCGCTTCCATATTGTTGCCCATGCCCATGCTGACCATGGCCGACAGGTAATACCATTCCCCGTTCCGGTTGTGCAGTCCGTTCAAAACATTCAGCGCCTCGTCGTACAGACCGTTCTGAATGTAGTTGGAGGCAGCTCTCCTGCGCATGGCCTCCTCATCCGTATATCCGCCCGCCGCAGAAGCACCTCCGTATCCGGTTCCCCGGAAACCGCCAAAGTCTCCGTATCCAGTACCGCCGTAGCCTCCAAATCCACCGTAGCCGGATCCGCCGTATCCGCCCGAAGATCCATACCCGCCGTAACCGGAAGAATACGAGCCGCCGTATTCCCGCTCCTTCATGATCTGTTCGTAAGCCTGCTGGACCTGTTTGAACATTTCCTCTGCCTGGTCTTTGTTCGGATTGTTGATATTCGCGTCAGGATGATATTTCCTGCTAAGTTTTCTATAGGCTTTTTTTATTTCTTCGTCTGTCGCGTCCCGGGACACGCCCAGCAGATTATAAGGATCTGTCATGATTTTTCCGAATGTTCCTTTCTGCGCCTTTCCGACGCCGTCAGGAATCTGGTCCAGACTCCTGAATACAGAATATTATCCAGTATACTTTTATATCGGATAATGGGCAGTCTTTCATATTCCCGGCAGGCTTCGGCCATCATCATGGTCAGAAGTCCTTTTACATACTCTTCAAAGCCTTCTTCTGCCGATTTTTCTTTAAATATATTGTAATTGCCCCTTTTGATATCCTTGTCCACATCATCGAAGGCGTCCAGCAGATAAAGGAATTTTCCAAGATAAAACCCGAACCGCGAAAGTGCCGGCGCCCAGCTGTCCTCTTTCATCAGAAAAAGAGCGCTCATCATGCGTCCCGAAGTCCCCGCCGGAATATCCGGCGACATGGTGCCGTTCTTTTCACATTCAGCCAGCTCACGAAGGCTTTCCCGGATTGTCCCGGCCTGTCTCGGATACGCCTCTTCGATTTTTTTCACCCGGCCGCCGAGAGTTCCCGCATAACCGCGGCGCAGCAGGTTCTTTTCGTCCTTCCAGTCATCCATACACTTATAATAAGTAAGAAGAACGTTCATGTCAGCGGCGTATTCCGTGATCTCGTCAACCCGGAACACATGCTTCCCGACAGGATGTACCACGCATCTGCCTTCCGCCTTTCTCACCCTGGGTTCATAGAGCCCGGACAGAAGAAGCGTCAGAAACGTCATTTCATAGGACAGAGAGATCTGCCCCTTCAGGCCGTGCCGGGTACTGAGCTCGTGACACAGGCCGCAGTAGAAGGACCTGTAATAATCGAACTCCTTCACCTTCATTTCCGGTTTATTGACAACAATATATCCGAACATATAAGCTCCCTCAGCTTCTCTTTACAAACCGTGTATGACACTTCGGACATTCAATCTCTATCTTTCCTTTTCCCTTCGGGATCCGGATCTTCTGTCCGCATCCGGGACAGGAATAGATATGATTTGTCTTTCTTTCATTCATATAATATTTTTCTCTGCCGAACCGGTCCTTCAGAGAATCCGAAAAATTCAGGAATTTTCTGTTCTCTTCCGATCTTTTTGCAATATCGCGGGAAAACATCCTGAAATAGCAGATCAGAAGCGCGGCCAGTCCCATGGCGTCCAGCAGAGAGGACACGATCCTCCATCTGGCAGTAAAGATGGAAAGCACGATCAATACAAACGCAGCCAGCCCCAGAAACCTTGACAGCTGGTCTGTTCCGTACCTTCCCTGCATAAATCTGTTAAATCTGTCTCTCATGTTTGATGAACCTTTCTGACACGATCAGGAGCCGCTCCTGATTTCCGGTATGATCTGAAAGATAAAAAACTTCAGGTAATAGGAATCGCCGGCTCCCCATATAACGGGATGATCCGGAGACTGCGCTCTCTTTTCCACCTGGCGCACCCGCACATGGGCCGCCGCAGCCGCCTGTGTGATCATCTGTTCAAAGAGCTCGTCCGTCATAAAGTGAGAGCACGAGCAGGTGGCCAGAAAACCTCCCGGTTTCACCAGCTTCATGCCTCTCCGGTTGATTTCCCGGTATCCCTTCAGTGCATTTTTTACGGAATTCTTCGACTTGGTAAAAGCAGGAGGATCCAGGATCACCACGTCGAATCTGCTGCCCTTCTGCTCCAGTTCGGGAAGCAGTTCAAAAACGTCCCTGCAGATAAACTGCACGTTGTCTCCAAACCTGTTCAGCGCTGCGTTTTTTCCGGCCTGTTCAACCGCCAGGGACGAAACATCCACAGCCAGAACAGAAGCCGCGCCGCCTTTTGCGGCGTTCAGCGCAAAGGATCCGGTATGAGTAAAGCAGTCCAGCACCTCTGCGCCGCCGCAAAGCTTCTGGATGGCCAGCCTGTTATATTTCTGATCCAGAAAGAATCCTGTTTTCTGCCCGTCCTTCACATCCACCAGATAGCGTACGCCGTTCTCACAGATTTCGACATCGGTCTGGAAGGCTTCTCCCACGAACCCTTTGTGAAGCTCCATCCCCTCTGCCGTGCGGACCTTGACGTCGCTCCGCTCATATACGCCGCGTACCCGGACGCCGTCCTCCAGAAGGATCTTTCTGATCAGCGAAACGAGAAGTTCCTTATAGCGGTCGATTCCCAGGGCCAGGGACTGGATAACGATCACATCGTCGTACTTGTCCGCAACAAACCCCGGCAGAAAATCCGCCTCCCCGAAGATCAGCCTGCAGCTCTCTGTATCCACCGTTTTCTTCCGGTAATCCCATGCCGCACGGATCCTCTCTTCAAAGAAGGACTCGTCGATGATGCGCTCCGGATCTCTGGTCAGCATCCTTACACGGATACGCGAATTTCCGTTGTAGAAACCCGTTCCCAGAGGATAACCGTCAAAATCCCGGACCTTTATAAGATCTCCGTTTTCCAGGTTCCCCTCTACAGAATCGATTTCATTGTCGAAGATCCACACGCCTCCTGATTTCAGCGTTCTTCCTTCTCCCTTTTTCAGTACTGCAGCCGGCATGGTCATTCCGGATATCTCCTTTTCATTCTCATTCAGATTTCTGATGGGGTCATTGTATCACAGTGTTTTAAAGTTTTAAAGTACCTGAAACTGAGGTCACAGAAATTTCACACTGAAAAAGCGCCCCCGAAGGGGCGCTTTTGTCTTTTGGGGCCTTATAGTCATTTCATTCCCACGAATCGTCTTCGTAGTCCCAGCTTTCGCCGGATTCATCGTAAGTCATCTCGCTGGGATCCTCAAAGGTCTGTTCCGTCTCCGTATATCCCTCGGGATTTTCGGCGCTCTGCTCCGGAAGCTGCTCTTCAGCCGGCGCTTCCTCTGCAGGAGCAGTGTAACCGTACATCTTCTCGAAGAACCGGATCGTATCATCGTACAGATGCTGTCTGGTCTCCTGGGAAAGAGATGCAAGGATGTCGGTACCCTCGGGCATCTTTCCGTTAACGGCGAACAGCTTTTCAAGATATGCATTCATATCGTTCAGCTGTACAAGCGTCGGATCCGCATACTTTTCGGCACCTGTCAGGTCTGCGTAGGTACGACCTTCGATCAGGATCTTCAGATATTTGTAGGTAACTTCCTTTGTAAGGCTCTGTGCAAGGGCGGTATCCGTGATCGGAGATGCCGTCGGGATAAAGTCGGCGCCGGCTGCCAGGGAAAGTGCGGCAGCGTCCCCCTCGTATAATCCCTTACAGAAATTCATTGCCTTGTCATACTGGGATCTTGTCTGATCGCTCAGCTGCGATACAAGAAGCTCCGTGTCGTCTGCCGGCTGCTGTTCCTCTGCAGGATCAATGGGAGCTTCAACGGGCTCAATTCCACTTTCACCGGTGGGCTCCACAAAGTCGCCTGTGCTTTCCGGAACTACTTCTGTCCACTGATCGCCCTGGCCGCCGTCAGCCGGGAAGGTCTCCCAGCTGTCGCCGGAAGTCTGCTCTTCTGCTACACTCGTCTGCTCATAGGTCTCGTTTTCAAGAGCCTGATTTTCCGTAGAGCTTTCCACGATGCCTTCGCCAAGAACTTCTGTATTTACCTGTTCAATGATGCTCTCGCCGGTGCTCTCGACAGCTCCCTCGGTGCTCTCACCGGTGCTCTCACCGGTGCTCTCGGGCGCAGACGTTTCGGTTTCAGCCGCTGCCTCGGCCGCCGGAACGCCGCCCTCGGCGGTATTGGCATCAATGTGCTCCAGAGTTTCCTTTACATCTTCGTAGTCGTAATTCTGTTCGGAGATGTTGACCATCAGGTTAACGATCTGCTGTACCTCATCCTGGGAGATATTTACATGATTTTCCTGAACAACGTTGTTGACGATGTTGGTGATCTCCTGGGTGTTGGTAATGTTGTTCTGGATGACCTCCATCTTGGTCTTATTGACAACGTTTGTAGCCGTGGTAACACCTACCTGATCGCCGAGATTTCCGGTCACGACGATCTCCTGGGTGGCAACTTCCTTCTTTGCCGTATCAAGGGTCTGTCCGCTGGCTGTCTCATATGCCATCTGAATTCCCGTAAGGGCGCCGGTACCGGAAACCGCAAACGGGCACGCGGCGATAACTTCGCAGTTTTTAACACCTGATGTTGAAAGTGTCGATGCGATCATGTTGCCGGTTACCCAGGTGAGGTTTGCGGTACGGACCTTGATTCCGCCGGAGGTGGTCGGTTTTACATACGCGCAGCTGAGCGTTCTTGTTCCGATCTGCGCCATAGGTACGTAGGCTGCCAGATGATTGATCTCGTCCTGATTGGTGACGGTAAGAATCTGAACCTCGTTCGCATTGACGTTAAAGTACTTCATCATCGTCTGCTTCTGTTCCTGTGTCAGGTTTGCTCCCAGTGTAACGACACTGGAACTGTCAGCATGTACAGGAACAACGGTCGTCCCTGAAGCGATCAGGCTCAGGCTCAGCAGTGCTGATGCCAGAAATCTGCTTTTTCTCATATTCATATTCTCCTTTTCTCGTTTAGAATGATTTGTCTTGTGCTGTTTTTCAACATCTGGGGCTATTATAGCATTCTTTTCTGCTCTTCTGTAATCTGAATTCTCCTGAAAAACGATGCCGCCTCTTTCCCGGCCCGGTGTGTCCGGTTTCTACAGATTCTGCAGAAAAGCAAATTCCTCATCCGCCAGCCACACCTCGTCCCCATGATGCAGCGGATACTGCAGCTCCGGCTCCAGCGGGCGGCGGTTCAGTGCGGTTCCGTTGCTGGAAGAAAGATCCACCAGAAACAGATGCTGCAGATCTCCGACGATCAGCACATGCCTTCTGCTGATCTTGCGGTTGCCCGTGACCACATGGTCGGTTCCGTCCGTGCTGCTGCCCAGACAGAACGGCGTTTTGTCGATGACGATGGTCTCCCCCGTCGAGATTCTTACAAGTCTCGGCATATATTCCGGCTTTTCCAGATCCATTTCTTTTTTTCTCAGCGAACCACGGATGATCTGGATGGCCGAGACCACGATCAGAACGGCCGCAACGATTCCGAGAATAACGGGAAGGACGGTTTTTTTACCGCCGGATGCGGATGCGTGATACGATACGTAGGCGATCTTGTTCTGATCCAACAGCTTTCTGACCGCCCCGATGCCGACGGCAGAGCTGTTTCCGTTCTCATTGATCCCGGTATGCATGCCGATCACGCTTCCGGTCGTGTCAAACACCGGAGACCCCGCCGCCTGCCGCAGATCCGGGTGAATGTCGTATTCCAGCAGTGCTTCATCTCCCTGCCCGTATATCTGAAGAAGATCTCCCTTCATGAAATACACGCTCTGCTCGGAAAATGCCAGCCGGTCCCCTTCTGTATCCGGAAACGTGCAAAGATAAACGGTTCCTGCCGGCGCCGTTTCTGTACCTGCCAGCGGCAGGGAAAGCTCAGCGCTTTTGTTTCCTGTCAGCGAAATAATGGAAACTCCGGCGCGCTCGCTCTCAGACGCGACGCTCCCGGTTACGATGACATCCCAGTTCTGAATGACTTCGACTGTCGGATTTCCGATCTCGGGATATTTTCCCTCGGCGTCCACCCACTCTTCCTTCCATGCATCCAGCTCGGCGGCTGTCGCATGCAGGCCCGCGTACGCGGTGATCACATGCGAGGTCTGGCTCCCGTCCCCGATCATGAATCCGGTCTGATACCGGACCACTTTATGTTCCTCGATCTTATCATTCGCCCTGAAGGTGATCCTTACCTTGACGACTCCGTCTTCCACGAGATCTCTGACCTCGGTGTCTGTCAGTGTGCCTCCGAAAGCAACGGTACGCATCAGACAGATCATAAGGCAAAAGACCAGAAGACGCGAAAGAAATATCAGCGGCAGTTTCAGACTTTTTCTGTATTTCATACTCATTTCTCCGTCCCCCATCCATCTCAGAATACCAGAAATCGAGGGCCCCGTACAGAGAAAAGTGACAGGAAACCGCATTGTATTGCTGTTTCCTGTCATCCGTTCATTTCATATGGACAGTTAAGCTGCTCTTATTCCAGGGCGGATCCGCAGATCAGACAATAACATCTGCAGAAAGGGATCCTGCCAGCTGCTGGTTGGAATTCTCGGCTGCACTGTATTCGGTGGCGATCTCGATCAGGTTCTTGGAATGATCCTGCACCATCTTGTGAAGCTTGGTAATGTCGTCCTGCAGTCCGGAGAACTTGCTCTTGTAAGCAGTGGCAGCCTCGCCGCTCCACACATCACCGGAGATCTGGTTTACGATGTTCGTCATCTGATCGGTAAAGCTCTTCATTGTATTTCCCTGGCTTTCAAACTGGGAAGCGGTATTTCTAAGGGTTTCGGGAGTAACTTTTAATGTGATAGCCATATCTGTAATCCTCTCTTTCTTTCGGATGGATGATTCGGTTCAGGTTCTGTTTTGTCCGGGCGTGCGCCCTGTCTGTTATCAGAGGTCTCTGTCAGTTTATTTCTTATCTGGATGCGATCTGGGTGTTGGTCGCTTCGGATTTCTCGTACTGGGCTGCGATCTGTTCAAGCGCTGTTACATAGGCCTGGATCGCATTGTAGAAGTTGTGCATCTGGGTTTTGTCCGATTCGAAGGACTTATAGAATGCATCGTGGCTTTCGCCTTCCCAGCTGGCGCTCAGAGACTGGGCGGTAGCTTCCAGATTATTGACCGCGTCCATGAACTTTGCGTTCATCTGCTGAAGCTCATCTTTTTTTGCACGTAAGGTTGCACTGGTAACACGAATCTCTGCCATTTTGTTTTCCTCCTTGATTTTGCATTTCTTTCTGTTTTGTATTGTGTCTGTTGTTCTTGTTTGATTATGTGCCTATTATATCATGCGTTCCGGCGGATTGCTTTTTTTCCGACGAACTGCACGTTTTCCTGATGAATGGATCCGGGCCTCTGATGTCTGATCAGTGTCCCTGCCTTGCGATCTGCAGGGCCCGCATTTCGGCATCGTAGGTGTTCTTTGCCATGGTCCGGATCGTATCTGCCGCACGATCCAGCTGAGCGGCCGTCTTTGTGATTTTTTCCGAAACCGTCCGGCCTTTTGTTACATATGCTCTTGCATTGTCACCCTCCCAGTGCGATGAGACCTGGCCGAGGCAGTTTTCAAGATCAGAGGACGAAAGGGTTTTCAGCCTGGAAGCGATCGCTTTCAGCTGATCCGCTTCCCGCATTGTTTTCTGATAATCCAGATAGATCATTGCTTCTGTTTTCATTCGCTCCGGCCTCCTCTCAGACGATCACATCCTGCGACAGCATCTGGGACGTCTGTACGGCCTGATTTTCCGTAGTCTCATAAATGCCTGCCATTTTCAGGAGATCATCCGGATGTTCCTTCAGTTTTGCGATCACCGCCGCGATCTCATCCTGAAAGGATGTGTAATAATTCTGATGCGCCTGACTGGCGTCGCCTTCCCAGTAGCCCTTGGAGGTACTTACTGCCTGCGCGATCTTCTGAAAATCCTGCTCGATCATGCGGATCTCGGAGGTAATTTCTCCGGCCTTGGCTTTCAGCTCGGCAGGGGTGACTTTCAATTCAATATTTGCCATCCTGGCACCTCCTTTAAACCCGGATCGATGCGACCAGCGAGCTCACGGAATTCTCGCATTTGTCGTACTCTGACGCCGACCTGCCCTCGAATTCCGCAACACCCCTGATGCTCTTCACCAGAGCGTCCAGCTCGTTTACATCCTGAAGGAACGAGGCGTTGAAGGCCGTGTGGGCGGGACCGCTCCACATGGCGTTCATCTGGGCGATGTCATTCTGCATATGCGTGATCCTGTTCTGGATGTCGGCCAGGAGGCCCTGAACCGTGTTCTGCGTATTCCGGAGACTTCCGGTATTGATCCTTATCTTGTCCAAGACTCTTCTCTCCTTTCTTCCCGTCTGTCATCAGCTGCTTGTGCCGTACAGAAGAGACGGGTCCGGAATCATGGTTGTGATGTTCCGGAGATCAACACGTTCCCACACATGGAAGACCGGCGGATTGTTTTCAAACAGCCGGGCGTTCCTTTCCTCGGTGCGGGAATAATATTCACTGATCCTGTCAAGGCCCTGGGCAAGAGCGGCAAGCTCTCTCTCCCGGGAAGCCAGATCGGCTGCCCTTGCCCTGAGACTCCGCCGCACCGAATCCATGCCTTTTATCTGAATGCTCCCCATCTTTACGATGGTTTCCTCGAGCATGTCGTGTTCATACCTCAGGCGCGTCCTGACGCGCCTGAGTTCATCTGCCATATTTCTCAGATAATCTGGCTGTACACAGAACATATCTTTCATTTCCTTTCTTTGATGATCCCGATTATACACGAGTCTGTCCGGAAATGTTCTTCTTTCGATGAACTGCAGCTTTTTCAGGACGAATGACCATCCCTACACCAGAAGCAGGCGGCTGCCGTTTTTGATGCCGCACATTTTCAGTGTCTGGTTTGCCGGGAGGACTCTTTGCTGCTCGAAGGAGCACAGCAAAAAACGTTTCCGGTAGCTGTCCGCCTCTGCACGGACCAGTTTTCCAAGAATATCCTCCACTTCATCTGTCACGAACCGTGTCTGTGTATTTTCATCCAGCTGAAAATCAAAGTTCTCATCCAGCGATGGAACATAAATATCCACCAGGATCATGGCTGCTCACTCTCCCCCTGTATCTGCCGGAGCAGCTTCGTAAACTCTTCTCCCGTATAGAGAAAGGAGCCGAAGCCTCCGTCATGAAAAACTGCCGTATAATCTCTTCCCGAATCCTCAAGCATAAGGATCCGGCGGATCACCTTCCGTTTTCCGCTGTGAAACTGTTCCGCATTCATCGTCACGTTTTCAGGAAGCTCTTTTTCTTCCAGAAACTGTTCCTTAAAAAAGGGCGGCCTGTTAAGAAGCTTCCGGATCCTTTCCTTTCCCGCTTCGTCCGGTTCCAGCGCACCGCACTCCGTACGGGGAAACGCTTCAAGAGACAGGAAGTCTTTCGGAAAGTCTTCTCCGGAAAGCAGACGGATCCGTATGGAATTTTCCTCAAGCGGACTGATCTCGGTCCTTACCACGGATCTTCCCAGGTAATAGCATAAGGTTCTGGCCGGATCCCGAAGGGTCACCAGGATCACCTGCGGCGCCGCTTCGATGGTCTTCATCATGGTCAGATATGGCTCGACCGGTCCTTTTCCCGGTTCCAGCGCCCTTCTTCTCAGCAGGTCATGGCAAATATACCGGACCTCCTGTTCTGTCATGTCCGTACTTACCGGCTTCCTGAAAAGCGCGTCCGCCTCGGTAAGACCCGCGCAGGCCGCCAGCACGATAAATTCCCTGTCTGTCAGATAAACAGATTCTTCCATTCTTTCGTGCATCTCAGAGCTCCTTCAGTGCGCTTTTGTAAGACCTGGAAACCGGAACCGCCGCATCGTTTTTCATATAGGCCAGGTTTTCCGAGAATTTGATTCTCTGGACCAGCTTCAGGTTGATGATATAGCTGCGGTGGCACCGGACGAAACAGTCGGGCAGTTCTTTTGCGAGATGATCGATGGTGTCGTAAATCCCGTACTCCCTGTCCCTGATCCGTACGAAGACCTTTTTCTCCCGTGCTTCAAAATAATAGATTCCGGAATAAGGGATCATCGTCTTTCCGTCGCTGTTCTCAACACTGAACATCTGTTCCATTCCACTCTTCGACTCGAATTTCCCGGCACAGTGTCCGTAAAATTCTTCGCATTTTTTTCTGAACAGCCGTTCTTCGCAGGGACGAAGGATCAGCGACGCGGCCAGGACACCGGGATTCATGTACAGCATGGGGTCTACCGACATGTCGGCGATGACCATCATTTCCGCCTCCGGCTTCGCCTGACGGAATCCGCGTGCCGCCTCCGGAACGTCCTTTGCCGTAAAATCCAGTACGGCCATATGGATCAGGGAAGTCTGAGCAACGTACTTCAGAAATTCCGGACCGGCTTCACATTTTCTGAGCGCAAGCCGCTCGTCCGACATATGCGCGGAAATGTCCCGGAAGCAGTTTTCCAGCTTGTCCGCTTCTTCTTTTTTCCGATCCAGTATCACCATAGAGATCATGCTATTTCACCTTTTTTACTGCCGGCACCACGATCTTCTCCACCGGGTGTTCTCCGGCCAGATCAGGCAGCTGTCCGATTCCGGGTTTCTGAACCTTGTTCTGTTCCTGGAAGGACAGATACGAGAAGTCCATGATGGAGTTTTTCATGGTATTGCCTCCGAAATGGATTCCGTTCTTATCCTTGATAAAATGCTGGAACGCCTGGTATCCGCTGACACTTCCTTTCTTGTCGACAGAAAGGATTCCGACAAAGTAGATGTTGTGCAGCGATCCCTTTGCAAACAGCGTTTCAATGAATCCGGACATGCCGCGGGTCGAATTGTAGACCAGATCCAGGAACCACGAGAGATCCGAAATGAACAGGAACAGGGACTTCTGTTTCAGCTGTTCCTCAAAAATCTGAATGTCTTCGTAGTCCTGCTTCAGCAGCTTCTGCTTCAGGGCGTTGCGCTCCTTGAACACCGGCGTAAGGGTATTCATGAAATAATCGAAGATCTCATCCTCAGTTGTAAGATACGAAACGCCTTCCACCTTGCTGAACGCATGCAGCGGTCCCGCAGGCGGATCCAGAACTGCTGCATCGGCCTTTCCGGCCAGGGCCGAAAGGATCATGATGCGCATGAAATTCTTCTTTCCGGATTTGCCGGAGCCGGTGATCAGATAGCAGTAGGTCTGGAACAGATCGATACTGTAGATCTCGGCGTCCTTGTCGTTGTAACCGACAGGCAGGTATCTCGGATCCGCGATCTTTTCTTCCACATCCTCGAGTGTCCGGAATTCATCCCATACAGGCTCGTCCGGAATGGACGGAACCGGTCTTGCGCTCCTGCCGCTCCAGCAGCTGTTCAGCTCGCTGCAGTACTCCGAGATCCGTTCCATTCTCTGATAGTCGTCGTCCGCCTCCAATGCGAGGGCCGTCTGGAATTCCAGTACTCTGGATCCATAATAGGCAAGGCCTCTTCCTTTTACGCCAACCTCCGGAAGCACGTCGATCCGCAGTGTGTGAAGCGCGTCCGAATAGGCAAACTTGTCCGCCATTTCCAGGCAGATCACGGTCTTCAGGCTCTCGCCGATACGGTTGGAGATCTCGTTCATGCCGAATCCGGCTCCCGAGAGGACCAGGAAAATACCGTGGCTCATGCCCTCCTTTGCCAGAGTAATTACCATCTCCTCGTAGGCTTCCTTTGTTTTTTCCTTAAAAGCGGAATAGTTGTCGATCAGGATGATGATCGCAGGGTATTTTACCCCGTTCACCTGCACGTACTGGCTGTAATTTCCACCCCGGAAAATCTTCTTGCGTTCTTCCAGAATCCGCCCGATCATGGTAAAGAAACGGCCGATCTTTTCCAGATCCGTTTCGTACATGACGCCGCCCACATGCGCCGAGTTTTCGAACGCGGACATCATCTTGCTGCTGAAATCAATGGCGTAGATATTGACATACTGGGGCGAATAGCCCGAGATCAGGCCGTATACCATGGTCTGCAGGAAGGTGCTCTTTCCGCTGACCACCGTACCGATCACGGCGATATGGCCGCATTCGGGGTAGCTTACCACCAGAGGAACCTGGGCCTGATTGACCGGATCGTCCACAAGTCCCATGACGAGGTCAAGAGACCAGACGCCTGTACGTTTTTTCCATTCCCCGTCCGCAAAGCAGCTGTTTCTGTATTCCTCGAAGGCGTTCAGATACAGTCTCTCCGGAAGCACGGGCAGCCACAGCTGATGATTATGGGTATAGCCGCTCCGGGCCGCAACCCTGGCAAGGTAATCCTTCACCGCATCGAGCTGTGTCTTTTCCTTCTGCTGCGGAAGCTTCACAGACCGGAGAGCGGCCTGCGCAATAATGTAATCCGCCGTATCCGGCACCCGCTTCATGGCCGCTTCCTCATAGATTCTGGCAAAATCCATGAGCCTGCCGGTATTGTACCTTCCCTTCGGATAATCCAGTCCGGCCGCCGCCATTTCGCCATACACATCGTCCATGAATTCTTCCGCGTTGACATGTCCCTCCAGCACGGCGGAAAGGCTTTTTACGTTCCTTCGCTTGCAGACTTCGGAAAAGCAGTGCGCCACCTTCATGATCCAGTCGTGAAGCTCTTTTTCCTTTCTGGCCATCCGCGCATGGCTTCCCACGGCTTCCGCCTTGCCGGTCATGGAGATCATCCTCGCGATCTCTGTTTTGCTGCTCTCGGCGTTCTCGTTGTAAGGCGCTCCGCTCCAGCCCGACTGAAACAGCTCGTAAACCTCGTCGTTGCCCACCTGCAGATAGCAGCGGCCGGCCTGGGTAATATACGCCGCGTCCGGCTTGTGCAGCATGTCGTTACTGTCCTGCCTGTCCTGTACTCTCAGACAGAGACGGAATTTTGAATTGCTCCAGATGTTGTCGTCGACGGTTCCGCTCGGCTTCTGCGTCGCCAGGATCAGATGCACGCCAAGGCTTCGTCCGACCTGCGCGACGCTGATCAGTTCTTTCATGAAGTCCGGCTCTTCCTTTTTGAGCTCGGCAAACTCGTCGATGATAATGAACAGATGCGG
>CAMNNM010000021.1 GCA_946545425.1 uncultured Blautia sp. | reverse complement strand
TTACAGGTTATACATCGACCGGTACTCCGACGGCGTACAGCCCTTGATCAGCTTGAACATCCGGATAAAAGAAGAAAGACTGCTGAAACCGGATGCCAGCGAAACTTCGGTGACCGGTATCTGCGGATTGACCAGGAGACGAGCCGCATTCTCGACACGCTTCTGATTCAGGAACTTATAAAAATTGACATTGGTGAACTGCTTGAACAGACGGCTGAAATGGTATTTGCTGTATCCTGTGCGGGCCGCCACGGTCTCGAGGTCAAGGTCCTCGGTACAATGCTCGGTGATATAATTGCATACATTCATGAATTTCTCGAGATATTCCTTCTGCTTGCTGCCGGTGACGCCGGGGGCGCGGTTGACAGCCGCAAGCTGACGGCTGAGCAGAGTGATGATCTCGAGAATTTTTGCGTGGATCGCGATATCATAGTAGATCACGCTGCTGTGATATTCGTTGACGATCTCGTTCAGGATCCGGTAAAACTGCTCATAGGTATTTGGAAAGAGCTCCGGAGTTATAAGAATTCCGGGATACAGCATGGTCATGAAGGCTTCGGCCGAGCTGAGCCGTGATACGGAGGAAAGCTCCGCCTGAAAAATATAACGTTCTCCTTCACAGGCATCCATATTGTGGAGCGCACCCGGGCAGATGAACAGAAGATCGCCTTCGCGAAGAGAGTACCACTGGTTGTCTACCTGGATCCGGTAGACCCCTCTGGTGGGAAGAATGATCTCAAGCGAGGTGTGCCAGTGCCTCGGGTATGCCTCGAAATCCGTGTTGTCGTACAGCATGATATACGAATCATCTTTATACTCGACTTCCTCGTAGATTCCTTTCAGATGCTCGATCATTTGGATCTGCCTTTCTGTAAAATGTATAAACTGGTAACATCCATAGCATAAAATAATTGCGGTTCCTTGTCAATTGGAAATCTGAAAATTCAAAGCATACCTGTCAAAAAATGCACAAAACAGACCTTGTTTCGTTGCGGATTGAAATATATGCACAAATACGGCGGAGGTTTCTTATGAAAATTAGATAAAAGTGATGTGATGCCTCAAAATTAAGAGCAATAATTGATAATCAAAAGGCAAGAATTAAGAAGCAAAGGCACGACTTTTTTGATACAGTAATTTCAGCAAGAAAACGGAGTAAACAAAAAACTGTTCGGATAACGAGGCGTTGTCTGAATACGGAAACCCATTTTGCTTTACAAGGAGGAAGGACACATGAAGAAAAAAGGTTTAGCAGCTGTTATGTCTGTAGCTCTGGCGGCAAGCACCATCGCAAGCGTCGCAATGCCGTTTACCGCAATGGCAGATGACGGAGTACAGGAAATCACCTGGATGTTCTGGGATGACCTGGAAGCTTCCGAAGACAATATCACAAAGGGATTCAAACAAGTCATCGACCGCTTCAATGCGGATTACGAAGGTGTATATCATGTAACGCCGATCACTACACAGCTCGAAGAGTACTATACTCAGCTGAACGCTCTGGTAGACGCAGATCAGACACCGGATGTCTTCATCGTAAGCCCGGGTCCGAATCTTACCGACTATGTTGCACCCGGCGTTGCAGCTCCGCTCGATGAGTATCTGGAAGCAGACGGTTGGAAAGACACCTTCGCGGGCGACGCGGTATTCGCACAGCAGACCTACGACGGAAAGATTTATGCGGTTCCGCTTAACACTGCAGCAGCCTGTGTCTTCTACAACAAGGAGATCTTTGAGGAAGCAGGCGTGGAAGTTCCGAAGACCTATGACGAACTCCTGGACGTCTGCCAGAAGATCAAAGATGCCGGATACACCCCGATCACCATCAGCGCCGGTACCGCATGGTGCCTGTCGATGCTGGCCGGATATCTCTGCGACAGAGAAGGCGTTGATCTTGCAGCAATCAATGCAGGCGAAGAGAGCTGGAACAACGAGAAGTGCATCGCGGCAGGCGAGAAGCTGAAAGAGCTCTCCCAGTATTTCCAGGAGACCGCAGCAGGCGATTCCAACGACGACGCTACCGCGGCTCTGTACTTTGAAGAAGCAGCCATCCTGATCCAGGGTTCCTGGGCGATCGGCCAGATGAACGGCGCGAACCCCGACTTCGAAGAGAAGTGCGGCGTGTTCCAGTTCCCGGCCATCGAAGGCGGAAACGATCCCAACAGGATCATCGCAAAATCCGACTCTCTGGCAATGAGCTCCAAGACCAAGTATCCGGAAGCATGCGTTGCTCTGATGAAGTATTTCACCGATGACACTGCTCAGAAGTATACCGCAGAAGTCGGCGGCAAGATTCCTGTAACGAACGTTGAGTACGATGTAAGCGTCGCACCGGCACAGCTGGCAGACGTTATGAATATCTTCGAAAATGCTACCGGTACATTCGGATTCTACAATGAGTCCCTGGTTTCCTCTGACGCCGGATCCTATTTCGACAATCAGATGGTAGCGATCTTCCAGGGCGAGAAGACACCGGAAGAAGCTTTCCAGGCAGTCGAAGACTGGTATGCTGAGAACGGCTACAGATAAGTACTGTGTATCTCATACGGGGCTGTCGAAATGACAGTCCCGTTTTTTATACAAAGTAAAAAAGGGGCGGTTATATGGATAAATTGCTGAAAAACAAAGTTGCGATATTTCTTTTCGTCGCACCTGCTTTGATCCTTTTTACGGTAGTCCTGTTTATCCCGATTCTGACTTCGTTCTACTATGCTCTGTGTGATTACAGCAAGGTCACCCGGTCGTATACATTCAGCGGACTTAAGAATTTCAGATGGCTGGCAAAGGATCCGACGATCCGGATCGCGTTCAAAAATTCCATGTTCTTCCTGGTATTCTCCTGCGTTTCGCAGCTGATCATGGGCGTGCTGCTGGCGGGACTGCTGACCAATATTACCAAAGGACGCAATTTCTTCAAGAACGTCATCTATATGCCGTGTGTACTTTCCTCGGCAGCGCTTGGTCTTCTGTGGGCATTCCTGTTCCACGCCAAGATCGGTATCAATAACGTTCTGGAAGGCTTCGGGATCAAAGGGCCGGGATGGCTGTATTCGACTTCGGGCTTTATCACCCTGCCGATGTGGGTTATCGCGTTCGTAGCACTCTGGCAGTACGTAGGACAGTCGATGATGCTTTATATGGCCCAGATTTCGGGAATCAGCAAATCTTTGTACGAGGCTTCCTATATCGACGGCGCCACGAAGCCGAAGGCTTTCCGTTATATAACCCTTCCGCTTCTGAAGCCGATGATCGGAACGGCAATGAGCCTGAACGCAATAGGCTCGCTGAAATTCTTCGATCTGATCTATTCGATGCTGGGAGATAAAACGGAAAACCTGAAGATGGACGTTCTGGCGACCTACCTGTACAGGACAGGCTTCTCGTCAAAGGGCGGCAATCACTATGGCAGAGCCAGCGCCATCGGCCTGATCCTTGTCGTGCTCTGCCTGCTGGCTACGGCGATCATCAACCGGATCTTCAAGACCGAGAGCTATGAGATGTGAGAGGAGGGGAGAAGACATGACGAAAAACAGAAAACCGATCAAGATTTCGACGATCATCATCTACCTGTTCCTCTGCTTTATGGTTGTCATTTACATTGCTCCGCTCATCTGGATCGCCATATCCTCGGTGAAGACCAGAGCACAGATCTACAAATCTCCCTTTGCGCTGCCTGAAGAATTCCACTGGGAAAACTATCAGGTGGCCTGGAGCGCGGGCAAGCTCGGCATCGCCATGCTGAATTCTCTCTTTGTCTGCGTGGTCACGCTGCTGCTTACCATGTTCATCGGATCCATGGCGGCATTTGCCATCGGCCGCATGCGCTGGAAGCTTTCAGGAGCAGCCATGATCTACATTCTGGTAGGTATGATGATCCCGGTCCACTGCGTACTGATCCCGCTTTTCGTACGGTTCGCAAATCTGGGACTGAATAACAGTCTGTGGGGGCTGATCCTCCCGTACCTGACATTCTCGCTGCCGACTTCGGTTTATATCATGACCGGATTCTTCCGCAGCATACCGAATGAGCTTCTGGAGTCTGCCTGTATCGACGGATGCTCGATTTACAAGATCTTTTTCCAGATCGCGCTGCCGCTGTCAAGAACCGGTCTGTTTGTAACCGGACTTATGACCTTTGTCGCCAACTGGAACGAGCTGCTGCTTGCCCTGGTATTTATTACCGACAGCAACAAGAAGACGCTTCCGGTGGCCCTGACGAAGTTCGTATCTCCTTACGAGAGTGCGTATCACAAAATGTTCCCCGCGATTCTTATCGCGATCATTCCGACGATCATCGTTTACACCATGTTCAGCAATCAGATCGTAGACGGACTTACAACGGGTGCGGTAAAAGGCTGAAACCGGACAACAAGAAAACGGACTGTCCGTTTCCGGTGAAAGGGGAGGCTTATGGACAGAACAGCAGCAAGAAAAAGAGCCGAAGAGCTTGTTTCAAAAATGACTATGGAGGAGCTGGTCTCCCAGCTGCGTTACAATTCACCTGCCATCGAGCGTCTTGGAATCCCGGCCTATAACTGGTGGGGAGAAGCTCTTCACGGCGTCGCACGGGCAGGAACTGCTACCAGCTTTCCCCAGGCAGTCGGCATGGCGGCCGCCTTTGACGAAGAACTGAGCCGTGAGATCGGCAGTGTTATTTCAGAAGAAGGCCGGGCAAAATACAACATGTATTCCCGGAAGGAAGACAGAGACATCTATAAGGGACTGACCTTCTGGTCCCCGAATATCAACATTTTCCGTGATCCCAGATGGGGAAGAGGCCAGGAGACCTATGGCGAAGATCCTTATCTGACGGGAACCCTGGGCGCCGCCTTTGTACGGGGCGTGCAGGGAGACGGAGAGTATATGAAGGCAGCCGCCTGCGCAAAGCATTTTGCGGTGCACTCGGGGCCGGAAGCGATCCGTCATCATTTTAACGTGAAGGCCGGTAAAAAGGATATGGAAGAAACTTATCTTCCTGCTTTCCGAAAGCTGGTGACAAAGGCGGGAGTCGAGGCGGTCATGTCCACCTATAACCGGCTGAATGACGTGCCGACCTGCGCCCATCACGAGCTTCTGATCGAGACCCTGCGGGAAAAGTGGGGCTTTGAGGGGCATACGGTTTCGGACTGCTGGGCGATCCGGGACCTGCACGAGGGTCACCGGGTGACAAAATCTCCCGAAGAGTCTGCGGCCCTGGCCATGAACAACGGTACCGATCTGAACTGCGGAGATACCTATCTGTGCATGTACACGGCCTGGAAGCTGGGAATGGTCCCGGAGGAGAGACTTAAGGAAGCGGCCGTCCATCTGTTTACGACCCGGTATCTGCTGGGCCTGTTCGACGAGACGGAATACGACGCCATCCCCTATACGGTGGTGGAGTCGCCGGAGCATCTGGCCGTTGCCGAGAGGGCTGCCCGGGAGAGCATCGTTCTTCTGAAGAACAACGGCATCCTTCCGCTTGACAGAAATAAGGTCCATACCATCGGCGTGATCGGTCCCAACGCCAACAGCCGCGAGGCTCTGGTGGGAAATTATCACGGCACCGCGACAGAATATATAACGCCGCTTGACGGAATCCTGCACATGGCAGGAGATGACATCCGCGTTCTGTATTCAGAAGGCTCTCATCTGCAGGATGACCGGGTGGAAAAGCTGGCTTTCAAAAATGACCGGATCTCGGAAGCGGAGATCGTTGCCGAGAATTCGGATGTGGTCGTGCTGGTGGTCGGACTGAACGAGACACTGGAGGGAGAAGAGGGAGATACCGGAAACAGCTATGCATCCGGTGACAAACTGGATCTTCTGCTTCCGAAGCCGCAGAGAGATCTTATGGAAGCCCTCGCGAAAACCGGGAAACCCGTGATCCTCTGCCTGATCGCCGGAAGTGCCATCGATCTGACATACGCGGACCGGAATTTCGACGCAGTGCTTCAGTGCTGGTATCCGGGGGCAAGGGGAGGCAAGGCCCTGGCAGAAATCCTGTTCGGCGATGTCTCGCCCTCCGGAAAACTCTGCGTGACCTTCTATCATAATGAAGATAAACTTCCTGACTTCAAGGATTATTCCATGAAGGGCAGGACATACCGGTATCTGGAACAGAAGCCGCTGTATCCATTTGGATACGGACTGACCTATGGCGACGTGGAAACCGTTTCGGCGGACATTTCGGCAGACGGCCTTTCGGTGACGGCCCGGCTCGTCAATCATTCCTCCGTTGCGGCCGGGGAGGTGGTCCAGGTTTACGTGGACTGCTTCGAAAGCACCGACAGGCCTCTGCATCCGCGTCTCTGCGGATTTGCCAGGACGGTGGTCCCTGCAGACGGAGAGGCGGAGGTGGTCATCCGGCTGGATGAGGAGACCTGTACCGTCGTGAATTCCGAGGGAGAGCGGATCAGCGGAGGAGACCATTTCCGCCTGTATGTGGGAACCTCACAGCCCGATGAGAGGAGCTTTGAGCTGACAGGAAAAAGACCTGTCATTCTGGATTGGAGCAGATGCTGATGCCGGGGAGCGGAAGCAGAAGCCCTGGCGCTCTTGACGGATAACGGTTTTCGGAGTATAATATCGAATACAAAGAGCCGGAGAAACACCATCCGGCAGCAGCCTGACAACTGCAAATTTCGGACGAAGGAGCTGGGAGAGACCGCGTGCTTTTTTACGGCGCCGAAGGGGCAGCAAAAACTCTCAGGCAGAAAGACCAGTTCCGGACGAAACTCTGGAGAGCGCTGCAACAGCGCACCAACGAGGCAATCCGCATAAAAGCGGAGAATCTTTCAGGTCAGTAACAGGGGCATGGATACAAGTAAAACTGTATCCATGCCCTTTTGCGTTGTAATGGGAGAAAGGGAGGGCTTTATGGAAAAAAAGACACCGTTATACGACATCCACGTGGAAGAAGGAGGCAAGATCGTTCCCTTTGCGGGGTATCTCCTGCCGGTTCAGTACAAGACCGGTGTGATCAAAGAGCATATGGCAGTACGGCAGCAGGCCGGCCTGTTCGATGTTTCCCATATGGGAGAGATCCTGTTTACGGGACCGGGCGCTCTGAAAACGCTGAATCATCTGATCAGCAACGACTACACCAACATGCCGCTCTATAAGGTACGTTACGGTATCCTTTGCAATGCGCATGGCGGGACCATCGACGATCTGGTGGTGTGCAAGCTGGGGGAAGAACGGTACCTGGCCGTTGTCAATGCCGCAAACCGCGAAAAAGACTTTGCCCATATGAAGGCAAATCTTCTGGAAGATACGGTATGCGAGGATATCTCTGACGATATCGCCCAGGTGGCGCTGCAGGGTCCGAAGGCACCGGAGATCCTGGCAAAGCTGGTTCCCCAGGACAGGATTCCGGCAAAATACTACACTCTGGTGCCGGAAGCAGAGATCGACGGAATGAAATGCATGATCTCCCGGACCGGCTATACGGGAGAGCTGGGATATGAGATCTATACGGCAAAAGAGAATGCCGTACATCTCTGGAAGGTGCTGAGAGAAGCCGGCAGAGACGAGGGACTGATCCCCGCCGGACTCGGTGCAAGAGACACCCTCCGCCTGGAGGCTGGAATGCCGCTTTACGGACATGAGCTGGACGAAGACATTTCACCGCTGGAGTCGGGACTCGGGTTTGCGGTAAAGCTCGGAAAAGAGGAATTTATCGGACGGGATGCCCTGATCGAAGCCGGAGAACCCAAAAGAGTGCGCGTCGGTCTTGAAGTCACCGGACGGGGAATCGTGCGGGAACACCAGGACCTTTATGTAAATGACCGGAAGGTGGGTGTGACCACGTCCGGCACCCATTGTCCGTATCTGGGAAAACCCGTTGCCATGGCACTGGTGGAGAGGGCGTATGCATCAGAAGGAACGGAGCTGCAGGCAGACGTCCGCGGACGGAGAGTGGAGGTAAAGACCATACCGCTCCCCTTCTACAAAAGGGCGTAAAACATACTGCTGAAGGCCGCAGGAACAAGAACTGCGGATCAGAATAAAAGAAACCAGAATTCAGAAAGAAAATGGAGGAAAAAGGCATGTCAGTAATTCCGGCAGAACTGAAATATTCAAAGACACACGAGTGGGTAAAAGAGGAAGACGGTCTGTTTGTCATCGGCCTCACCGATTATGCACAGAGCGAGCTGGGCGACATTGTATTCATCAACCTTCCGGAAGAGGGAGACGAGGTTTCCGTCGGCGAAGCGTTTTCGGACGTGGAATCGGTCAAGGCGGTTTCGGATGTCTACAGTCCCGTGTCCGGCGTTGTGGCCGAGATCAATGAAGAACTGCAGGACAATCCGGCGCTGGTGAACGAGGATCCGTATGGTGCCTGGCTCATCAAGGTGCGCGATGTGACAGAACAGGAAGAACTGCTTGACGCGGCAGGATACGAAAAAGTCGTGGCAGAAGAGGAGGCTTGACATGGGCAGCTATATTCCCTCTACGGGGGAAGAGCGGCAGGAGATGCTGAAGACCATAGGTCTTTCGTCCATGGATCAGCTTTACGATGTCGTGCCGGAAGAAGTGCGGCTGCATTCTCTTGACATTCCGGAAGGAATGAGCGAGATGGAGGTCAGCCGGCATATGGAAGAACTGGCCGGAAAAAATCATGTATTCCGCAGTGTTTTCCGCGGCGCGGGAGCCTACCGCCACTATATCCCCGCAATCGTAAAATCGGTAACGGGAAAAGAAGAATTTCTGACCGCCTATACGCCCTATCAGGCGGAGATCAGCCAGGGCGTGCTGCAGTCGATCTTTGAATATCAGACACAGATGTGCGAACTGACAGGCATGGACGTCTCCAACGCTTCCGTTTATGACGGAGCGTCGGCGGCTGCCGAGGCTGTACTGATGTGTCAGGAACGAAAAAGAAGCCGTGTGATCATTTCCGGCACGGCAAATCCGCAGGTCATCGAGACTGTGAAGACTTACTGCGGCAGCCGGAACGTCCCCGTGACCGTGATCCCGGCACGGGAGTACTCAACTGATCCCGGGGAATTGAAAAACGCGCTTACCGAAGATACTGCGGCGGTCTACATTCAGAGCCCCAATTATTACGGCGTGATCGAGGACATGGAGAGTCTGATCCCTGTGATCCACGAATCCGGAGCCAAAGCCGTCATGGGCGTGAACCCCATTTCCCTTGGTCTTTTAAAGACGCCGGGAGAACTGGGCGCCGATATCGCGGTGGGCGAGGGACAGCCTCTTGGAATGCCGGTTGCATTCGGCGGCCCGTATCTTGGTTTCATGACCTGCCGCCAGGCGATGATGCGCAGGCTTCCCGGCAGGATCGTGGGTGAGACCACCGACAAGGAAGGCAGAAGATGCTTTGTTCTTACGCTTCAGGCAAGAGAGCAGCATATCCGCAGAGAAAAAGCATCCTCCAACATCTGCTCCAACGAAGCGCTCTGCGCCATGACCGCGTCGGTCTACCTGGCTGCCATGGGACCGCAGGGGCTGTACCGGGCAGCAGAGAGCTGCGCGGCCCATGCCCGTTATCTTGCGGCAGAACTTGGAAAACTGGGCTTCCATATCCTGTCCGGGGAAAGACCGTTCTTCCATGAGTTTCTGACGGACTGCCCTGTGGATTCAGGTAAGCTTCTGGCTGCGCTGGCAAAGCAGGACATTTTAGGAGGTCTGCCGGTGGACGGCGGTATCCTCTGGTGCTGTACCGAGTGCAACAGCAAGGCGGATATCGACAGACTTGTGTCCATCGTGAAGGAGGTGTGCGGAAAATGAAGCTTTTATTTGAACGAAGCCGCAAAGGCAGACAGTGCTGCATTCTTCCGCCCTGCGACGTAGAGACGGCAGCTTTTGACGAGAGCCTTCTTCGCAAGGCGCCCCTCCATCTTCCGGAGATCTCCGAGGTGGATCTTGGCAGACATTACACCGAGCTTGCAAAACAGACCCACGGCGTGAATGACGGATTCTATCCGCTGGGGTCCTGCACCATGAAATATAATCCGAGGATCGACGAAGAAGCCGCGGCTCTTCCGGGATTTACGGGAATTCATCCCCTTCAGGAACCGGAAAGCGTACAGGGTGCCATGGAGGTCCTCTACGAGACAGAGCAGCTGCTGAAGGAAATCACGGGCATGGACGCCATGACCTTTCAGCCGGCAGCCGGCGCCCACGGAGAGTATACCGGGCTTCTGCTGATCCGGAGCTATCACCTGCATAACGGAAATAAGGAGAGGAACAAGATCATCGTTCCGGATTCCGCCCACGGCACGAATCCGGCGTCGGCTTCCATGGCGGGCTTTGAAGTGATTTCGGTCAAATCGGATGAAAACGGCGGCGTGGACCTTGACGCCCTGAGGGCGGCGGTCGGTCCGGACACGGCAGGACTGATGCTCACGAATCCCAACACGGTGGGACTGTTCGATCCGAATATCCTGAAGATCACGGAGATCGTGCATCAGGCCGGCGGACTCTGCTACTACGACGGCGCCAACCTGAACGCCGTGATGGGACATGTGCGTCCCGGGGACCTGGGATTCGACTGCGTGCACCTGAACCTGCACAAGACCTTTGCTGCGCCTCACGGCGGCGGCGGTCCCGGCAGCGGGCCGGTGGGCTGTAAGGAATTCCTGACACAATTCATGCCGGCGCCGCTGGTGAAAAAGGAAGAGGATCATTTTGAATTCTTTGTTCCGGAAAACTCCATGGGCCGGGTGAAGAGCTTCTACGGAAACTTCCTGGTGGTCGTAAAAGCACTGACCTATATCCGCACCCTCGGAAAAGAAGGAATTCCGGAAGCGTCGGCCGGAGCCGTACTGAACGCAAACTATCTGATGAAGAAGCTTTCGGGCGTGTATGACATGGCGTTTGATACCCTCTGCATGCATGAATTTGTCATGACGCTGCAGCGGCAGGCGCATGAAAAGGGCGTCACCGCCATGGATGTGGCCAAGAGACTCCTGGATTTCGGGATCCATCCGCCTACGATGTATTTCCCGTTGATCGTACATGAGGCGCTGATGGTGGAGCCGACCGAGACGGAAAGTCCGGAAACTCTCGACGAGGCTGCCGGAATATTCCTGAAGATCATGGAGGAAGCAGATACGGATCCGGAGAGCCTGCATCAGGCGCCTCACAGCTGTCCCATCGGACGGCCGGACGAGGTGACCGCTGCAAGAAAACCGGTGCTGCGTTATCAGTTCTGAAAAGGAAATTGTTCTGAAAAAGAAATCGTCCTGTAAAAGAATTATCCTGAGGAAAATGAAATGCTGAACAAGCTTTGCCTGCTGAATACGGACGGAACGGATCCACGGCATAATCTGGCGCTGGAAGAGGTCCTGATGTCCCGGACCGGACCAGATGAGGGGATTCTGTATCTGTGGCAGAACCGGCATACGGTTGTGATCGGAAGAAACCAGGACCCGTACGCAGAATGCCGGGTACAGACGCTCCTGGCAGACGGAGGCTTTCTGGTACGGAGACTTTCCGGGGGCGGGGCGGTTTATCACGATGCGGGGAACGTAAATTTTACGTTCCTCGCCTGCAAAGAAGACTTTGACGTGGAATGCCAGACACGGATCATCCTGGATGCGGTGAGAAGTCTGGGAATTGATGCCGAAAAGAACGGCAGGAACGATCTGACGGTTCAGGGGAAAAAGTTTTCGGGGCACGCATACTTCCGGGGGAGGAATGTGTGCTTTCACCACGGCACACTGATGCTGGATGTGGACATGACGGCGCTGGAGCGCTATCTGAACGTACCACAGGAGAAGCTGGCGCATAAGGGCGTGCGGTCGGTAAGATCACGGGTGATCAATCTGAAAAACCTGAAGCCGCATCTTACGCCGCAGGACCTGAAAAAGGCCCTTGCAGATGCGTACTCCGCCTTTTACGGCCTGCCTCTGCAGGAGCTTTCGGAGACGGAGCTTCCGGAAGCAGAGATCCGTGAGAAGGAGCGCAGATATTCGGATCCCGGATGGACATACGGAAGAGGAAAAACCATGGAAGAGTGGATTGAAAAACGTTTTTCCTGGGGATCCGTCTGCCTGGGATATTCGGTAGATCAGGGGCGGATCACGGACGCCGCCCTGTTTTCCGACGGACTTTCGGCGGAGTATCTGGCATCGGTACCGGAGCGGCTGAAGGGCTGCAGGATGGAACATGCATCACTCCTTTACGCACTCCTTCAGGGAGAAGAGACCGGACCGGAAGCGGAGGACATTGCCGCGTTATTGATGGGAGGAAATGGATGAAATTTGATGCAGCGGTGATCGGCGGAGGACCTGGCGGCTATACGGCGGCGCAGGCCATTGCCGGCACCGGAAGAACGGTGGTTCTGTTTGAAAAGAACCAGCTGGGGGGAACGTGCCTGAACCGGGGGTGCATCCCCACCAAGGCGCTGCTTCATACGGCTTTTCTATACCGGGAGATGGAAGCGGGAAGCTCTGTCGGGGTGACGGCGGAAAAGGTCAGTCTGGACTTTGCAGCGATGCAGGAATACAAGAACAATGTGGTAAACAGGCTCCGGG
Organism: uncultured Blautia sp.; assembly: GCA_946545425.1. Lineage (GTDB taxonomy): Bacteria > Bacillota > Clostridia > Lachnospirales > Lachnospiraceae > Blautia_A. The sequence goes on along the minus strand of CAMNNM010000021.1, from coordinate 5,425 downwards.
AAGGTGTCGCCCGCCAGATGAAAACGGCAAAGGTGACCGTGGTGACAGGAAAGGCCGTGGTAACCGGAAAGGGGCAGATTACCTGTGAAGGTGAAATCTACGAAGCAGAGGATATTGTCATAGCTTCCGGATCCCGTGTATCCTGCCCGCCCATTCCGGGAAGAGATCTGCCGGGAGTATATACGAGCGATGATCTTCTGGAGGGCGGCGGACTTGAATTTGATTCTCTGATCATCATCGGAGGTGGCGTCGTCGGCATGGAGTGCGCCTGCATTTACCGGAATATCGGTTCCGAGGTGACCGTTCTGGAAGCCATGGACCGGATCCTTCCCCTGATGGACAAGGAAAGCGCCCAGCGGATCGCCATGCCGCTGAAAAAAAGCGGGGTAAAGATCGAAACAGGAGCCCGGGTGTCCGAAATTACGGGAGAACCCGGGAACATGACCGTGACGTACACGGACAGGAAGGGCAGCAGCATTTCCGTTACCGCACAGGGAGTACTGATGGCAGCCGGACGCAGAGCCGATACGGAAGGACTGTTTGCAGACGGGACCGGGCCGGAAACAGACCGCGGGGCGATCGTGGGCGATGAAGCCGGCCGTACCAGCATTCCCCATCTGTATGTGATCGGCGACGCCAAAGCCGGAAATATTCAGCTTGCCCATGTGGCAGAGGCGCAGGGAGTCAACGTGGCTGCCGCGATCGACGGAAAGCCGCTTCCGGTCGATGTGTCCGTAGTCCCCAGCTGTGTGTACACGTCTCCGGAAGCCGCATCGGCCGGTCTTTCCGAGGAAGCTGCAAAAGAGGCCGGCATGGACGTGGTCTGCGCGAAATACCTTACCGGGGCAAACGCCAGGTGTACGATCGAAGCTGCCGGGAGCGGCTACGTAAAGCTGGTGGCGGACAGAGAGACGCTCAGACTTCTGGGCGTGCAGATGGTGTGTCCCAGAGCCACGGATCTGATCTCAGAGGCGGCGCTTGCCATTTTGAAAGGTCTGACGGTAAAGGATCTGGCATCTGTGATCCATCCGCATCCGACATTTTCCGAGATGATCCACGGAGCTGCAATGCAGCTTTTATAGAAGATTTCTATAAATAAATGATGTGATTGGTTATTTCCATTAGACCGAAAATTCTGGTTATATTATTATTAATGTACCAGGCAGATGTAAATGCTGCTCAAAAGAAGGGGGAATGGAAATGAACATCACATTTTCAAAAAGTAAACTGACAATTGCGGGAGTCCTGTGCGGATGCCTCGCGGCATTATTGGCCGCATTCGGAAATCCCGCGAACATGGCAATCTGTATTGCCTGTTTCATCCGCGATACCGCGGGAGCCATGGGCTTCCACTCGGCTGCACCGGTGCAGTATGCAAGGCCCGAGATCGTGGGACTGATCCTGGGAGCTTTCATTATTTCTGTCGTCACAAAGGAATACCGGTCTACGGCAGGTTCTTCGCCGATGATCCGTTTTCTTCTGGGAATGATCATCATGATCGGTGCCCTGGCTTTTCTCGGCTGCCCGCTCAGAATGGTGATCCGCATGTCCGCCGGCGACCTGAATGCGTACGTTGCACTGATCGGTTTTATCGCCGGCGTCGGAACCGGCGTTCTGGCATTGAAGAACGGATTCAGCCTTGGAAGAGCCCAGTCGACCCATGCGGCCAGCGGCGGGGTGATCTCTCTGCTCGCCGTCTCTATTCTTGTGATCTCTCTCTGCACTTCTCTTATGAAGGTCAGTGAGGCGGGTCCGGGCAGCAAGCATGCGCCCTGGCTTCTTGCCCTGGCGGCAGGTCTTGTGTTCGGAGCCCTTGCCCAGAGATCCCGTATGTGTTTTGCCGGAAGCATCCGTGACGTCTTCCTGATGGGAAACATCGATCTGCTTCTGGTGATCGTGGGACTGTTTGTGTCCATGCTGGTATTCAACCTTGCAACCGGACGCTTCAACGCCGGGTTTGATGTGCCGGGTGTCATCGCGCATTCACAGCATCTGTGGAACATTCTGGGAATGTATACGGTGGGCTTTGCTGCCGTTCTTGCGGGCGGCTGTCCGCTTCGCCAGCTGATCCTCGCGGGGCAGGGTTCCTGCGACTCGGCCGTCACGGTTCTGGGAATGTTTGTTGGCGCAGCTCTGTGCCACAATTTCGGTCTTGCCGCTTCCGGCACTGCAAAGAACGAAGCCGGCGAGCTGGTGATGGGCGGTCTTTCCACGAACGGAAGAGTTGCCGTCGTAATCTGTATTATTCTGTTATTCGTGATCGGATTTACGCAGAAGAGGGACAAGGCCTGACAGGCAGAACACAGAAAGAGGGGATAAAGATATGAAACAGGTTGATGCAAGAGGACTTTCCTGTCCGGAGCCGATCATGCTGACGGCAGAGGCACTGAAGACAACACAGGGACCGGTCAAGGTGCTGGTTTCCGAACCGGTACAGAAAACGAATGTTGAGAAGTTTGCAAAGTCAAAAGGGAAAAAGGTCACTTCAGCAGAGAAGGATGACTTTTTTGAACTGACCATCGAATAGAGAAAATCATGATCTATCTGGACAACGCGGCAACGACTCTCCATAAGCCTGCCCGGGTTGTGGAAGCGGTGACGGCGGCAATGACAAGCCTTGGAAACGCCGGCCGCGGCGCCCACGAAGCCACGCTGGGCGCGTCGCGGACCATCTATGAGGCAAGAGAAGCCCTGGCACGGTTCTTTCATGCAGAGGATCCCAGACAGGTGGTCTTCACCTGCAATTCCACGGAAGCGCTGAATATCGCCCTGAAAGGGATCCTGTCGCCCGGGGACCATGTGATCACGACGGAGCTGGAACACAATTCCGTGCTCCGTCCTCTTTATGAACTGCAGGAGCGGGGCACTGAGCTCTCCTTTGTAAAGAGCGACAAAAAAGGCCGGATATCCTGTGGGGAGTTTGAAAATCTGATCCGTAAAAATACAAAGCTGATCGTCTGCACCCACGGATCAAATCTGACAGGGAATCTGGTGGATATTGCCCGGATCGGGGAGACTGCGCGCAGACAGGGAATACTGTTTGTTGTGGACGCTTCGCAGACCGCCGGGGTCTTTCCAATCGATATGGAACAGATGAACATTGATGTTCTCTGCTTTACCGGGCACAAGGGAATGCTGGGACCCCAGGGCACCGGCGGCCTGATCGTACGAAAAGGCGTCGGGATCCGTACCTTCAAGTCCGGAGGCACCGGTGTTCAGACCTACAGTAAAGCACAGCCCCGGGAGATGCCCACGGCTCTGGAAGCCGGAACATTGAACGGACACGGCATCGCCGGCCTTCTGGCTGCGGTGGAATACATAGAAAGCCATGGAATCGACCGGCTGCGGGAAAGAGAGCTTTCTCTGGCGCGGCGTTTCTATGAAGGCGTATGTTCTGTGCCGGGGATCACGATATACGGGGACTTTCATGCCTGGGAGCGCTGCCCCATTGTATCCCTGAATATCCGGGACTACGATTCTTCCGAGGTGGCAGATATGCTCTGGGAGGGGTACGGCATTGCTGTCCGTCCCGGCGCCCACTGTGCGCCGCTCATGCATCAGGCCCTGGGCACCGTTTCACAGGGAGCGGTGCGGTTTTCCTTCTCGCATGGTAATACGGAGGAAGAAACGGATACAGCCATAAAAGCGGTGCGGGAACTGAGTTTTGTGTGAATCGCTGCCCGGTTCGGATGTAAAGCAGGTGTATGCCTTCTTGCATCCGAACCGGGGGTCTTTTTTTCGGCAAGATTGACAGAAACCTGCGGAAATGCTACCATCATGGTAGTTTTAGAGTCCGAAATACATACGTATTCGGGAGTATGTGGGCGGTAAGGCAGCTGGTGTGTCTCCCGGTCTTCAAAACCGGTGTGGGGCGGTATGCGTCCCGGGTGAGTTCGATTCTCACACGTCCACGCCAGAAAACAAAGTACAAAACAGGCAGAACAGCGCAGCATGCGCAAACTGAAAATCGCCGCGTGATTCTGCTCGCGCAGAGAGTGCCGGAGGCACTCTCTTTTAGATTCTCGACTGAGGTGAAAAATGGACAGGAACCGGCTGTTTCGGGAAATCCCAAAAGTAGATATACTCCTGGAAAGGGAAGAGATCCGGGAGCTTGAGCAGGAATATGGACATGCCGAAGTCATGAATGCGGTCAGGCATCGGCTGGATCATCTCAGGGAGATGATCCGGCAAGAAGACGAGGAAAGAGCAGAGCAGGAGATGCACAAGCTTGTTCCGGAAATCTGCCGTCAGGTCAGAGAGCAGGCCATGCCGTCCTTTCGCAAGGTGGTTAACGCGACAGGCACCATACTGCATACCAATCTGGGCCGGGCGCCTCTTTCACGTGCGCATGCACAGAAGCTGGCAGAGCTGATGAGCGGGTACTCGAATCTGGAATACGATCTGGAAACCGGTGAAAGAGGAGAACGGTATTCTCATCTTTCATCGCTTCTCTGCCGGCTGACCGGGGCGGAGGATGCGCTGGTGGTCAACAATAATGCAGCCGCCGCACTTCTGATCCTGGATACCATCGCAAAGGAGAAAGAAGTCATTGTTTCCCGGGGGGAACTGGTGGAAATCGGAGGCAGCTTCCGTATTCCGGAGATCCTTAAGACCTGCGGCGCCTTCCTGTCCGAGGTCGGGACCACCAACAAGACGCGGCTTTCCGATTACGAACGTGCCGTTACAGAGAAAACGGCGGCGATCCTGAAGGTGCATACCAGCAATTACCGCATTGTCGGGTTTACCGAATCGGTGCCGGTCCGGGAACTCAGGAGGCTCGGGGACAGATATGACCTGCCCGTGATCGAGGATCTGGGAAGCGGCGTGCTGACGGATCTTACGCGTTTTGGAGCGGAGCCGGAGCCTCTGGTGCAGGAGGAAATCCGCTCAGGCGCCGATCTTGTGTGCTTCAGCGGCGACAAGCTGCTTGGCGGAGCACAGGCCGGCATTATACTGGGAAAAAAATGTTATATCGACCGCCTGAAAAAGAACCCGCTGACCCGGGCGCTGCGGGTGGATAAATTCACCGTCGGAGCCCTGGAGCTGGTCCTGCGGGAATACCTGAAAAAAGACGAGGTGTTCGGCAGGATTCCTGTTCTTCAGATGATCTCGGAAACAGAGGAGTCATGTCAGAAAAGAGCGCAGAGTTTTCTGCATCTGCTGGAAGGAGTTTCGGATGATCTGGAGCTTGATGTGAGACATTGCAAATCACAGGTTGGCGGAGGAGCGCTGCCGACGACATCTCTTCCGGGGTATGCCGTGACGGCAGCAAGCCGGACGATGTCCGCAGATGCGCTTCAGGAAAGAATGCGCAAGGCGGAAGTGCCCGTGATCGGCAGGATCGTGGAAGACCGGATTTACATGGACATCCGCACGATCCGGGAGGAGGAATATCCTCTGGTAAAGGAATGCCTTCAACAGGCGG
>CAMNNM010000020.1 GCA_946545425.1 uncultured Blautia sp. | reverse complement strand
AACGTACCGGAATTATTCGGCTCCCTTGTATTTGACGACAGAGTCATGAGAGCCAGGCTCTCGGCCGATGTATACAGCTCTCTCAGAAGGACCATCGACGAAAATACGGACCTGGAAGAAAATATTGCCGAAGCGGTGGCATCGGAGATGCGCAACTGGGCCGTGGAGCACGGGGCAACCCATTTTACCCACTGGTTCCAGCCTCTGACCGGCGTTACCGCCGAGAAGCATGACAGCTTTATCACTCCGTCTCCGGACGGCGGCGTCATCATGGAATTCAGCGGAAAGGAACTGATCAAAGGTGAGCCGGATGCTTCTTCCTTCCCGTCGGGGGGGCTCAGAGCCACCTTTGAGGCAAGGGGCTATACCGCATGGGATCCCACATCCTATGCCTTCATCAAGGATCATACCCTCTGTATTCCCACCGCCTTCTGTTCGTATTCGGGCGACGCCCTTGACAAAAAGACGCCGCTGCTCCGGTCCATGCAGGCTCTGAACCGGCAGGCAAAGCGGGTGCTGAAGCTTTTCGGCAAGGAGGTCAAGAATGTGCGGACCAGCGTGGGTCCGGAGCAGGAGTATTTCCTGATCGACGAGGAGATGTTCAAAATGAGACCGGACCTTGTCTATACCGGCAGGACGCTGTTCGGCGCCATGCCGCCCAAAGGACAGGAGCTGGATGATCATTACTTCGGAGCGATCAAGCCGCGGGTCATCTCCTTTATGGAAGATCTGAACAATGAACTGTGGAAGCTGGGAATTCTTGTCAAGACCGAGCACAACGAGGTTGCACCCGCCCAGCATGAACTGGCGCCTATTTATACCACCACCAACGTGGCCACAGACACCAACCAGCTGACCATGGAGATCATGCAGAAGGTGGCCAGAAAACACGGGCTGGCCTGCCTGCTTCATGAAAAACCCTTTGCCGGGGTAAACGGATCCGGCAAGCACAACAACTGGTCCATGGCGACGGATACCGGCGTCAACCTTCTGGCACCGGGCGATACACCCCATGAAAACGCACAGTTTCTCCTGTTTCTGTGTGCCGTTATCCAGGCAGTGGACGACTATCAGGATCTGTTAAGACTCTCCGTCGCCACTGCCGGAAACGACCATCGTCTTGGAGCCAACGAGGCACCGCCGGCCATCATTTCCGTATTCCTGGGAGACGAGCTCACAGATGTCCTGGAGGCGATCAAAAACGATACGCCCTATCAGGGAACCGAGAAAGTCACCATGAAGCTCGGCGTGCATTCGCTTCCGAAATTCCGCAGGGATACCACCGACAGGAACCGTACTTCACCCTTTGCCTTTACGGGCAACAAGTTTGAATTCCGCTCCCTTGGTTCCTCCAACAGCATCGCCTGCTGCAACATCATGCTGAACGCGGCGGTAGCCGAGAGCCTGAAGCAGTACGCCGACCGTCTGGAAGGCGCGAAGGACTTTGAGAGCGAGCTGCACGACCTGATCCGTGAGACCATCAAAAAGCATGAGAGGATCCTGTTCAACGGCAACGGTTACGGCGAGGAATGGGTGAAGGAAGCCACAGAGGTGCGCGGCCTTCTGAACCTGAAGACCACCGCGGACGCCATGCCGCTTCTTCTGGATCAGAAAAATGTGGACATGCTTACCGCACACAAGGTATTTACCGTCACCGAGCTGCAGTCCAGATGCGAGATCATGCTGGAAAATTACTGCAAGACGGTAAACATCGAAGGCCATACCATGGTGGACATGGTGCGCAAGAACTATCTGCCGGCCATTGAGGGATATCTGTACAGTCTGGCAAAGGCCACGTCCCTGATGAAATCGGTCAGCGAACATGTAAAATGCAACTATGAGATCAGCACGCTGGAGCGTCTTTCCGAGCTTACCGACGAGATCCTGGAGAAGGTGGAAGCACTCGAGGAAGCCCTTAAGAGGCTGGGCGGATTCGAAGATATCATTTCCACATCGGAGGCGATCCGGGACGACGTCCTTCCAAAGATGGAAGAGCTCAGAAAATATGTGGATGAAGCCGAAATGCTGACTTCCGAGAAATGCTGGCCCTTCCCCAGCTACGGAAAACTGCTGTTCTCCGTATATTAAGATTACAGCGCCAAAAGTCTGGCCACACGTCGTGCTTGCACGTAAGTGGGGCAGGATTGTGGGAGCGCGTAAGCGCGAAACAATCCGTAATCGACTTTAGGCGACCTAACCATATTAATATAACGTAAGACCTGTTAACAGGCCGCCCCACAAAGACGTGGTACTTTGTGGAGCGGCCTCTTTTTATGAAAAGGAGAATGAAGGTATGACACAGGAAATTGTAAAGGCACTGGAAGGCCTGAACGGTGAGATCTATGCGGTATGGTTTCTGATTGGCGCAGCCTTTGTGTTCTGGATGCAGGCGGGATTCGCCATGTGTGAAGCCGGCTTTACAAGGGCCAAGAACGCGGGCAACATCATCATGAAAAATCTGATGGACTTCTGCATCGGTACGGTGATGTGGTTTATCTGCGGCGCGTCTCTGATGATGGGCCCCAACATTCTGAAGGGCTTTGTCGGGGGCTTCAGCTTTGACGTGTTTACGCAGTACAAAAATTTCGATTACTCGTCGTTTGTCTTCAACCTGGTGTTCTGCGCCACGACAGCGACCATCGTTTCGGGATCCATGGCGGAGAGGACGAAGTTTTCCAGTTACTGCGTGTATTCGGCAGTCATCTCTGCGGTCATCTATCCCATCGAGGCACACTGGACCTGGGGCGGCGGTTTTCTGGCCCAGTGGGGATTCCACGATTACGCCGGATCCAACTGCATTCATATGGTAGGCGGGATCTGCGCCTTTATCGGCGCCTGGATGCTGGGACCCAGGATCGGTAAATTTGACAGGGATAAAGAGGGGAAGGTCATAAAAGTCAACGCCTTTCCGGGCCATAACCTGGTGATCGCCGCGCTTGGCGTATTTATTCTGTGGCTTGGCTGGTACGGCTTCAATGGTGCTGCGGCGACCGATGTGCCGACCATGGGTTCTGTATTTCTTGCGACGACCGTAGCGCCTGCGGTGGCGACCGTGGTCTGTATGATATTTACCTGGATAAAATACGGGAAGCCGGATGTGTCCATGTGTCTGAACGCATCGCTGGCAGGGCTTGTGGCGATCACGGCGCCCTGCGATGTGGCGGACTGTGCCGGTGCGGCCGTCATCGGAGCCGTTTCGGGACTTCTTGTGGTATTCGGCGTCTGGTTCAACGACAATGTGACCCATGTGGATGACCCGGTGGGAGCCGTGGCCGTGCACATGCTGAACGGAATCTGGGGAACTCTTGCCGTAGGACTTTTTGCCACGGAAACAGCTCCCGGATTTGCAAAGGCGGGAATTGCAGAAGGCCTGTTTTACGGCGGAGGCCTTCTGCAGCTTGGCAAACAGCTGGGCGGCATGGCAGTCACCATCGTATGGACGGTCGTCACCATCTTTATCGCCTTTACCATTATCCGGAAGACCATCGGTCTCAGGGTCACAGAGGAAGAAGAGATCATGGGTCTTGACTCCACCGAGCACGGACTTCCCTCTGCCTATGCGGGCTTTTCCATCATGGATATTTCCAACACCATGACCATGGACATCAATGAAAACACAAACCTGGGAACCGACAGCTACGAAGAGGCTTCGGAGGCAAAGAAGAATGCCGCTGTTCCGGTGATCCGGGCGGACGGAAGCGGTATTCCGGAAATCAGCACCGGAATCTCCAAGGTGGTCATCATTGCAAAACTGACCCGTTATGACGCCTTGAAGAAAGCCATGAACGATCTGGGCGTGACGGGAATGACGGTAACGCAGGTCATGGGCTGCGGCATCGAGAAGGGATCCGGCGAGAGATACAGAGGCGTCGAGATCGACGCGACCCTTCTTCCCAAGGTCAAGCTGGAGGTCGTGGTCAGCGCGATCCCGGTGGACAGTGTGATCGCGGCGGCCAAGAAAGCGCTGTACACCGGACATATCGGAGACGGAAAGATCTTCGTCTATCCGGTCAGCAGAGTCGTGAAGGTCCGTACCGGTGAAGAAAACCATGCGGCGCTCCAGGATGTAGAATAAACAGAATCAGACCGAAACAGGAACCGGTTTCGGACATCAGGCGTTTTGCAGCAGCTGCCGGTCAGCCCGGCCAACTGCTGCAAAGCGCTTTGCGTGCTGTTGGAAAGGAGAAAACCATATGGCTGCATTTGAACGGATAAATTGTGGAATCCCCGAAATGGATAAAGTGCTCGACAACATCCGACTTGGAGACAATGTTGTCTGGAGGGTCTCCGACCTTGACGAATTCCACCTGTTTCTGGACCCCTATCTGGAACAGGCGGCGCGGGACGAAAGAAACATCATTTATGTACGGTTCGCCAGTCATCCGCCTCTGACAGAAGGGAATCCGGCAGTCCGCACCGTCCCGATTGAACTGTCCCACCGGTTCGAGACGTTTACCGTGGAAATCCATAATCTGATCGAAAGGGAAGGGAAGGATGCCTTTTATGTGTTTGACTGTCTGTCGGAGCTGCAGACCGCCTGGTCCACGGATCTGATGATGGGCAACTTCTTCCGGGTCACCTGTCCTTTTTTGTTTCAGCTGGATACCGTGGCGTTCTTTCCGATCATCCGTGGCAAGCATTCGCTGCAGGCGGTTTCGGTGATCCGGGATACTACTCAGCTGTTTCTGGATGTGTTTTCAGACGCGAAAGCCGTGTACGTGCGTCCCGACAAGGTCTGGAACCGGAATTCAGAAACCATGTTCCTGCCGCATCGGTATTATCCGGAAACCGGCGCTGTCGAACCGCTGCTCGACGGCATCGCCGCGAGCCGGTTCTACCAGGTGGTAAACAGGCGGCAGCGAATGGGAGACGAACACAATACGGACGCATGGGACCGGTTTTTCAGCGTTTCCCGACAGATGTACGAGAACGGGATGGATATAACGGAGAACTGTGCCAGAATGTGCCGGATCATGATGAGCCGCGATGAAAAGATGCGCAGGATGATCCTGAAGCATTTTGATCCAGAGGATTACTTTTTTGTAAGGGATCATATGATTGGCACCGGTCTTATCGGGGGAAAGGCCTGCGGGATGTTGCTGGGACGGAAAATCACAGAGAATATCCGGCCTGACCTGTACATCTGCATGGAACCCCATGATTCTTACTTCATCGGTTCGGATGTCTATTATTCCTATATCGTCGAAAATGATTTCTGGGATCTCCGGGTCCGGCAGCGGACCGAAGAGGGATACTTTTCCCTGGCGGAAACCTTCGCGGAACATCTGATGAACGGGAAATTCCCGGAGTATATGGAGAGTCAGTTCTGTCATCTTCTGGACTATTACGGCCAGGATCCCATTATCGTCCGGTCCAGCAGCATCCTGGAGGACGGTTTTGGAAACGCGTTTGCCGGAAAGTACGAGTCTGTATTCTGCGCAAATGTGGGAACCATGGAGGAACGTCTCGCGGAATTCGAGCACGCCATCCGTCAGGTTTATGCCAGTACCATGAGTCTTTCGGCTCTGGATTACAGGAAAAGACGCAGGCTCGCCGAAAGGGACGAACAGATGTCACTTCTGGTACAGAGGGTCTCAGGCTCACACTATGATCAGTACTATATGCCCTGTGCGGCGGGGGTCGGATACTCCTGCAGCCCCTACCGGTTTCTGAAAAGCATGGATCCTTCGGCGGGAATGCTGAGGCTTGTTATGGGTCTGGGAACATCGGCCGTCGACAGGACGGAAGGTTCTTATCCGCGGCTTGTAAACCTGGATCAGCCTGAAAAGACCACAGCGGTCACGGTGGCGGAGAGACACCAGTTTTCGCAGCGGAAGCTGGAGACGGTAAACAAAGAGAGCAAGACTCTGGAACAGATCACGCTGGACAGAATCGAGAAAAAACTGCCGCTTTTTCTTAAAAAAGCGCTGCTTGAGCATGATTATGAAGTGGAGGCCAGGCTCCGTGAACAGGGCATTTTACGGGACGTTAATTTCATATCCTGCGGCGGCCTGGTAAGACGGAAGGATATCATGGGACACATGCACGACATGATGCAGGTTATTCAGGCGGAATATGGTCAGCCGGTGGATATTGAATTTACCATCAACCTCTCCCCAAAGGGCGAATATCTGATCAACCTGCTTCAATGCCGTCCGCTGAAAGTATTTATGGATACCGGTGAGGTAATGATCCCGGAAAATCTGCCGGAGGAGCAGCTGTTTCTGGTATCGGAAGGCGCGTCCATGGGACTTTCCAGAGCTGTTTCCCTGGATCTTATCGTCTATGTGGACCCGATCGGATATTATAATCTGCCTTACAACGAAAAATCCCGTGTCGCCAGAGCCGTGGGAGCTGTAAACTGGGCATACCGCAGCCAGGGAAAACACATGATGCTGATCGTACCCGGAAGGGTCGGAACGTCGTCGCCGGAACTGGGAGTACCCACCGCTTTTTCCGACATCAGCGAATTTGACGTTATATGTGAAGTCTCGGAATCGAGGGCCGGATATAATCCCGAGCTGTCCTACGGCAGCCACATTTTCCAGGATCTGGTGGAAGCGGATATTCTCTATACCGCCGTATTCGAAAATGAACAGACCAGACTGTACCATCCTGAAAAACTGCTGCAGTATCCGAATGTTCTGGAAAATCTTTCACCGGCCTTCGCGGATCTTTCGTCCGTTGTCCGTCTTTGCGATGTCAGAGGCACGAATGCTGCCGTTTATAACGATCTGCGCCGTGACAGACTGATCATCACTTTAAACGGATAAAGTAAAAAGTCTTGATTTTTGTCAACAGCTGATGTATGATTACCTTAACATCAACGGCGATGTATCTGATCGGATATTTTTTTGAAGAAGCAAGGGCGCTTCGGGTCTTGGGACCTGAAGCGCCCTTTTTTACGTGGAACAGGAAGTTTTGGAGGGACCGGCGATGACAGATCAGTTTGAAAGAATACGAATGAAGGGGCTTTATGATCCTGCCTTTGAACACGACAACTGCGGGATCGGTGCGATCATCGACATCGAGGGAAGAGAGAGCCATGAACTTGTAAAGGATGCGCTCTCCATCGTGGAGCATCTGGAACACAGGGCAGGAAAAGACTCGGAAGGAAAGACGGGAGACGGCGTCGGGATCCTGACGCAGATTCCCCACGACTATTTTGCAAAGATAATGCGGAAGTCCGGAATTATGCTTCCCGGGCGGAGGCAATACGGCGTGGGAATGTTCTTTTTCCCGCAGAATGACCTGAAAAAACGCCAGGCAAAGTCCATGTTCGAGATCATCGCAAGAAAAGCAGGTCTTTCGGTCCTGGGATGGAGAAAGGTGGACTCGGATCCGTCGGTTCTGGGCAGCAGAGCCAGAGAATGCATGCCGGATATCCGGCAGGTCTTTATCGAAAGGCCGTCGGAGGTGACGGATGATCTTTCTTTTGACCGTGTGCTTTACATGATCCGCAGGGAATTCGAACAGAGTAATGAGGGCACCTATATTCCGTCGCTTTCCTGCCGGACGATCGTCTATAAGGGAATGTTCCTGGTAGGACAGCTGCGGACTTTCTTTACGGATCTGATGGATCCGGACTATAAGTCGGCCATCGCCATCGTGCATTCACGTTTTTCCACAAACACCATGCCCAGCTGGAACCGGGCGCATCCCAACCGGCTCATCGTCCACAACGGAGAGATCAACACAATCAAGGGAAACGTGGACAAGATGCTGGCCCGGGAGGAGACAATGCATACGGATGTGTTCTCGGACGAGGACATGACCAAGGTGCTTCCCGTCATCTCCCAGAGCGGATCGGATTCCGCCATGCTGGACAACACGCTGGAATTCCTCGTGATGAGCGGGATGCCGCTTCCTTTGGCTGCGCTGATCCTGATCCCGGAGCCCTGGGCGCACAACGAGACGCTGTCTCAGGAGGAACGGGACTTCTACCAGTATTACGCGACGATGATGGAGCCTTGGGACGGGCCGGCGTCCATTCTGTTTTCGGACGGCGATGTGATGGGAGCGATCCTGGACCGCAACGGGCTGAGACCCTCCAGGTATTATGTAATGGACGACGGGCGCCTGATCATGTCTTCAGAGGTTGGCGTTCTGCCTTTGCCCGAAGAGCATATCGTCAAAAAGGAACGACTCCATCCGGGCAAGATCCTGATCGTGGATACCAGGCAGAAAAAGATCCTTTATGACGACGAGATCAAGGAGACTTATGCGAAAAGACAGCCCTTCGGGGAATGGCTGGACAGCAACCTGCTGCATCTGTCAGATCTGAAGATCCCAAACAGGAAGGTTCCGACCCTTTCCCGGAACATGCTCAAAAAGCTCCAGAAAGCCTTTGGATATACCTGGGAAAACTATCATGACGGAATTCTTTCCATGGCGCTTACAGGAAACGAGAGGATCGGGTCCATGGGCGTTGACACACCGCTGGCTGCGTTGTCTGGCAGATATCAGCCGCTTTTCTACTATTTCAAGCAGCTCTTTGCCCAGGTCACCAATCCGCCCATCGACGCCCAACGGGAAGAAATTGTAACGTCGCGTTCGGTCTACGTGGGAAAGAACGGGAACCTTCTGGAAGAAAAGGCGGAGAACTGTCATGTACTGAAGATCGAAAATCCGATCCTCAGCGACCTGGACATGCTGAAGATCGAAAACCTCAAAAAAGAAGGGTTCCGGGTCTCAAAGGTTTCTACCCTGTACTACAAAGGAACACCCATGCAGCGGGTGATGGATCACCTGTTCGTGGAGGTGGACAAGGTATACAGGCAGGGAACCAATATTCTGATCCTGTCGGACCGGGGAGTGGATGAAAACCATGTCGCCATTCCGTCGCTCCTTGCAGTGGCAGCAGTGCACAAACATCTGGTGGATACAAGGAAGTGTACGGCCATGTCGCTGATTCTGGAGTCCGGAGAACCGAGGGAGGTGCATCATTTTGCAGCGCTTCTGGGATACGGTGCTTCTGCGATCAATCCATATCTGGCTCACGCGACCATTGCGGAACTGATCGAAGAAGAACTTCTGGAAAAAGATTATTACGCGGCTGTGGAGGATTTCGACAAAGCGGTACTGTTCGGGATCGTTAAGATCGCCTCCAAGATGGGAATCTCCACGATCCAGTCCTACCAGGGAAGCAAAATCTTTGAAGCAGTCGGCATTTCCGAAAAAGTCATAGGAAAGTATTTTGCCGGAACGGTCAGCCGGGTGGGAGGCATCACGCTGGAGGACATCGGCAGAAGGTGTGATGAACAGCATAGCCGGGCTTTCGATCCGCTGGGGCTTCCCGTCGATCTGGAGCTGACAGCCCTTGGAAGACATAAGCAGCGGAGCCAGGGAGAGCACCACCGGTACAATCCACAGACGATCCATATGCTTCAGACCTCGGTGCGGGAAGGAAGCTACGACAAATTCAAAAAGTATACCGAGATGGTGGATGCGGAGCAGACCGGATACCTGAGAAGTCTGCTGAAGTTCAGGCTTCCGGATAATACCGTACCGCTTGAAGAGGTGGAGAGCGAAGACATGATCGTTACACGGTTCAAGACCGGCGCCATGTCGTACGGCTCTATTTCGGAAGAGGCGCATCAGACGCTGGCCATCGCCATGAACCATCTTCACGGAAAATCCAACAGCGGCGAGGGCGGCGAGAGTGAAGAGAGAATCCTTTCCGCAGGAACAGACAACGACCGCAGCTCCGCCATCAAGCAGGTGGCCAGCGGCCGGTTTGGCGTCACGAGCCGTTATCTGGTCAGTGCGCGGGAGATCCAGATCAAGATGGCCCAGGGAGCAAAGCCTGGCGAGGGCGGACATCTTCCGGGAAGAAAGGTTTATCCCTGGATCGCGAAAACCCGTCATTCCACGCCGGGCGTCAGCCTGATCTCGCCCCCGCCCCACCATGATATTTATTCCATCGAGGATCTGGCGCAGCTGATCTATGACCTGAAAAACGCGAATAAAAACGCCAGGATTTCCGTAAAACTGGTATCCGAGGCGGGCGTCGGGACCGTGGCGGCCGGTGTTGCCAAGGCCGGCGCGGGCGTGATCCTGATCTCCGGATATGACGGGGGAACCGGAGCCGCGCCGCTCTCCTCCATCCATAACGCAGGTCTTCCCTGGGAGCTGGGACTTGCCGAGACCCATCAGACCCTGGTGGCCAACGGACTTCGAAATCAGGTGCGGATCGAGACCGACGGAAAGCTGATGAGCGGACGGGACGTGGCCATTGCGGCCATCCTGGGCGCCGAGGAATTCGGCTTTGCCACGGCGCCTCTCATCACCATGGGATGCGTCATGATGCGGGAATGCCAGTCGGACACCTGCCCCATGGGCGTCGCTACGCAGAATCCGGAGCTCAGAAAACGGTTTTCCGGAAAGCCGGAATATGTCGAGAATTTCATGCGTTTTATCGCCAGACAGCTGCGGGAGATCATGGCGTCCCTGGGCGTCCGGAGCGTGGACGAGCTGGTGGGCAGGACCGATCTTCTGATGGTCCGGGAGGACCTGTCGGAGCAACAGGGCCGGATCGACCTGTCCGGGATCCTTCTGGATATGTCGAAGGCGGACAGAGAGCAGTCCACCTTCCATCCGGAATGCCGGTATGACTTCCATCTGGAGAATACAAAGGACGAGGAGATCCTTCTTTCCGATAAATCTGTCAGGAAGTCTCTGGATAAAAAGACAAAATCCACGATCTCGCTGCAGCTGGACAATACGGACAGGACGTTTGGGACCCTTTTGGGGGCCGAGATCACCAGGCGCTATCCGGGCGGTCTTCCGGAGGATACCATTACCGTAAACTGTACCGGCGCAGGCGGACAGAGCTTCGGGGCGTTTATTCCATCGGGCCTGACCCTCTGCGTGACGGGCGACAGCAACGATTACTTTGGAAAGGGGCTTTCCGGCGGAAAGCTGGTGATCAAGGCACCGGAAACGGCGGGCTATGACCCAAGGGAAAACATCATCATCGGAAATGTGGCCCTGTACGGAGCGACGTCCGGCGAGGCCTACATCGGAGGCATGGCGGGCGAACGCTTCTGTATCCGCAATTCCGGCGCCACCTGCGTCGTGGAGGGTGTGGGAGAACACGGCTGCGAATACATGACCGGAGGCCGGGTGGTCATTCTGGGACCTGTAGGGAAGAACTTTGCGGCCGGCATGAGCGGAGGCATCGCCTATGTCCTGGACGAAGAAAACCGGCTTTACAAAAATCTGAACCGGCAGCTGGTCAGAATGGAAAATCTGGAGACGAAGACGGAGCGGGAAGAGCTCCGGCGCATCATCGAAAAACACGTAGAGTATACCGGATCCCTGAAGGGCAGGGAGATTCTGGAACATTTTTCTGAGTATGTTCCGCATTTTAAGAAGATCATTCCCGAGGATTATAAAGAGATCCTGAAGCTCATCGCCAGGAGCGAAGAGAAGGGAAGCGACCCCGAGACGGCAAAGATCGAAGCCTTCCGGGCCTTTGTAGGAGGTGCGTGATGGGAAAGACAACTGGTTTTCTGGAATATGAACGGATGAACGGCCCGGTCCGCCTGGAGGCGGACCGAGTCAGGGACTTTTTTGAATTTCACGCACAGCTGCCCCAGAGCAGGCAGCAGGAACAGGCGGCCAGGTGCATGGACTGCGGAATTCCGTTCTGTCAGGCAGGCGTCATGATAAGCGGCATGGCTTCCGGCTGTCCGCTTCACAATCTGGTGCCTGAGATGAATGATCTTGTTTACCGGGGAAGAATGGCCGAGGCGTACCGGCGCCTCTGCGTCACGCACAGTTTTCCCGAATTTACCAGCCGGGTGTGCCCGGCGCTTTGCGAGGCAGCCTGCACCTGCGGCCTTCACGACGCGCCGGTCTCTACCAAGGAGAATGAGAGAGCCGTCGTCGAATACGCCTTTGCCCACGGACTTGCGAAGGAGGAAGCGCCTCCGATAAGAACGGGCAAAAAAGTGGCGGTCGTCGGCAGCGGTCCTTCGGGCCTTTCAACGGCCCAGCTTCTGAACCGCCGGGGCCATGAGGTGACAGTGTACGAACGGAAGGACCGGATCGGCGGACTGCTCCGCTACGGGATCCCGAACATGAAGCTCGACAAGAGAATCATCGACAGAAGGATCGAGCTGATGGAACAGGCAGGGGTAAGATTTGTCGTGAACGCGGATATCGGAAAAACGGTGCCAGCCTCGGATCTGGAAGATAATTACGACTGCGTCGTACTGGCCTGCGGCGCGTCTCATCCAAGAGACATTTCCGCTCCCGGCAGGGACGCGGAGGGCATCTGGTTTGCCGTTGATTTTCTGGGACTGGTGACCAAAAAGATCCTGGACAGCGGGTTCTGTGAATATCCAGAGGACCTGGCGAAGGGAAAGGACGTTATCGTCATCGGCGGAGGAGACACGGGCAACGACTGCGTGGGAACCTGCATCCGTCTTGGCGCCAATACGGTGACCCAGCTGGAAATGATGCCGAAACCGTCAGAGGGGAGACTTCCTTCGAACCCATGGCCGGAGTGGCCCAGGATCCTGAAAACAGACTATGGCCAGGAGGAGGCCATCTGGAAATTCGGTGCCGACCCGAGAGTCTACCAGACGACGGTCAAAGAGTTTGTAAAAAACGAAGAGGGGAAGCTGAAGGAAGTGGTACTGGTTTCTCTTTCGTCTGAAAAGGATGAGACGACCGGAAGAATGAAGATGGTCCCGGTCGAAGGCTCGGAACGCACGGTCCCGGCCCAGCTTGTGCTGATAGCCGCCGGCTTCCTGGGGAGCGAACAGTATGTTACGGAGGCCTTTGGAATCGAAACGGACGGCCGGACAAATGTCAAGACAAAGCCCGGTGAGTTTGCTTCCTCAAAGAAAAAGATCTACGCCGTTGGCGACATGCACAGGGGACAGTCCCTGGTGGTGTGGGCCATCTCTGAGGGGAGAAGCGCGGCCCGTGAGATCGACCGCGATCTGATGGGTTATACAAACCTGTAACAATTACAGAAGGAGAGACGCTATGGCAAAAATCAATGACAATTATCTGAAGCTTCCGGGAAGCTATCTGTTTTCCACCATCGGAAAAAAGGTACGGGAATACGAAGCCGCGCATCCGGAGAAAAAGGTGCTTCGTCTTGGCATCGGCGACGTGACACAGCCTCTTGCCCCGGCCGTCGTGGAGGCGCTGCATGCGGCCGTCGACGAGATGGGAGATGCGGAAACCTTCCGGGGCTACGCGCCGGACCTTGGATATGAATTTCTGAGAAGGACCATAGCGGAACATGACTTTACGGCGCGGGGCTGTGATATTTCACCGGACGAGATCTTCGTTTCCGACGGGGCAAAATGCGACTGCGGCAACATCCAGGAAATCTTTTCCCCGGACTGCCGCTTTGCAGTCTGCGATCCGGTCTATCCGGTGTATGTGGATTCCAACGTTATGGCGGGAAGAACCGGTTCGTATGATTCTGTGGCCGGACGGTTCGATGGAGTCGTGTACATGCCGTGCACGGCTGAAAACGGTTTCGTTCCGGAGCTTCCGGAAGAAATTCCTGATCTGATCTATCTCTGCTTTCCGAATAATCCCACAGGCGCCGTGATCACAAAGGATCAGCTTCAGAAATGGGTGGATTATGCCAATGAACACGACAGCGTGATCCTGTACGACGCGGCATACGAGGCTTATATTTCCGATCCTGCGGTCCCCCACAGCATTTACGAATGCGCAGGCGCAAAGGAATGCGCCGTCGAATTCCGGTCCTTCTCCAAGACAGCAGGCTTTACGGGCCTGAGGCTTGGATATACGGTGATTCCCAGGCAGCTTAAGACAGGCGGGGAAAGCCTGTGGCCTCTCTGGGCCAGAAGGCACGGGACCAAATATAACGGAGCGCCTTATATTGTTCAGAAGGCAGGTGAGGCGGTATATTCGGCGGCCGGAAAAGAGCAGATCCGGAACCAGATCGGGTATTACAAAGAAAATGCAAAAATCATTTTCGAGGGCCTCAGGAAGGCCGGATATCAGGTGGCCGGAGGCGAGAACGCTCCGTATATCTGGCTGCGTACCCCGGACGGACTGACCAGCTGGGAATTTTTCGACAGACTGCTTGACGAGGCCAATGTGGTGGGGACGCCCGGATCGGGCTTCGGACCCCATGGCGAGCACTATTTCAGACTGAGCGCATTCGGAAGCCGCGGGAATGTTCTCGAGGCCGTTGAAAGGATCTGCAGATTATGACGAAATACATTTTTGTTACCGGAGGCGTGGTCTCGGGACTTGGAAAGGGTATTACGGCAGCGTCTCTGGGAAGACTTTTAAAGGCCCGTGGCCTTCGGGTGGCGGCCCAGAAGCTTGACCCTTACATCAATGTGGACCCCGGGACCATGAGCCCCTACCAGCATGGCGAGGTGTACGTCACCGAGGACGGGGCGGAAACGGATCTGGATCTGGGCCATTATGAACGGTTTATCGACGAAAATCTTACTAAATATTCCAATCTGACCTCGGGCAGGGTATACTGGAATGTGTTGAACAAGGAAAGACGGGGCGAGTATCTGGGCTCCACCGTTCAGGTGATCCCCCACATCACCAACGAGATCAAGGATTTCGTGTACCGGACGGGAAAGGAATCCGGCGCCGATATCGTTATCACCGAGATCGGCGGCACCATAGGCGATATCGAATCGCAGCCCTTTCTGGAGGCGGTCCGGCAGATCTCTCTGGAAATCGGAAGGGAAAACAGCCTGTTCATCCATGTGACGCTGGTACCGTATCTGCGGGGATCGGAGGAACATAAGTCCAAACCGACCCAGCACTCGGTAAAGGAGCTGCAGGGAATGGGCATCGCGCCGGACATCATTGTACTGCGCTGCGATGAGCCTCTGGAAGAAAGCATCTTTCAGAAAATCTCTCTTTACTGTAATGTGAAAGAGGACTGCGTGATCGAAAACCGGACCCTGGGGAGCCTTTACGAGGCGCCGCTGATGCTGGAAAGATCGGATTTTTCCGGAATCGTGTGCAGGGAGCTGGGCATTCAGGCTCCGCCGCCGGATCTTTCGGAGTGGGAGAAGCTGGTACGGCAGATCTCGGTCCGGGACCGCGAGGTGGTCATCGGTCTGGTGGGAAAATACGTGAAGCTGCACGACGCCTATCTTTCGGTGGCGGAAGCGCTTGCCCACGCCGGATTTGCCCTGGGATCCCACGTGCGGATCGAGTGGATCGATTCGGAGGAGCTGAATGAGCAGAATTACCGCGACAGGCTGAAAACAGTTTCCGGGATCATCGTGCCCGGCGGTTTTGGAGACCGGGGAACCGGCGGAATGATCCTGGCGGCGGAATTCGCCAGGGAAAACAAGGTTCCGTATCTTGGAATCTGCCTTGGCATGCAGATCGCGGTAATCGAGTTTGCGAGAAACAAAGCCGGCATTTCGGACGCCTGCTCGGGAGAATTTCATGATGCGACCGAACATAAGGTCATCGATTTCATGCCGGGACAGTCGGAGGACATCAGCAAGGGCGGCACGCTCCGCCTTGGCAGCTGCCCCTGCTGCATCGTTCCCGGTACCCTGATGGAAAAATGCTACGGTACCGATAAGATCAGCGAACGGCACCGTCACAGATACGAATTCAACAATGATTACCGCGACGTACTAAAGGAGGCAGGACTTGTCATATCCGGCCTTTCCCCCGACGGAACACTGGTAGAGACCGTGGAGCTTGCGGATCATCCCTTCTATCTGGGAGTCCAGTATCATCCGGAATTCAAGTCAAGGCCAAACCGGCCGCATCCTGTTTTCCGGGAATTTGTTTCGGCCGCGCTGCAGCAGATCTGACGTCTGTCAGCCGGAAAATCGTGCGCATACTATAAGCAAGGAAGGAGACCCCGTTTTGGAATATACGTTTGAAGAGGTCATGAAATATATCGAGGAGGAGGACGCAAAGTTCATACGGCTGGTCTTCCGCGATGCACTGGGCGTACAGAAGAACATCGCCATTATGCCGGGAGAGGTAAAGAAGGCATTTACCGAAGGAATCCCGATCAATGCCCGCCGCATCGCCGGATTCAGGGACTGTCCTTATGCATCTCTGTATCTGCGTCCCGACTCCTCCACGCTTACGGTACTTCCATGGAGGCCTGACAGCGGCCGGGTTCTCAGGATGCTGTGTGATATCTGCACACCGGATGGTCAGGAATACGGATCGGATACGCGGTACATTCTCAGGCAGGCCGTGAAAAAGGCAAAAGAAGCAGGCGTGGAATTCCGGTTCGGGACCGAGGCGGAATTTTATCTGTTTGTGAAGGATGAGCAGGGAAACCCCACAAAGATCCCCTATGACGAGGCGGGATATCTGGACGTGGGACCGGTGGACAAGTGCGAGAACGTGCGGCGCGAGATCTGTCTGACCATCGAACAAATGGGACTGACGCCCGAGCGTTCCCACCACGAACAGGGACCGGGACAGAACGAGATCGATTTCCATTACGCAAAACCCCTGAAGGCAGCCGACCAGATGACCACCTTCAAGATGGTGGTGAGCACGACGGCGGACCGGTACGGACTGACGGCGGATTTCTCGCCCATGCCCCTTCCAAAAAAACCGGGAAACGGTTACCACATCAATATGTATGCCGTAGACAAAGAAGGAAATGATCTGGCAAGGCAGGCTGCGGCCGGCATCCTGGAAAAAATTCGCGAGATCACGCTGTTTCTGAATCCGGCGGACGAATCCTATTCCCGGTTCGGCAACTGTATGGCGCCTCACATGGTGAACTGGTCCGGTGCCGGAAAATCGGAACTCATATATATAGATACCCATAACGGAAGGACCCGTGCTGAGCTCCGGTCTCCGGACGCATCGGGAAATCCGTACCTTGTCTATGCCCTTCTGATCCACGCCGGACTGTATGGCCTTGAGAATGCTCTGGCGCTTCCGGAGGAAATGGACGAGAACAGTCTTATGCTTCCGACGTCCAGAAAAGAAGCCGCCGAGCTGGCAAAAAAGAGTGAATTTGTAAAGAGTATCATTCCTGAGGAGATCCTCCGGGAGTATACAGATTATTGACGAGGGAGGGCTATGGCAAGAAATGACGAGATCGGTCACTCGGTACTGATCGTTTCCGGATCCCCCCAGTTCAGTATGGTGGTTCGAAAAGCCATGAAGGGTTTTTTCCTGGTGGATGAGAGGAAAAGCGCTGCTGCGGCCAGGCGTCTTTGCCTGGAGCGGAGCTACGACATTGTCATGATAAACGCACCGCTTCAGGACGAAACGGGAGAGCAGTTTGCATTGGACCTGACGCGGGACAGCCGTGCGTCGGTCCTTCTTGTGGTGCCTGCCGACCAGAGCGAGGAAGTGATGGGCCGGGTCGTGGACCGGGGAATCCTGGTGCTGCAAAGCCCCATGTCCCTGGGCCGGCTGGAAAAGGACATCCGTTTTCTCATATCCATCCGGGACCGGATGCGCGAATATGAGAAGCTGCTTCGCACGGCACGGGAAAAGCTTGAGGAAACCAGGGTCGTCGATAAAGCCAAATTCCTTCTGATCGAGCGGGAGCACATGACGGAGGGCGAGGCGCACCGGCTGATCGGAAAGCAGGCCATGGACAATGGCGTTACGCGGAAAAAGATGGCGGAGCGGATACTGGAAGACTATGAGGAATGACAGGGAGGAAAACGTCTGTCAGCTTCCTGTCCAACTGACATTGACATGCCGCCGCGGCGTGAGGGCCGGCTTCTTTAAACTGTGGATTACATGAGCACCGCCGCGTATATGATATTATAAAAAAGGGCTTTGGAAGCCCGGAGGAGGTATCATATGAAAAAAATCGCAGCAATGATTGTTACATTGTCACTGAGTCTTATGGCATGTCCCGCCGCTGCAATGGCAGAAGAGGTATCCTTTGATCAACTGGAAGGCCTGGAATGGAGCTTCTCCAGCGGAGCAGGCGGCTGGTCTACGGATATGCGGATCCTGAAGGATGGTTCCTTCAGCGGAGAGTTCCACGACAGCGAAATGGGGGAAATGGCAGAAGAGTA
>CAMNNM010000019.1 GCA_946545425.1 uncultured Blautia sp. | reverse complement strand
CCTGATCATTATATATGATCTTACTCAAATAAACCAGCTGGGAAGGGAATCCAAAACAATAAAGTGAGCGGGGAGGGAAACTGCGATGGCGTGGTTCTGGTTTGCAACAGGGTCTGCGGTATTTGCCGCTTTGACATCAATTTTAGCGAAAATCGGTATTGAAGGTGTAAACTCCAATCTGGCGACAGCCATCCGTACGGTGGTTGTGGTGATCATGGCATGGGGCATGGTTTTTCTCACAAATACGCAGGGAGGCATACGGTCCGTCAGCCGGAAAAGCTGGATCTTTCTGATCCTGTCCGGTCTTGCAACAGGGGCGTCATGGCTCTGTTATTACAAAGCATTGCAGGTGGGAGAAGCATCCAAGGTGGTTCCCATCGACAAACTGAGTGTGGTGATCACTTTGGTACTCGCATTTATTTTTTTACATGAGCAGTTTACTGCAAAGTCGATCATCGGCTGTGCCCTGATCGGCGCGGGAACGGTACTGATGGTGCTGTGAAATATGATGGAAATACAAATTCTCGATGATTTTAATCTGGACCGGATCGCAGACAGCGGCCAGTGTTTTCGCTGGACAAAGGATGATTCCGGAGGGTATAGGATCATTCACAAAGACAAGCTGCTGCGTATCCGCTCCCTTGAAAACGGAATATTTGCACTTTCCTGCACGGAGGATGAATACCTGAGAATCTGGCACGATTACTTTGATCTTGAAGAAGATTATCGTGCGGTCCGCAGACGTGTAAAACAGGAAGAGGATCCTTTTCTTGCCTGGGCGTGCGAGCGTGGGAAGGGCATCCGCATTCTCCGGCAGGATCCCTGGGAAACGCTGATCAGCTTCATCATTTCCCAGAACAGGAATATTCCGGCTATCAAAAGGAGTGTGGAGCTGCTCTGCGAATCTGCCGGACAGCGGCGGGAAGAGAATGGATGCAGCTATTTTCTGTTTCCGGGACCGGAGAAAATTCTTTCCATGAGTGATGAAGCCCTTGCTGCGTGCCGGCTTGGATACAGGTGCCGATACGTGAAAGCAGCGGCAGCAGACGTGGCGGAAGGGCGGCTGGATCTTGAGCGGCTGAGATATGCATCCGAAGAGGAAACCATAGAGGCGCTGACAGGCGTATGCGGCGTCGGGATCAAGGTGGCCAGCTGCGTTTCATTGTTCGGACTTCATCATGTCGACGCGTTTCCGGTCGATGTATGGATACGCCGTATTCTTGAAAACGAATATCCGGACGGGTATCCAAAGGAAAAATACAAGCCCTATAACGGCATTTATCAGCAGTACATGTTTTACGGCTACCGGGAAAAATATGGAAGAAAATGAAAAGATGAAAATCAGGCTCAGGCCGGACAGCAGTCTGAGAGCAGCCAGGATCAGAATCGGCAGAGTGCCGGTTCTCGTCCTTCATCCGGCCGGCCGCCCATCCATACCAATATCCGTCCTCTGGATCCATGGAGGCGGATTCATCACCGGCATGAAGGAAATGGTGTATATGAGCCGGGCGGCGGATCTTGTGAAAAAGTACGGCGTGACGGTCTACTCCCCCGGTTATCGTCTTGCGTGGAGAAAGCCATATCCGGCAGCCGTGAAGGACTGCTATCAGGTGTTGAAATATATGGCGGGCAGGGAGGAGACGATCATGGTCGGCGGCGAGAGCGCAGGCGGAGGACTGGCAGCGGCCGTATGCATGATGGCGCGGGACAAGGGCATTCATGTCTCGTTTCAGATGCCGCTGTACCCGATGATCAGCAACATTGACACGGAAAGTTCAAAAGACAATGAGGGACGATGACGTAAGCCGGAAAGCGATAAAAAAGTTCGAACAGCAGTTTGAGACTGTACTAAAGCGGCTTAATGAAATGTAACGTGACGAAGGAGGTAGTTATCAATGCTTAAAATCTATTGCTACAGCAGGTGCACGACGTGTAAAAAAGCTCTGAAATGGCTTGACGACAATGGAATTGCCCATGAAGTGATCGATATTAAAGAAAATCATCCGGATGAAGACACGCTTAGAGAATACTATACCATGAGCGGCCTGCCGCTTAAACGCTTTTTCAATACAAGCGGAATTCCGTACCGGGAAATGGGACTTTCGAAAAAACTTCCTGACATGAGCGAGGAAGAGCAGCTGGCGCTTCTTGCTACAGACGGAATGCTGGTGAAGCGGCCGCTGGTGGTCGGCGACGGATTTGTGCTGACCGGATTCAAAGAAGCGGAATGGGTGGAAAAGCTGAAATAAATGTAACTATTCAGCACCTTGAAGCCGGAGCTCTGATTAAATACAAATATATTTATACTGCAGGGAAGAAGACCGGCCACAGTACGCCGGGACTGTTCGGTGACTGGAAGGATTACGAAGACTGAAAGAGATGATCTGATGTTAGAAGAAATGTTGTCCCGTAAGAAAAAAGAGCTGTTTCGTAAAGGCCTTTCGGAAGAGCAGAAGCTGGATCTTTTCAGGGAGATTGTCGAAACATCGTCCAATATCGTATTTCTTGGCGGTGCCGGCGTTTCAACGGAAAGCGGCATCCCGGATTTCAGAAGCAAGGACGGGCTGTATCGCAAAACAGACAGGAAATTCTCCAGATACCGGCCGGAATATCTGCTCAGTGATCAATGCCTTCACAGGGAGACGGAGGTCTTTTTCGATTATTTTCGCAAAAAGCTTGATGTCAGGAACGTGCAGCCGAATGCTGCCCACAGAATACTGGCCAGGATGGAGAAAGACGGGAAGCTGTGCGGCGTGATCACGCAGAACATTGACGGCCTTCATCAGAAGGCCGGGAGTAAAAATGTACAGGAAATCCATGGAAGCGCGCTTCGCAGCTATTGTGTATCCTGTCTGAAACAGTATGGGCCGGATTTTATCTTTGAAAGCAGGGACGCTGTACCGAAATGTCCCGTCTGCGGAAAAATGGTCAGGCCTGACGTTACCCTGTACGGGGAACTGCTTCCGGAACCGGCTTATGAGAATGCGGTCAGCATGATCCGGTATGCAGACTGTCTGATCATCGGCGGGACTTCACTGGAAGTGGGCTCGGCAGCAGGACTTGCGCATTCCTATCATGGAAAGCATCTGGTTATCATAAATAAGGGAAAAACGAAGATGGAGGGGAAAGCGGACCTTGTTTTCCACGACAGCATCGGAAGGATACTGGAAGAAGCGTTCCATCTTGACGACGGGTAATACCTGTCCGGGGCGACGCCGTCCTGGCAAATTGATAGTGGACAGAGCCGTTCATATACGTATGAAGAAACAGAGAGTTTTCAGAGGAAATCCAGCTTAAGGAAGGGAAGGAAAAAAAATATGAAGAAGGCAATTACGTTTGTTGCAAGCATGCTGACGGTGATCTCCATGTCGGTGAACAGTTATGCGGTGGAGATGCTGCGAAACGGAAGCAGGGGCGATGAAGTTCAGGAGGTTCAGGAACTGCTGATTTCAAAGGGATATCTGGAAGAGGGAGAGGCAGACGGGATCTTCGGACCAAAGACAGAAAAGGCTGTCACTGCATTCCAGCAGGAAAATGCGATGGATGCAACCGGTATCGTAGGCGAGGGCACCTACAATGCTCTGAAGAATGCTGAGCAGAAGCCGGAAACGTCAGCCGAAGCCGAAGCCGCCGGCGAGATCGACTTTGCCGCCACATTCCCGTCCTGGAATCCGGACAGTGCATCCCTGCATGAACTGGTGGATTTTGTGACTGCTGCTGTGGATGAATCCAGTGCCGGATATCTTGATCCGGTGGACCGCATTGCAACGTTTGATATGGACGGCACCATACTTTGCGAGAAAGCGCCGGTCTACTTTGACTATTGCCTGACGATGTACCGTGTGCTCGACGATCCGACCTACAATGCGACCGAAGAAGAAAAGGACGCCATGCAGCAGATTCGCGATCATGCGTATTCCGAGGGCAGTACGTTCCATCCGGAGGGGATTACCAAGGATGACCTGGTTGCATCGGCCTTTGCAGGGATGACTCCTGCCGAGTTCCGTGCCTATGTGCGCGATTTCGCCGAAAAGGTGGATGTGGTGGGCTTTGAAGGCATGACCTACGGGCAGTCGTTCTACAAGCCCATGCTTGAGGTGATCGCTTATCTGAAAGCCAACGATTTTGACGTATGGATGGTCTCCGCCTGCGAGCGCGAGGTCGTACGTGCACTTGTGGAACAGTATGACATTCCGTTTGACCATGTGATCGCGACGGATGTGCCCTATGTTGCTTCCGGAAAGGGCGAGGATGAGGCAGCGGACGACTACAACATGAGTCAGGCAGACGAGATCGTGCTTGGCGCCCCGCTGGATCCGGTGGAATGCGGAAAATCCGGGAAGCCGGCCGCGATCATCCGCGAGATCGGAAGACGTCCGGTGCTTGCATTTGGAAACAGCAGCGGCGATTACTCCATGGTCAATTTTGCCGAGGGGAATCCGGAGCATGCCGGCATGGGCTTCTTCGTCGTGTGCGATGATACCGTCCGGGAATACGGAAGCGATGAGAAGGCTGCCGATTTCTATGCCGAGATAGAGAAGGAAGGCTGGACGGGAATCTCGATGGCAAACGACTGGAAGGATATTTACGGAGAAGGCGTTCACAAGACAGAGCTTCCCGGCGCAGCGGAGGAACTGGCGAACGCTGCATAAGCAGCAGGATCTTTAGAAATCTGAATCTTGTAAGTCATAACAGGCTGTGGAAAATGGGATATCACTCCCGTTTTTCACAGCCTTTTTGCGCATCGCACAGATTGGATGGGCGGCTTAGTCTGCCCATCCAATTTTTAAACGGAAATTTTCGACTGAGAGTCGAAAATTCTTGACATACGCAGATCTGCGTAGTATGATAAAAACCGACCGATAGTCGAAAAAACAAACAGACGAATAAAGGAGAGACTTTTGAATGAAACAGAAAAGCAGGTTCCATAAATTTCTGCTCCTGTGGTCGGGGGAGCTGGTTTCTTCTGTCGGAGGAGGTCTGACGAGCTTCGGGCTGGGTGTGTATGTCTTCCGTCAGACGGGAAGCGCCTCCGGCATGGCGCTTGTAACACTTTTCGGCTTTCTGCCGACACTTCTTCTTTCAGTTCCGGCAGGAGTCCTGGCGGACCGTTTTGACAGAAGGCTGCTGATGATGATCGGCGACGGGTGCTCGGCGCTTGGTATTCTGTATATTCTGATCTGCATGATGAGAGGCAGTGCTTCTCTTGCACAGATCTGTGCGGGAGTATTTGCCAGCGCTGTGTTTTCGGCGCTCCTGGAGCCTTCTTTTCGGGCGACGATCACGGATCTTCTGGACGAAGAAGAATATGCAAAAGCAAGCGGACTGGTTTCGCTGGCGGGAAGTTCGAGATACCTGTTATCGCCTGTTATAGCCGGGCTTTTACTTTCGGTCAGCGATGTAAAGCTTCTTCTGGTGATCGATATCGGTACATTTATACTGACAGTCCTCAGTGCCGCCGTCGTAAGAAGAGGACTGGAGAACAGGAGAAAAGCAGAAACAAACGAAAGCTTTCTCCAGAGTATCCGTGATGGATGGAGGATTCTGAGAATGAAAAACGGTATCCTTACCCTGGTGGCGATCTCATCCGGAATCACACTTTTTATGGGAATCTTTCAGATTCTGGCAGAGCCGCTGATCCTGTCTTTTGAGAGCGCCAGGACGCTGGGCATTGCGGAAACAGTCTGTGCCGGCGGTATGCTTGTAAGTGGAATCTTTCTTGGAATCAGAGGACTGAAAGGCCGTTATGTCAGAACTCTCGGAACGGTCCTTATTCTGTCAGGAATATTCATGACGGGATTCGGACTGTTTGAAAACATGATCCTCATCTGCGCGTTCGGATTTCTGTTTTTTGCAACGCTTCCCTATGCAAACGGCTGCCTGGATTATCTGATGCGTACGAATATACCGGATGAAGTGCAGGGAAGAGCGTGGGGAATGATCGGATTTCTTTCGCAGCTGGGATATGTGATCGCTTATGCGGTGTCCGGTGCTGCTGCAGATGCAGCCGCAGCTTTAAGCGGACAGGGTGTCGGAAGAGGAGCAGCGATGGTGATCGTTGTTTCAGGAATCTGCCTTTCGGTAACGGCGGCGATGGTTCTGATTCCCGATAGTATCAGAAAACTGGAAATTGACAGAACAGAGGAGGAAACAGTAGAATGAACAAATGGAACAAGGGTATGGAGGGTGCTTCAAAAAGGACGTCATACAGGTACAGGCCGGTCCTGTTTTTTGCCATGGCGTATATGTTTACCTGGGCGTTCTGGATTCCGGCAATCTTTCTGCCGCAGAAAGCCGGAGGAATTCTGATGCTGATCGGCCTGCTGGCTCCGGCTGTCGTTTCGACCGTGTTTGTGATGACCTCCGGTTCAGATCTTCTGAAAAAAGATCTGCGGCTTAAGATTATCGGTTTTTACAAGGTAAAGTGGTCCAATGTATTTCTGGCGGTGCTGCAGTTTGCCGGCATTGTGGTCTGCTCTATTCTGATTTCGACGGCATTCGGACAGTCGTTGAACCAGTTCTCCTTTACGGATGATTTTTCGTTTACCGGAGTCGGGATTGGCAGCGCGCTAATCACAATTACGCTTGCATCCATAATCGAAGAAATCGGCTGGAAAGGCTACTGTGAGGATTCAATCGGCGCCTATATGAACTGGTTCCTGGAATCTCTGGTTTTTGGCGCATTATGGTCCTTCTGGCATTTTCCTCTGATCTTCATCAAGGGAACCTATCAGGCCGGCCTGATGGTGAATCCTCTGTATGTGATCAATTTCTTTCTGAGCGGCATCCCTCTGGGCTTTCTTATTACCTGGGTATATCTGGTCAGTGACCGGTCGATTCTTGCCTGCATGATCTATCATCTTGCCGTCAATTTTCTCCAGGAAAAGATTGCCATGACGCCGGAAACCAAATGCGTCGAGACGCTCGTCGTGACACTTGCGGCAGCTGCCATTGTGATCGTGCGAAAGGACATGTTTTTCGAAACGCGGCATGTCGGGAGGCTTCTGGAGACACGATACGGGGAGGAGAATATTTATGAAAAAAGGCGAGAAAAGAAAACAGGAACTGCTTCAGATTGCATATAAAATGTTCCTTATACGCGGGTACGAGAATACCAGCGTAGACGATATTATAGAAGAAGCCGGCATAGCAAAAGGAACATACTATTATTACTTTAAGAGTAAAGAGCAGACTCTGGAAGAAGTGATCGGTATGATGATCGAACAGGAGACCGAGGCGGCAAAGCAGATACTTGAGGCGGACCTGCCCGTGCCGCAGAAGATCGCCGGAATCATCTCGTCTCTCCGCCCGACCCGGGAAGAAAGTTCGATCGAAGGGGCGCTCATGCAGCCCGAGAACATCATCATGCATGACAAGATCCGGAGAAAACTTGTGGAAACGGCCGTGCCGCTTCTTTCGAAAGTCGTGGAGCAGGGCATATCGGACGGGACTTTTTCGTGCAGCAATATTCCGCAGAGAGTAAGAATGCTTCTGGTCATCAGCAGTGATCTGTTTGATGAAGGAAGATATACGGAAGAGGACATCATAGTATTTATCGATGCCATTGAAAAACTGCTCGGGGCAAAACCGGGCACGATGGAATTTGTCAGGGACCTGATTCAATAGATTTTTTCCAATCCATAATCAGAAAGCCCGGGGAGCGGACCAGTAAAATAGTTCGCTCCCCGGGCTCTTCTTGCATTTGCCCTCAGATCGTTTCTTTGAACTGCGAGATATAGTACAGCGCCGCTCCCGCGGCGATGGCTTCGTGCTGGTAGGAGCAGAGCTTGATGAAATCTGCATCAGTATCGAAGGTGCTGATCGCCAGGGTGCGTCTGCGGATCTCGTCCATATAGGGTTCGAGGTAGGCGCCGACGTAGCCGCCCAGAATGACGTCGCAGTCCAGAAGTGTCCGGACGTAGTTGATGGTGGATGCGATGTAGTCCAGGTATCTGCTCCAGGCGTTCAGGACTTTTTCGTCCGTAGTGGTTTTCAGGTTTTCGAAATAGCCGGCCAGATCATCTGCAGATAAGGTGGTTGCGGCAAGATACGGATCGACGCATCCGCACTGCCCGCAGTAGCACTGCCGTCCGTTGGGCACCAGAGTGACGTGCCCGATCTCGGCGGCGCGGGTATCGTTTCCGAAATATACCTGACCGTTGATGAACATGGATCCGCCGATATTGTTGCTCAGCATGATGTAGAAAGCATTTCTGAGATCCTTGTTTACCCACTTTTCGGCAAAACAGGATGCCTTTGCATCGTTGAACAGGGAAATATCGTAGGGCAGATGCCGGCTGAATTTCTCGTAGGTGTCTTCACCGAAGGAAAGGATCTTGCTGTAGAATACGGTGCGGTGGTCAGACTTGACCAGAGCCGGTATGCCGATGCCGACGCCAAGGATCCTGTCGCGGTCAATGTGATTTTCGTTGACAAACTGCTCCAGAAGATCCGCGACTGCCTTGACATAGTCATCGCTGTAATCGAAAACCAGCCAGTTGCGCCGGAACGAAATGATCCTTCCGTTCAGACCGACAGCGACGCAGGAAACATGATGCCTTGTGATATCAAGGCCAAGCGCAAGTCTTGCCTCGGAACACAGAGAATATGTGGTCGCTCTTCTTCCGCCGGTCTGTCCGCGGGAGCCGCTGATCTGTATAAGCCCCAGACTGGTCAGATAATCGATATTTTTGGACACAGTCGGAAGAGTCAGGTTCAGACCGGCGGCAAGATCCTGCTTGGTCACGTCCTGATGATCGGAAAAAAAAGAATAGATATTCGATGTATTGTATTTTCTTAAATTGAAATCTTGATGATCCATCGGTACTGATTTCAATCACGCCTTCGCATGACGCCTTTCCGGTTCAATTTAATGGAAAAGTTATCTGTGTCTACTATCTTATCCTTTTTCCTGCTTTGTTTCAAGCATTGCGTTAATCTTCTCCACGTTTTAAAAAACAGATATATATAATATGTTTAATTTATCACAAGTATGAGCAAAATACAATTTCAGATAACAAAGTAAAATGTCAAAATAATATATGGCTAAACTGTGCAGTTTGACGAATATAATCTGTCAACAACATTTTACCCAAATAATTATTGACAAACAGGGAATGCGGTGTTAGATTCAATACAGAAAGCCGTTATAGAAAATGCCTTTCAAAAGATGGGATAAAAGGTTTTTTACAGCGTGGTTTCGACATAGGACGAATAAGGAGGATAACAAATGGCAGTTAGAGGAAGTATCCCGAAAACAATGAAGGCGCTGGTTGCTTACAGCAAGGACGACTACAGACTGGAGCTCGAGTATCCGACTCCGGAATGCGGACCGGACGACATCATCATCAAAACAGAAGCCTGCGGCATCTGTGCCGGAGATCTGAAGTGCAAGCACGGGGCAGCAATGTTCTGGGGCGATGATGTTCAGCCTTCCTGGGTAAAGCCGCCTTTTATTCCCGGACACGAATTTTACGGAACCATCGTTCAGCTGGGCGAAAATGTTGAAGGCTACGAGCTGGGCGACAGAATTACCGCGGACCAGATCGTTCCCTGCGGAAAGTGCCGTTTCTGCAAGGACGGACATTACTGGATGTGCCAGCCCCACGATATGTATGGATACATGTATTATACCAACGGCGGCATGGCGGAATATGTAAAGTATGGCAAGACCTCCGTGATCTCCCGGGTACCGAAGGACATGCCGCTTGAGCAGGCAGCTCTGATCGAGCCCTATGGCTGCTCCAAGCATGCGGTTGACAGAGCGGGAATTACGAATGAAGACGTGGTCGTCATTTCCGGTGCCGGAACGCTGGGACTTGGCATGATCACCTACGCAAGAATGAAGAACCCGAAAAAGCTCATCGTTCTTGACATGCAGGACAACCGTCTTGAGATTGCAAAGAAGTTCGGTGCAGATCTGGTATTCAACCCCGGAAAATGCAACATCGACAAAGAGATCAAGGCGCTTACCGACGATTACGGCTGCGATATCTACATTGAAGCCACCGGCAACCCCGCCAGTGTCATCCAGGGCCTTACCATCATCAGAAAGCTCGGAACATTCGTCGAGTTCTCCGTATTCGGAAGAGAGACTTCGGTAGACTGGTCCATCATCGGCGACCGCAAGGAACTGGATATCAGGGGATCCCATCTGAGCCCGTACGCATATCCGTTTGTAATCGAAAACATGCAGAACGGAAACCTGAAGACCGAAGGCGTTGTTACCACCATCCTTCCGATCGAAGAGTGGGAAAAGGGATTTGACCTTGCAACCGGACGCGAGGGCGATCTGAAGGTCGTTCTGAAGTTTGACTGATACCATGTGTGACCTGACCGTAACGGTCTTCACAACCCCGTTCCGCCTGGAATGGACATATATATAACAAGGAGGATGAAAGGATGAAGAAGTTATTGGCACTTACAATGGCAGCAGCTCTGCTGGCAGGAACACTCAGCGTACCGGCATTCGCAGAAGAATCCGGCGACTTTGACTGGAAGAGATTCGACGGCGAAGAGATTACCGTACTTTTCAGTGAGCATACCTATTCTGATGCTGTTGAAGAAAAGCTGGGCGAATTTACCGAGAAGACCGGCATCAAGGTCAACTACTCGTCCATGCCGGAAGGCAACTACTTCGAGAAGCTGAACGTAGAGCTCAGCAGCCATTCAGGATCCATTGACGTTTTCATGACAGGCGCTTATCAGTCATGGGAATATGCAACCGCAGGCAATCTGGAGCCGCTTGAAAACTTCATCGACACCGATCTGACCAGCCCGGAATGGAAATATGACGACTTTATCCCGGCAGTTATCGACGCTCTGAAATGGGACTGCGTACCCGGACATGCCGTAGGCGAAGGCTCACAGTGGGCACTTCCGATGGGCTGGGAAGTAAACATCCTTACCTATAACAAGAGAATTCTGGAAGAGAATGGAATCGAACCGCCCAAGACCGCAGAAGATCTTCTTGCGGCAGCTACGGCTCTGAAAGAGTTCGACGGCAGCGGATCCTACGGACTTGCGGTCCGCGGTCTTCCGGACTGGGGCACCATTCATCCGGCTTACATGTCTCTGTACTCCACCTGGGGCGCAAAGGACTTTGAGATCGAAGACGGACACCTTGTTGCAAAGGTCAATTCTCCCGAGGCAGTTGCCATGACCGAATACTGGGTAGACCTGGTAAAGAACGGCGGCGCTCCGCAGTGGGCAACCTACGGATGGGAAATGTGCGGTGCTGACCTTGGCGCCGGCAAAGCAGCCATGATGTGGGATGCAGACAGAGGCGGCTATACCCAGAACACCCCCGGATCCTCCAACGAGGCCGGCAACATGGCGTTCGGCATGGTTCCGTATCCGGAATCTGCAGGAAAGACCGAAGATGACATGAGATCCAACCTTTGGGTGTGGTCCATGGCCATGAATGCTGACTCCGCAAAGAAGGAAGCCGCATGGTACTTCATGCAGTACTTTACCAGCCCCGAGTACATGCTCTGGGCAGGCGTAGAGAAGGCCTGCACGGATACTCCTCGTACCTCCGTTCTTGAGAGCGAAGAATACAAGGCATCCGTTGCCAACGCAGAAGGATATTACGAAGCATTCTCCAAGATTTCCGAAAATGCAAGCATCTTCTTCACAGCACAGCCGTACTTCACCGAGACAACGACCGAGTGGGCAAAGACCCTTCAGGATCTTGTAACGACTGACAAGTATGCGTCTGTTCAGGAGGCCATGGACGAGCTGGCAGCTACGATGACCGAGATCGTATCTGACCTCGAAGTCGAATAACGTCCACTGCTCAACGTACAATAGAATCTGTTGATCCAGACTGCAGGGAACGCCGGAGCGATCCGGCGTTCCCTGTAAAAAATCTCAGGCAGATATGCCGGGACCCGCAGCGGATTTCCGCTATCTGCGGCGCAGGTCCGGCGTGTGAACATATGAGGTATAAAGATGGCCGCAAAAACAAAGAGCAGCACAAAATCAGAACTGAATAAAGTGCCCTTGAAGACACGAGTTCGTCCTTATCTGATCGTTGCACCGTCACTGATCATCACCATCGGGATCATGGTCCCGTTTATCATGGCAATCTGGTACTCATTGACCAACTATTCTTTCAAGCTTCCCACGCACAAATTCGTGGGAATCAAAAACTGGGTCAGCATGTTGGGAGACGCTTCCTTCTGGAGTGCTGTCAAAATTTCGCTGTTGTACGGCGTCATTTCTACGGCGGTGGAAATGCTTCTGGGGCTTGGTGTCGCCATTCTGCTTAATAATCTGAATAATGGGCTGTCAAGAGTACTTCGTGTTCTGCTGGTGTTCCCGCTGATGGTTGCCCCTGTTACGGCAACGATCATCTGGCAGCTGATGCTGAACAGCTCCGTAGGTATTGTTGAGAAGCTTCTGAATATATTTGGCGTATATAATTTCCCGTGGGCGGCTTCGCCGAAGACGGCGCTGATGACGGTTATCCTGATCGATGTGTGGATCAACACCGCGTTCATCATTCTTCTGGTCCTGGCCGGTCTGCAGTCACTTCCCAAGTCTCCCTTTGAATCGGCGAAGATCGACGGCGGAAGTGCATGGTTCAATTTCAGAAACCTGACGCTTCCCATGCTGAAGCCCAGTCTTTATATTGCGCTTCTGTTCCGTCTGATGGCGGCTCTTCAGGAATATGCCGTCATTTTCGCACTGACCAAGGGCGGCCCGGGAGATTCGCTGATGTCACTTTCGCTGACCGCATATCAGAAGGGATTCAAGTTCCAGAAATTCGGCTCGGCGATCCCGTATATCCTGGTTCTGTGGCTGATCATCAACATTGCGGCCAAGCAGATTGTCAAACTGCAGCGCAACGCGCAGAA
This sequence comes from uncultured Blautia sp., assembly GCA_946545425.1. Taxonomy (GTDB): domain Bacteria; phylum Bacillota; class Clostridia; order Lachnospirales; family Lachnospiraceae; genus Blautia_A. Next base: position 5,462 of record CAMNNM010000019.1, on the reverse strand, counting down.
GCGTGCCGCAGGGCTCGAAGAGTGAAAGGAGGAGCAAAATGCATAGCCGAAAACAACGTGGGTTGAATATCCTGATGAATGTTCTGCTGATCATTTATGCCGTGTTTGCGCTCTTCCCGCTGCTCTGGATGGTGCTGATCTCGTTCAAGTCGGATACGGAAGTGTTCACGACGACCTTCATTTTCCATCCGACGCTGTCCAACTACCGTGAGGTCCTTCTCCGGTCGGATTATCTGAGATACATTATCGACAGCGTGATCGTTTCCGGAGGCGCCGTGCTTGTCTCCATCATCGTGGGCGTGCCCGCGGCGTATGCTCTTGCAAGGTACAATTTCCCGCGTAAAGAGGAGCTGGCTTTCCAGATCCTTTCCTACAAGTTCGCGCCGGAGATCCTGGTCGTGCTTCCGCTGTTCATGATCTATCAGAAGCTGGGACTTTACGACAGTTACCTGGGTCTGATCTGGGTATATCAGCTGATCTCGCTGCCGCTTCTGATCTGGGTCGTCCGCGGCTATTTTGAAGATATTTCGGTTGAGATCGAATACGCAGCGCAGGTGGACGGCTACAGCTGGTATCAGATTTTCTTCAAGATGCTGGTCCCGCTGATCAAGCCCGGCCTGGTTTCTTCCGCGCTCCTTGCCTTTATTTTTGCATGGAACTGCTTCACGTTCCCGCTGATCCTTTCAAGCAACAAGGTGTATCCTGTAACCGTCGCGATCATGAAGTATCTTGGTACCGACAGCGCGCATTATGGCCAGCTTGCGGTCGCATCTACCGTTTCGGCGCTGCCTGCCATGATCTTTGCTCTTTGCATCCAGAAACATCTCGTCCGTGGACTGAGTTTCGGTGCCGTGAAAGGATAAGGGAGAACGTATGGCAAGAATACAGCTTGAAAATATCAGTAAGGCCTTCGGAAAGGTCCAGGCCCTTGACGGCATCTCTCTGGATGTCAAAGATAAGGAATTTTTTGTCCTGTTCGGGCCGGCCGGCGCCGGAAAGACAACGATCCTGAATTGCATTGCCGGAATCGTCATGCCGGAAGAAGGCGTCGTAAAATTTGATGATCAGATCATGAACCTGACGGATTCCGCGCATCGTAATGTCGCAATGGTCTTCGAAAATTACGCCCTGTATCCGCAGATGACGGTTTACGACAACATGGCGTCCGCACTCCGCAGCAAACTGTACAAGGCGGATGAAAGTGTGATCAAAGAGAGGATTCAGTGGGCGGCAAAGATCATGAAGATGGAAAATCTGCTGGAGCGTCTTCCGAGCCAGCTGTCCAACGGACAGAAACAGAGAGTGGCTATGGGGCGTGCGCTGGTCCGCAATCCGAATGTGTTTCTTATGGACGAGCCTCTGGCGCATCTGGATGCCAAGCTGCGCAATTCCATGCGTACGGAGCTGAAGGAGATGCAGGCCAACCTGGGTTCCACCTGTATTTACGTTACCCACGACTTTATGGAGGCCATGGCCCTCGGCGACCGGATCGCGATCATCAAAGAAGGAAAGATCGTCCAGATCGGCAATGGCGATGCAATTTATTATATGCCTTGCAATGAATTTACGGCCCAGCTTATGGGCGATCCCGAGATCAATCTGATCGAGGCGGAGATTACCGGTACCGGTAATCCGTACTCTGTTCAGTTCAGGATCAAGGATGAGCAGATCGTTCTGGAGCTGCCGGAGGACAACGGCGTATATGCGAAGATCAGGGAGCTGGGTCTTAAGAAAATCCATGTCGGGATCCGGCCCCAGAACGTGAAGTATTCGTTCGAGCCGAAGGAGGGGTACTTTAAGGCCTCGGTTTACAGCTACGAAAGCATCGGCAACAAGTCTGTCATTGTTGCGGACTGCGGGGATGTTTTTCATAATCAGCTGCGCATGATCGCGCCGAACGGTCTGAATGTCGCGATTGACAGTGATGTATATATTCATCTGCAGCTGGACCATGCGATCTTCTTTGATCCGGAGTCCAGAAAATATATTGTCCGTTATGATGAGGCAGCCTATATCGCACTTGCTGCCGCGCAGGAGGAACGCTGATGGCTGGTCTGACATTAAATCATGTTTATAAAAGATATGATAATTCCGGTAAAAAGAAAAAGGTCAAAAATGATTTTGCCGTAAAGGATCTGAACCTTGTGTGCGAGCAGGGAGAATTCGTCGCGCTGCTGGGTCCTTCCGGATGTGGAAAAACCACCACGCTCCGCATGGTTGCGGGTCTGGAAGAGATTACCCAGGGTGAGATCTATATCGGCGACCGCCTGGTCAACAATCTTCATCCCAAGGACAGGAACATCGGTCTGGCCTTTGAGGATTATGCCATGTACCCGCCGCTGAACGTCTACGGAAATGTCGCATTCAACCTGAGAGCGAAAAAGGTCGACAAGGCAGAAATTGACAGAAGGGTCCGCGAGATCGCGCCTCTGATGCAGATCGACGATATTCTTGACAAGATGCCGGTGAAGCTTTCCGGCGGCCAGAAGCAGCGTGTCAATATCGCAAGAGCGATCATCCGCGAACCGGAGCTTCTTCTGATGGACGAGCCGCTTTCTCACCTGGACGGCAAAGCCCGCCAGGCGATGCGTACCGAGATCAAGCGTCTGATCAACAAGATCAAATGTACGACCGTGTACGTTACCCACGATCAGCTGGAAGCCATGTCGCTGGCCGACAAGATCGCGATCATCAATTTCGGCGTTCTGCAGCAGTTCGGCACGCCGGCCGAGGTCTATGACGATCCGGTCAACGAGTTTGTTGCATCCTTCATCGGCGAACCGCCGATGAACATTCTGGAGACCACGATCATCAAGAAGGACGGCATGTTTTTCTTTACCTTCAAAGATTCCAATCTGCAGATTGCGGTCCCGAGAAGATATTACAGTGTCGTCAGCGACGGTTTCCGCTGCAAGATGGGCGTTCGTCCGATGGACGTGATGATCGGAGGCGAGAATTCGCACGGCACTCCGGAAGAGATCGCCACATTTGAGAATCTGGGCGACGAGAGAAGAATTGGTATCCATGTCGGCGATATTCTGCTGATGCTGATCACCGAGGACGAGAAACGCTACAAGCGTGGTGACATTGTCAAGCTGGAGGTCCGTGAGGAGAAGACGCATCTGTTTGATATCAATACCGGCGACCGTATTCGTGAGAAAAACTGACAGGGGGTATTCAGATGGAAAATCTTTTAAGCGCAGCTTCCATAGCACTTCTTTTGCTCCTTGCCTGGCAGATCTGGGGCTCTGTGTGGAACATCATCGCGATCCTGATCAGTCTGTTCAGGGATTAATGATAGTATAGCGATAATAACTCAGCGCCCCGGGACAGTGGGTGCTGAGTATTTCAATCATTCAGAAAGGGACCAGCCCTGAAGGCCGTATGGCCGGCAGAGCTGGTCTTTCTTGCGGTTTAAGCTGTACAAGTTACGGCCAAATACGCTGAAAGAAGGGGAAAGCATATAGAGATGCAGTTAATTAAAACTTATATGTACATGATTTGAGGGCAAATTTGCCTGAAGGCAAATAGTATTCAAGATATTGCGACTTTATATGTATACCTTTCGAGTGAATTTTTCCCGATTGTCATATAAGAAGACAAGATATTGGCATTCTATCTGCCTGATAAAGATCCCGGAAATGAAAACCGTTTTGGAAACTGGCATATAGGAAAAATGTAGACACAGAATTATATGCTTTTGCTGTGAAGAAGGTACTGATGACAGACCAATAGGCAAGTAAGAAAATAAGATTTTATATGCCTTGAGGGAAAAGTCGGGTCGAAAAGCAGGCATATAAGACTTGTACAAAGGAAGCTTTATATGAATTTCACAGACAAGGGCTAGTGAATCTCACAGACAAGAGGGGAAGGCATTAAATTTTGTTCATTGTGTCAGCCAGAAAGGATGGATATTTCATACCCAAAACGATTTCTCTATGCTATAGTGTATTAACAAAGCTGACGGTGAGATTCCCGATCAGCTTCTGATGGAAACAAAGGGACCGGAACGAAGGAGGAACGGAAGCTTAAAAGGCCTTCCGGACGGGAAAGGGTTTAACATGGAAAGGACCAGAAAAGATATGCTGATCGAGGCGCTGCAGATGGCGTGGCCGGCAGTGCTTGAGAGCTTCTTTGTCTCGCTGGCCGGCATGATCGACACGATGATGGTGGCCACGATGGGCAGTTACGCAGTAGCGGCGGTGGGCCTGACGCAGCAGCCGAAGTTTATCTCGCTGACGCTGTTTTTTGCCATCAACGTGGCTGTATCGGCGATCGTTGCCAGGCGGAAGGGAGAACAGAAGAGAAGGGCGGCCAATGAGATGCTGGTCACGGCTCTGGCTGTCTGCACGGTTCTCTGTATTCTGATCACGGTGCTTTTTCTGATCTGGACGCCTGCGCTGATGCGGATCGCGGGGAGCAACGCGGACACCCACGACAGCGCGGTTGTTTACTTCAGAATCATCATGGGCGGTTCTTTCTTCAATATCATCACGATGCTGATCAACTCGGCCCAGAGAGGCAGCGGGAACACCCGGATCTCCATGACGACGAATCTGGTATCCAGCTGCGTGAACATCCTGTTCAATTACCTGCTGATCGGAGGACATTTTGGTTTTCCGGCACTGGGCGTGGCCGGCGCGGCATTGGCTACCGTGCTGGGAACCGTGGTCGCTTTTATCATGAGCGTACGGTCGTTGTTCCTGAAAGACAGTTATGTCAGCATTCCGCTGATTCTTCGGGAAAAGATCGTGCCCGTCAAGGACGCTTTTCAGAATATTATCCGGCTTGGTTCCAACATGTGTGTGGAAAACCTCGCGATGCGGGTCGGATTTCTTGCTACCGCGCTTCTGGCAGCCCGTCTGGGAACCGATGAGTTTGCCGCGCATAATGTGGGCATGAATCTGCTGGGTCTTACTTTCTCCTTTGCCGATGGAATGCAGGCGGCGGGGGTCGCCCTGTCGGGCCAGGCGCTCGGCGCAGGAGAAAAGGAGCAGGCGAAGCAGTACGGCAGCATCTGTCAGCACATCGGACTGGGAATATCGGTCTTTCTGTCGGTCCTGCTGATCTTTGGCGGACGATGGTTTTTTGGTCTGTATTTTTCGGAGCCGCATATTGTGGACATGGGCGTGATGATCTGCCGATTCATGTGCGTGATCGTGCTTCTGCAGATCTCCCAGATCATTTTTGGCGCCTGTCTTCGCGCTGCAGGCGATGTCCGGTATACCCTTGCCGCGTCGCTGGTTTCTGTCACGATCATACGTACCGTGGTTACCTGGCTGCTGGTGAGCGTGTTCCATCTGGGACTGATGGGAATCTGGCTTGGAATCCTTTCGGACCAGATCACCCGTTTTGTTCTGCTGGGACACCGGTTCCGTCAGGGAAAATGGGTGGATATCAAGCTGTAGGCTGCGGAAAACAAGTATCGGGCTCATATCCGGGCGCGAATGGGGTATGTGTGT
>CAMNNM010000018.1 GCA_946545425.1 uncultured Blautia sp. | reverse complement strand
TCTTCGCGCCAAGTCTCTTTGACTCGGAATCACGTCCGTTCTTTGTGGAACCGACACCTTTCTTATGCGCGAACAACTGAAGGTTCATAGCAATCATTTTTTACACCTCCCTGATCGTGAGTGATAGATACTTTCCGTTACAGGTCATTTCGATTTGATTCAGTCCGAGAAGAAGTGATTCAAACAGAAGTCTTGTTTCGCCGGAGACATCCTCTGGAAATTCCACCTTCAGATACCCTTCGGAATCCTCTTCGTCAAATGGGTCGTCCGTGAATTTTTCAATGGAATTCACGGCGTTGATCACAAGAGCGGATACTGCTGAGCAGTATATGTCGGACCCCTCTTCCGAGTAGTCCGCATGTCCTTTGCACACTAGGCTCACGGGACTTCCGTTCTTCTTCCGGACGACACTGATCCGTATCATTTCTGTTAATAATCAGATTATGCGTTGATCTTTTCGATCTTGACCTTTGTGTACTGCTGTCTGTGGCCGTTTTTCTTGTGATAGCCGGATTTTCTCTTGTACTTGTAAACGATGACCTTGCGGTACTTTCCGTTTTCAACTACAGATGCGGTAACACTGGCACTCTTGACATCGTCGCCCGCTTTGAGCACTTCGTCCTTGACTGCAAGTACAGTATCAAAGGTAACGGTTTCGCCGGCTTCTGCGCCAAGCTTTTCGACCTTGATCACGTCGCCCTCGGCAACCTTATACTGTTTACCACCCGTTGCAATAATCGCGTACATCGTGGCACCTCCTGAATAATTACTCGCCAGATACGGCGGCACTGCGGCCCATGGCCGGAACACACTTAAGCCTCTCTGTGCGGCATACTCAATTATATTATCATGGAAGATTTTATTCGTCAATCAGAATTTCACCGGTTTTTACCTGTTTTTCAGACTTTTTTCGAAGTCTGTCCAGAATTTCGGCAACCGGCGGGGATGTCTTGTTCCTGGTGATCTCCATGATCTGAAGCTTTGTTATGTCGACGACTCCCGAATGGATTCTGTCCTCCTTCAGCAGCCGTGCCATTTCGCTTTTCAGCGCTTCCAGATGTCCGGGGTCCTCCATGTTCACAAAGTCCACAAGAACCGCTCCGGACAGGTTACGAAGGCGGATCTGACGGCATATTTCCTGTGCCGCTTCCATGTTCAGACGGTAGATAACCTCTTCCTTTTCTTTTTTCTGTGTATTCTTTCCCGAATTCACATCTATGGCCGTAAAAGCCTCTGTTCTCTGGATCACAAGAAATCCGCCGCTGTCCAGCCAGACCTTTTCTTCCAGGATTTTCTCAAAGAGAGAGGTAAAGCCATACAGCCGGTAAAGAGGAAGACGCGCATCCGTGTACAGTCTGGTTGCCGGGAAGGTCTCCGCCAGGTTCTCGCGCCACACGTCCAGCGTTTCCTTTACCTCCGGAAGATCCGTGACGATTTCCCGGATCTGATCTGCCGGGATGTCGCGGAGCATCACAAGATAAAAGGGCTCCGGACGGTACAGAACGGATCCGGATTTACGCATGGTTCCGGTACTCCGGATTTTCTTCATAATACATTTCAGGGCCAGATATTCCCGTTCCAGCTCGGCTGCAGACGCACAGGACGCATTGGTACGGATCATGATATCCGTCTCCGCATCCGGTCCTCCTTCACAGTCAAAGGACCGGACAAGTCCGAGGAGCCGTTTCTGTTCTTCTCCCGTCAGTTTTCGGGAAGCCCTGAGCGCACCCTCCCCAAAGGTCATTACGAAATATCTGCCAGGAAGAGACGGACGCGCGGTAACCGAGATCAGCTTGGTTCCTGATTTTTCCCGGGTGATCTGTACCGGAAATACCTGTCCGCATTTCAGACCGGCCGGTGCGTTCTTAAGAGGAAGATAAAAATGCGTTCCGCTGCCGTCATGCAGAAATGCAGCCTGGATATTCACGGCGATCCGCTCGACCATGGCTGTCAGAACGGTCCCTTCCCGTTTTTCGGAATTTTCTCCCTCGATCCGGATCTCCACAGGCTTTGCATCTGATAACAGCACACATGCCAGCACGGGCGATCCGTACAGTTCCATCCGGGTGATCACTGCCTTGTTCACTTCTGCTCTCCAGCCGTCAACAGCGTTACAAAACGAGGTGCCTCTTCCGTGCCCTGATCGGCATAGACCTCGAGCCGCCTTGTCTGAAATGCATATTCCGGCATTTCTTCACCCAGAAAGGCATAAAACGCCTTCATGACCGTATCCGGCCTCGTATAATTGGAGCTTGCGGATGCAAGCCTTACAAAGATTCCTCCGTCCAGTTCCTTCATCTCATAAATGAACGGACGGATGTCGATCAGACGGACTCCCTTTTTCGTTTCTTTTTCCGTTTCGATCACAGGCTGGTTCAGGAACTCAGGGAGTTTTTCCAACCAGGCTCCTGCCGGAGCCTTCCCTTCACGGAATGTGATCAGATAGTCAGCAGCAGCCACGAGTGCCATGGCATTTCCGGCTTTCCCCTCCGCAGCCACGGCGGCCTGTATCACGGAAAAGCCGTCGGCCATTTCACGGTTCAGCCGCTCTACGATCTCATCACAGGGAATTTTTTCTGTCAGCTCCATGTCAAAGTATTCCGCAAGACTCTCCATACCGACTCCGAGAGGCGCCGCAAAGGACATGATCATATGGGGACTGTATCCTCCCGAAAAGGCCGCAGGGAGTTCAGATCGCCTCACGGCTTTCTGAAAATACCGCATGGTATCCAGATGTCCGATGAATTTTACCGGACCCGTCTTCGTAAATTTAATTCGAACCTTCAAAACAGACACCTCCCTGATATTTCCTTGCGCCGCAGCCTGAACAGCTTTGTCTGCAGTTCGGGGTGACGGTTTCTTTCCGGGCACGATCCCATTCCCGGATCAGAAAGGCCTTGGTGACCCCGCAGTCGATAAAATCCCAGGGAAGGATCTCATCGGTGCCGCGTTCCCGGAGCGTATAAAAATCGATGTCCATTCCGCATTCCGAAAAAGCCTGTTTCCAGATATCATAGCGGAAGGATTCTGACCATGCGTCGTAAAGAGCGCCAAGCTCGTAGGCTTTTTTGATAACCGCGCCGCAGCGCCTGTCCCCCCGGGCAAGAAAACCTTCCAGAATAGTCACGTCCGGTTCGTGCCAGCTGTAACGGATGCTTCGCTGATTCAGCATGGAACGGATCTCGTTTTTGACGGTTTTTGCTTTTTCTATAAAGTCTTCCTCCCGGAACATGCCGGCCCACTGGAACGGAGTAAAGGGCTTCGGCACAAAGAAGGAAGTGCTTACATTGATCTGGATCTTTCCGTTCCGCTGATCCTTTGGAATATCGTAGTAGTTTTCCGCGATCCGTTCCGCAAGGTGCGCGATGCCCTTCATATCCTCCGTGGTTTCAGTGGGAAGGCCCAGCATGAAATAAAGCTTGACCCGGTTCCAGCCTCCCAGAAACGCATCCCGCGATCCCCGCATGATGTCTTCTTCCGTGAGACCCTTGTTGATCACGTTCCTGAGCCGCTGCGATCCTGCTTCCGGCGCAAAGGTCAGGCTGCTCTTTTTCACGTCCTGCACCTTGCTCATGACATCCAGTGCAAAGGCGTCGATTCTGAGTGAAGGAAGGGAAATATTGACATATTTCTCCCTGCATTCCGTGATCAGATGATCCACCAGCTCCGGCAGCTGCGTATAGTCGCTGGAGGAAAGAGAACTTAGGGAAATCTCTTCATGTCCGGTGGTCCGAAGCATTTCTCTGGCGGAATCCATAAGCTCATCCGCCTTTCTTTCTCTGGTGGGCCGGTAGATCATGCCCGCCTGACAGAAACGGCATCCCCGGATACAGCCTCTCTGGATTTCCAGCGTCACGCGGTCCTGGGTCGCCTTGATAAAAGGAACGACCGGTTTTCTGATCCTGCGGTATCCCGTAGTCATATCTGTGACAAGCTGTCTTTCCACCGTCTGCGGTACGCCTTCCTCTGTCGGACCAAAGGAAGCGATCGTACCGTCCGGCTGGTATTCGACGCTGTATAACGAGGGAACATAAATACCCGGGATTCCGGATGCCGCCCGCAGAAACTCCTGCCGGCTTTTCCCTTCATCCTTCATCTGGTGATAAAGGTCGAACAGCGGATCGTACATGACTTCGCCTTCCCCGATATAGAAAAGGTCGAAGAAATCCGCCAGGGGTTCCGGGTTGTAGGTGCATGACCCGCCTCCGATCACCAGGGGATCCTTTTCGGTACGCTCTCTTGCAAGAAGCGGGATTCCGGAAAGGTCCAGGACCTGAAGGATATTGGTATAGCACATTTCATATCCGATCGTGACCGCCAGAAAATCAAAATCCTTTACAGGGTCCTGAGATTCCAGTGCGAAAAGGGGAATCTGTTTTTCGCGCATGATCCTGTCGAGATCCGTCCATGGTGAAAACAGCCTTTCGCACCAGGTATCCTCCCGGGCGTTCATCATATCATAAAGAATCATCATACCCAGATTGGACATGCCTATCTCGTAAACATCCGGGAAGCACATTGCCACCCGGATGCTGACGTTTTCTGGATCTTTCATGATACTGTTGACTTCACCGCCGATATATCTTGCCGCTTTGTCGACCTGCAGCAGTATTTCATCATTAAGTGCCAGTTTTCTCAAGTTATCCTCCTGTATGACGGATCGACGACAGCGGATCAGTCAGCCGGAACCGGCGTGACTGTCCGTGAATCGAACCGTAGCATGTATTCGATCTCATGGGGCCTGCTCATGGCCAGCGTATCCCCGATTACCTTAAGATCCGCGTCAAACCCGTCCACCGGAATGCGGAAAACGGAATTTCCTTCCGGATTCTGCCTGTCATACCGGGTTCCGTGAACAAGCATATAATCATAATGACTGCTGGACCATATGATCTCGGCAGTAATGCGGCCGTCCCTGATCTCGAGCAAAGCCGGACTGTTTACAGAGGCTTTCCCGCTGCCTCCGCGAAGGGAAACCTCCGCACTGTAAACGCCGTCCGAAAGTCCGAGATCCTCCGCCGTCACTAAAGCGCCGCTTTCATACGCTTCTTCCGGAATCTGTCCGGAAAGAACAGTCAGATATCCCTGATGCCATTTCCTGTCAGAGGCGTCAAGGACCGCTATTACAGCAGGGGTATCCAGAACCTCCGTCCCGATGGAAAAGGTCTGGTTCATCAAAGGCTTTAATATTTCCTTGTCATCCGCTTCCGATGCCGACAAAGCGTCGCCGGAAAACAGAGCCGAACAGTTTTTTCCCGCCTGAAAAAGCAGCGTCATCCCGCCGTCCCTTACCGTCAGAACACCCTTGTCCGCTTCAAGAACCGGAAGATCTGATTCAATGTCGACCATATAGGCACCGTCCGTAAGTGTGCCGGCGTCTATTGCGGCGTTCTCGTTCTGCTCCGCGCAGAATACAGCCGAAGGACACAGAATCATGGAAAGGATCAGTGTCATGAATAAACGTTTCTGTTTCATCTCTGCGCCAGCTCTGTCGTGATCTCGTCCCATGTAACGCCCTTTTCCGCCATCAGGACCATCATATGGTACAGAAAATCAGATATTTCATATTTGATTTCTTCCTTGTCAGGATTCTTGGCTGCGATCACGATCTCGGTCGCTTCCTCCCCGACCTTTTTCAGAATCTTGTCAATTCCCTTGTCAAACAGATAGTTGGTGTAGGATCCCTCTCTCGGATTCTTTTTCCGGTCAAGGATCACATCGTATACATCCTGGAAAACGTGAAGCGGATTCTGGGTATCCTCTCCCTTGTCGAGAAGGGTCTGGAAGAAGCAGCTTCTTGATCCCGTATGGCAGGCTGCGCCGATCTGGTCCACTTTTGCCAGTATCGTATCGTTGTCGCAGTCCAGAAACAGGGCTTTGACATACTGATAATGTCCGGAGGTTTCCCCCTTGATCCAGAGCTTCTGCCGGCTTCTGGAGTAATAGGTCATCTTGCCTGTCCGTACGGTCTGCTCATAAGCTTCCTGATTCATGTAGGCAACCATGAGCACCTGATCATTTTTGTAATCCTGTACCACAACGGGAATCAGGCCGTCTTTGTTCAGCTTGAATTCTTCAAAGCCGATCCGGCTCTGTAGCAGTGAAACCTGAATGCCAAGCTTTGAGCATTCGTCCTTAAACGCACGGATGTCCCTTCCCTCAGCGCTTATGAACTCTCCGCTGACGCCGGATACATTCTTCCCCTGAAGGAGATGAAGGATCTCTTCTCTGCTGTGGATATCCGTATGTACCAGTACCGGAATACCGGATATTTCTGCAATCTGCTCCTGGAAGGTGTCAAGTGCCAGGACCTCCGAGGCAAATTCCTCGATAATGTCCTTTCCGGCAAGAAATTCTTCATAATCCGATACGCCGGCCAGGATCCTGTCCTTTCCGAACCGTCTGGACACTTCCGGCAGCAGGGTTTCCCAGCCCTTCTGAGACAGGCTGACGACGCAGCCCTGACAGCCGGCGTAAAGAAGCTTCTTCACATCCTCAAGGCGCCGTATGTTTCCTGATACCAGAACCGGAACCTCCGATGCGGCGCAGATCTCCCGGATAATTGAAATCGCTTTTTCGTGAGCCTTGTCCCCTCTTGAAAAGTCGAAAACAAGGATCCTGTCCGCTCCGCTGCCGCTGTATTTTCCGGCAAGCAGCACGGGGTTTCCGCCGCCGAAAAGATTCCGCTGGCCAAAGCCGGTCACGGCCTTCTCGGACTGAAGATAAATGCAGGGTGTCATGAAAGATGTCATTGTTTTATCAAACTCCTGTTCATAAAGAACCTTTGGTGGAAAGAACGTCTGTAATTCTGGGATCCGGCGTCAGCGCTTCGTCGAGGGCTTTGGCAAAGCTCTTGAACATCGCTTCGCAGATGTGATGATCGTTGCATCCCGAAAATACCTTGAAGTGCAGATTCATCGCGGCTGAATAGGATACCGCGTAAAAGAATTCCCGCACCATCTGGGTATCCATTGTTCCGATGCATGGAGACTGAAATACATGATCCGATGCATAGTAAGGTCTGCCGCCCAGATCAACGGCACATAATACCAGGGCTTCATCCATCGGAAGAATGCAGCTTCCGAATCTCCGGATTCCCTTTTTATCTCCGGCCGCCTGCCTGATCGCAGTGCCAAGAACGATGCCTGTATCTTCGATCGTATGATGGCAGTCCACATCAAGGTCTCCCTTTACCCGGAGGGAAAGATCAAACAGTCCATGTCTGGCAAAGCCGTCCAGCATATGGTCAAAGAAACCGACTCCGGTAGAGATATCCGCTTTGCCGCTTCCGTCAACAACAAGAGACAGACGGATACCGGTTTCCTTCGTTACTCGTTCAACATCTGCCTGGCGGCTCATTCGGAATCCTCCTCTGATTTTTCAAAACGTACCCGGATGGAATTTGCATGAGCCGTGAGCTGTTCGGCCTCGGCAAAACGGATGATGTCCTGGTGGACCTCCCTGAGCGCTTCCTTCGAGTAGTAAATAATACTGGACTTTTTGATGAAATCGTCCACGGATAGTGCGGAAAAGAATTTTGCGGTCCCGTTTGTGGGAAGTACGTGATTCGGTCCCGCGAAATAATCCCCCAGGGGTTCGCTGGAATATTCGCCGATAAAGATCGCTCCTGCGTTGCGGATCTTCATCATGACTTCAAAAGGATTCTTTGTTACGATCTCAAGATGCTCGGATGCAATGGCGTTGGCCGCATCGATGGCCTGCTGCATATCAGAGGCAAGAAGAATATAACCAAAGCTGTCCAGGGATTTTTGGATGATCTCCCGTCTGGACAGATGTTTCAGATATTCTTCGATTTCGCGGTCGACTTCATCCGCAAGTTTTTCGCTGGTCGTAATCAGGATCGCAGAAGCCAGCTCGTCGTGCTCTGCCTGGGAAAGAAGGTCGGCAGCCACGTAATGTGCATTTGCCGTCTCATCCGCAATGACCAGGATCTCGCTGGGGCCGGCGATAGAATCAATACTGACATGGCCGTAGACTGCCTTTTTGGCCAGGGCAACAAAAATATTGCCCGGTCCGACGATCTTGTCTACTTTCGGAATCGTCTCTGTTCCGTATGCCAGAGCCGCTATCGCCTGGGCACCGCCTGCCTTGAACACCCGGCTGACGCCCGCCTCTTTTGCGGCTACCAGCGTCGACGCACAGACCTTTCCGTCCTTGCCGGGCGGCGTGGTCATGACGATCTCCGGGACACCCGCTACATGAGCCGGCACAATATTCATCAGGACAGACGACGGATAGACAGCCTTTCCGCCAGGAACATAAACGCCGACTCTCTGAAGCGGAGTTACCTTCTGTCCCAGAAGCGTTCCCTTCTCGGTAGATGTGAACCAGCTTTTCTGGAGCTGTTTTTCATGGTATTCCCGGATATTAACAAGCGCTTTGCGGATCACGGACAGAAGATCAGGAGAAACGGACGCATAGGCTTCCTGTATTTCCGCTTCCGTAACCTCCATACTGTCCCCCGGGATCTTTACCCCGTCAAATTGTTCTGTATAGGAGAGCAGTGCTTTATCTCCTTCTTCTTTTACCTTCTGTATGATGCCGGCCACAGCGTCTTCATAGGTGCCGTACTGGCCAGGCGTTCTCTTCAGAAGATCCTTCAGAAGATTCTGTGATGTCTCACTGGTAAGAATTGTTTTTCTCATTCAAGATTTTCCTTTCCCCGGACTTCCGGAGGATTCCGCCCGTTTTACAGAAGGGCCTTCAGATCCGTGATCAGTTTGCGGATCCGTTCATCTTCCATTTTCATACTGACCTGATTGACAACCATCCTGGCAGAGAGCGGACAGATCTCCTCCAGAACCTGCAGACCGTTCTCCTTCAGAGTCGTGCCGGTTTCGACAATATCCACGATCACATCGGACAAACCCACGATAGGAGCCAGCTCGATGGACCCGTTCAGCTTGATAATATCCGCCGTCTGGTGCTTCTGGTTATAAAAATAATCCGCTGCGATATGAGGATACTTCGTGGCGACCCGGATCAGCTGGCTGCGCTCCAGAAGGGGTTTTGCCTCTTCCGGTCCGCATACACACATCCGGCAGGCGCCGAAGCCCAGATTCAGGACCTCGTACAGCTTCCGCCCTTCCTCAAGGATCGTATCCTTGCCGACCACCCCGATATCGGCGGCACCGTATTCAACATAGGTTGGCACGTCCGGACCTTTTGCGAGGAAAAACCGCATCTTCAGCTCTTCGTTGACAAAAATCAGCTTTCTCGTCGACGGGTCCTTCATTTCCGTGCAGAAGATCCCGGCTTTTTCCAGAAGATCCATGGTTTTTACGGCCAGCCGACCTTTTGTGAGCGCAAATGTAAGATATCTCATGCTCATTCTCCTCTTGCTTCCATTCTGATCGAAACGGCCTTGCCCTGCTGTCTGAGACGGATTGCTTCCCTGACGGCCTTTTCATGCTCTTCGGGTGTGCAGCAGATCTTTATGAGCTCCCCGTCCTGGTATACTTCGGTTTTCTGACTGGAAAGAGCAAGCATCAGGCTCTCGATCACGATGGCAAACCCGATTGAGGCCGCAGGCTTTCCGAAATGCTGCATCAGTGCGTCATACCGTCCGCCCTTGATGATGGGTTCACCGGTCCCGTAGGTATAGGCCTGAAAGATCACTCCGGTATAATAGCGGTATTTGCTCAGCATGCCGAAATCAAAGGAGATATACTGGTCGCACCCGTACAGCTTAAGAATACGGTACACCTCTCTTAACCGTTCGACAGCGTCAAGCGCTCTTTTGTTTTTTGTCAGGGATGCGGCTTTGTCCAGAACATCCGACGTTCCGAACATCTGCGGCAGTGCTGTAAAGGCTTCGGCAAGATGCGGCGCGAAATTCTGTTCTTTTACATATTCTTCGACGCCAAAATAATTTTTCTGGGAGATCAGCTCCCTGAGCCGCTGCTCTGTTTCGAGTGAAACATCTGCTTCCTCCAGAAGAGCCTTAAAATAGTCGACCTGGCCGACGCTGATCTGGAATTCCTGAAGACCGGCTGCTTTCAGACATTCTGCCGTCATGGCCAGCAGCTCCGCGTCAGCACAGGATGAGCCGTCCCCGATGCGCTCCACGCCCATCTGGGTCGTTTCCTTAAGCCGTCCTCTGAGTTCCGAATTATTTACAAAGGTACTGCCGGTATAACACAGCGATACCGGTTCCTTTTCCGGCGAAAAAAGGGTCGCGCATGCTCTTGAGACAGAAGGGGTAAAGTCCGGTCTCAGCGCCAGCGTATTGCCTTCTCTGTCAAAAAATTTATAAAGATCCTTTGACGGGATCGTACCGACTTCGCTGCTGAATACTTCAAAATATTCAAAGGTCGGTGTTTCAATATCCTGATACCCGTAGCGGCGGAATACTTCGTGGATCTTTTCCTGCAGAATACGTTTTTTTCTGCATTCTTCCCCATAGATATCCCTGACGCCCTCTGCCGTGTGAAAAATTCTCTGCATGAATCTGCTCCGTTTAAATACTTTAGCGTGTTACCATAACAAAGTGTCCGATATTCTGTGATTATACTTGAATAAGAAGAATATGTCAACTTTCCTCTTCCGGACGAAGCGACAGATCTCTGTTCAGTCCTTCCAGATAGGGCACCAGGATCCCGTTCTGATGCGGAAGAAAGAAGGTAGGATCCAGTTCGTTGATCCGGAAGCTTTTCCGGCCTCCCAGCTCTCTCCGGTTCCAGAATCCCGTCAGCTGTGATAATGTCAGATAGTAAAATTCGTCTCTCTGACTAAAGAAAAGCAGGAAGAATGAAATTCCGCCCTGCTTTTCAAACTCTTCCATAAACTTTACCTGGTGAGGATGGATATTGGCCAGCGGAAAAACGTCCGTACTGCATTCCTTGGCGTCAAAGCATACCGGGATTCCCTGCACGGCGCCGATATAGTCCACCGTACTTTTCTGATCAAAATATGCCAGCGTGATATGCCTTGATTCCTTATCCATCCTGACCGGCGTGATCGGGGTCGGCACCTTCTGAATGAGTGCCAGCCCCTTCTCTCTGTATATTTCGTTTGTCCGGTTCACCAGTTCTTCCAGAGTGGATCCCCGAAGACCTCTGCTGTTCCAGGTACCCATCGGTCAACTCACTTTTCCGTGCCGGTCAGAAGCTTCGGCGACGGGAAGTAGCGGAACAGAGCTTTACCTACCAGCTGGTCAAACCGCACGTATTTATTGTTCCAGAATCTGGAATCCTTGGAATTGTTCCGGTTGTCTCCCAGCATGAAATAACATCCTTCCGGAACCTCGAAGGGACCGTAATTACCTGAGGGAGCTCCGTTAATAAAGGAATCCTCAAGAGGCTCCTCGGAACCGTTGATATACACCTTGCCGTCTATGATTTCGACGGTTTCTCCCGGCAGGCCGATCAGACGTTTGATGAACAGCTGCTTCTCATCGTCCGGATAATGGAAGATCACAATATCATATCTTTCCGGATCTTTATACTTCACCGAGATCTTGTTTCCGAAGATGTTCCAGTTGATTCCGTAAGCGAGACGCAGTCCGAAAATGCGGTCACCGGTCATGATCGTGGTTTCCATGGATGCGGACGGGATTCTTGCGTTGATCAGGATCACCCCGTCCACGAACAACACGACTACCACCACGATGACGATCATTTTTACATATTCCAGGATCTCGTTCATAATTCGTTTCTTTTTGGGAAGCTCTTTGATTTCCTGTTCATTTTCATTAAAATTGTCCATCTGTATCGATCTCCTTAATTCCTGAATTGTCAAGAACAATCCGAAAATCCCCGGGAAGCGGTGCATAAAATGTCCTTCCGGACAGATATTCCCATTTCCCTTCCAGTTCCGGAAAGACTACGCGCCATGCATGGAGCATCTGATGTCCTGCCGTACATTCCGGCCTTTTTCCGTCCTGTATACCGGAGGCGTGATATTTCGGATCTCCTGCTACCGGAAACCCGATGGACGCCATGGTTGCCCTGATCTGATGCGGCTTTCCGGTGATCAGCCTGACCAGGAGAAGCGTCCGTTCATCTCCATAGGCAACCGGCTTAAACTTCGTCTCCACAGGCACCGATCCGTTTTCCGGCTGCGCGGTCACTACTACTTTATTACATGATTTGTCTTTATGTAAATACCCTTTTATATATTTTTCTTTTCTGACGATACCCTCAACCAGACAGAGATAATCTTTATGGATCGTCCTGTCGTGCAGAACCCGGGACAGAAGCTGAAGTCCGGAAAGGGATTTTCCGCACAGTACGAGTCCCGAGGTATTCCGGTCAAGCCGGTTGGCCGGAGCCGGGTGAAAGGTGCGAAGATCATCCGGCTTGATGGTCTTTCTCTCCAGCAGAAAACCTGTCAGATAATCTGAAAGTGCAGCCTTTCCGGAAGAGTCCGGCTGTGTCAGCATTCCTGCCGGTTTGTTGATGAGGATCAGATCCTGATCCTCATAGATTACGTCGAGCCTGCAGGAAGGATAATGGATGCTCTCCTCTTCCATAAACATCCGGAACGTTTCGTCACTTACAAAAATACGTACCAGATCACCCTCCAGCAGGATCTCTCGTCCTTCTGCCTTCTTTCCGTTCAGCGTAATGTTCTTTTTCCGCAGCATTTTATAAAAAAAGCTTTTCGGCGCCTTTTTCATAAGCTTGCCAAGGTATTTGTCCAGCCGCTGCCCGGCTTCGTTCTTTCTGATGGGAAATTCCTTCATGCTCCCCTCTCCTGTTACAGACAAAGAAGAAGGATCGTATGAAGGATCATGTCTTCTCTGGTATAACCGGGATATCTGGGATCCTCCATAAAGGAAATACCCTCTTTCAGCGAAGACAGATGCTCGTTCATGGAATCCAGGCGTTCCAGAAACAGTTTTTTGTTCTTCATGATCTTCACGTCTGCCGGATAGCCGGCGTTTGAGAGTGCCTTTTCGATCTTTTCCGAGAGATATTCTGCCGATGCGCTTTCATCATGGGTATAAGCCACTACCGTCCTGCCGGCTGCGGCAGCCGCATCGATATACGCGCTCTTCTCATACCCGGTCATGTACATCTCATATCTCATGTCCAGGCGGCCCTGGTGTGCACGGATTTCGTCGTAGAGTCGTTTATCCATAGGCTTTCTCATGGCAAGCATGATAAAATTGACCAGGGAGCGGCAGGCAGGAAGGCAGCCTACTATGGCAACGACCGTAACGATATTCATTCTGGAACGGTTGACTGCCCAGGCAATAAGAAAGGCAGCCACCGGAATGGCAAAAAGCAAAAGCGTGATCAGCAGGCTTCTGTTTCTCGCCCTTCTGAAATAACCGAACTCACCTTTTCCTGTGGATCCGATTTTTATCTTCATGGGATCTGTTTCCTTCTTTCCTTTTTCTGTCGGGCCGGATCAGACAGTTTTTTCCGAAACCGATCAGATCGGTCCTTCCTGCAAGACGCAGCCCTTCAAGCACGAGCTCGCGGTTTTCGGGCTTTGTGTATTGCAGAAGCGCTCTCTGGATCGCTTTTTCATGAGGTGATCTGGCCACATATACCTCTCTTCCCGTCAGGGGATCGATGCCGGTATAATACATGCAGGTAGACAGTGTGGAAGGCGTGGGATAAAAATCCTGTACCTGTTCGGGAATAAAATGCAGCTCGTGAATATATTCCGACAACATCACGGCGTCCTTTACGGTACAGCCCGGATGAGACGAAATAAAATACGGAACTGCGTACTGCTCCTTTCCTTCCTCCCGGCTGATCCTTTCAAATTCCTTCACAAAACGTCTGTATACCTCGTGCGGAGGCTTCCCCATAAGGCGGAGCACATCCGGGGCCGTATGCTCAGGGGCTACACGAAGCTGTCCGCTTACATGATGCCGGCAGAGCTCCCGCAGAAAGGTCCTGTCCGGATCTGCCATCACATAATCGAAGCGTACGCCGGAACGGATGAATACTTTTTTCACGCCCGGCAGTGCCCTGAGCTTTCTCAGAAGATTCACGTAATCCGAATGGTCCACGACCAGATTACGGCATGGTTTGGGAAACAGGCACTGTCTGTCGGAGCACACGCCGTATTTCAGCTGTTTCTGACAGGATGGAACACGAAAATCCGCCGTCGGTCCTCCGACGTCATGAATGTATCCCTTAAAGCCCGGATCCTGTGTCATTGCCTCTGCCTCCTTCAGGATCGACTCATGGCTTCTGGCCTGAAGGATTCTGCCCTCATGAAAGGTAAGTGCGCAAAAGCTGCACCCTCCGAAGCATCCTCTTGTACTTGTGAGGCTGAACTTCACCTCGGAGAGCGCCGGAATTCCCCCTGCGCCGTCGTACATGGGATGCCACCTTCCCGTAAAGGGCAGATCGTACACGTCATCCATCTCCATCCGGGTCAGGGGAAGCGACGGGGGATTCTGTACCACATAAAAATGATCGCTGTAAGGTTCCGCCAGAGGCTTCGCGGTATAGGGGTCCGTGTTTTTGTACTGTATCAGAAAGCTTTCGGCGTATACCTTTTTGTCCTCTTTAACTCTTTTTACGTCAGGCAGCAGCTTTACATCCGGAACACGTGTAAGATCCCTGGTCCTGAATACGGTACCTCTGATGTAAGTGAGCTCTTTTACCGGGATACCGGCATCCAGAGCTTCCGCAATCTCCAGGATCGAATGCTCCCCCATACCATATGAGATCAGGTCCGCACCGCTGTCCACCAGAATACTGCTGCGCACTGCATCGTCCCAGTAATCGTAGTGCGAAAACCGTCGCAGACTGGCTTCGATACCGCCGATGATGACAGGCACGTCCTTGAAGCGCTTCCTGATCATCGTACAGTAAACAATGACGGCACGGTCCGGACGTAATCCTGTTTTGCCGCCGGGTGAATAGGCATCTTTTTTACGGCGCCTTTTCGCCACCGTATAGTGATTCACCATGGAGTCCATGTTTCCGGCACTCACAAGGAAACCGAGCCGGGGCTTTCCGAATACGGCGATGCTTTCCGGATCTTTCCAGTCAGGCTGCGCGATAATGCCGATACGGTATCCCCTGCTTTCCAGAACGCGAGCTATGACAGCGGTCCCGAAGGAAGAGTGATCCACATAGGCATCCCCGCTTATATAGGTAAAATCCACCGCGTCCCATCCACGGTCCAACATATCCTGTGCTGTTACAGGCAAAAATCCGTCAGATCTGCT
Organism: uncultured Blautia sp.; assembly: GCA_946545425.1. Taxonomy (GTDB): domain Bacteria; phylum Bacillota; class Clostridia; order Lachnospirales; family Lachnospiraceae; genus Blautia_A. The sequence goes on along the minus strand of CAMNNM010000018.1, from coordinate 3,771 downwards.
GTACACGGTATCCCTCCGCGATGATGTCCAGTTCTCTGTGAAAACGCTCCAGTTCGTCCAGATCATTCATTTTGAAAATACGCAGAAATTCATCCTGGATCTTTTTTACCTCGCGCTCTGTCGTCACCTTGTAAAGATTCTCTATGGTCATAAGAATATCTCTGACCAGATTATTCTGAAGCAGGGAAGAATTCTGTGCGTCTATGATCACGTCCCTTACCGACGACATTTCAGAATCCAGATCGATAATGGTCCTGGACGCTGCGCTGAGTCTCTGTGTTACATTGGGCGGGATCTCTCCCCTGTATTTGTACTGCAGGGAATGTTCGATCGTCGCCCAGAAATTCATGGCCATGGTACGTATCTGAATCTCGGCCATGATCTGTTTAGGTCCGTGAAGTGTTTCCACCACATAGTAGACAACGACGTGATAGCTCCTGTATCCGCTTTCTTTGACATGGGTAAGATAATCCTTTTTTTCCTTTACCACCATGTCCGAACGTCTGCTGATCAGATTCGATACCTTGTAGATGTCCTCTTCAAACTGACATATGATACGAATGCCGGCAATATCATCGATCTTCTCTTCAAGCTGTTCCAGCGGGATGTTTTTCCGGTGCATCTTGTCCAGAATGCTCGATACGCTTTTTACACGTCCGGTGACCCTTTCAATTGGTGAATATTCATTGCGGATATGATATTCCTTTATGACATGACGGAATTTTGCAGTCAGCTCTTCCACGGCAAGCTCGTAGGGGGCCAGTGTTTTTTTCCACAGTCCTGTTTCCATAAGTCCTCCCTGCAAATACCATAAACACTAAGAGGCATTCACGTGATCGCAAGAATCTCGTGGATGCCTCTATGCAGCAAAACATCAGCAGTGATCACCTCTGCGGAAGGAGGATTATTCCTCGTCTTCCGGTTCGTCATCCAGAACAGAAGATGACGGAGAAATATCTTCCCCTGACTTCTCTCCCTGATAAGATCCGGAAATTGCCGCCGCCTGAGCAGTCTGCGGTGCAAGTTCCTGACGGTTATGGTTGACAACATCAAGGCAGCTCTGAAGCGCGTCAATAAAGCCTCTGTATTTTCCGCCTGCATCGTCAAGAGTCTCACTGAGAACCGAACCGATATTAGCCATCATTTCATCTGTATATGTTATAGCGCTCAGACGGATACTGTTTGCATCCTGGGTCGCGGAATCAAGGATCTCCTGTGCTTCCCGGTTTGCCTCATTGACCGTCTCGTTGGCCTGTGCATAGGCTCTCTGCATGATTTCATGTTGGGTAACCATTTCCTGTGCCCTGGCCTGCGCATCCGCGATCAGCGCATCCGCTTTTTCCTGAGCATCTTCGAGGATGGCGTCCTTGTTGCTGATGATCTTCTGATACCGTTTGATCTCATCAGGGGTCTTCAGCCTGAGTTCACGAAGGTATTCGGAAATCTCTTCTTTATCTACAACAATCTTCCTGGTGGAAAGCGGCTGAAATTTACAGCTGTCCACATACTCTTCAATCTCTTCAATTATCTGTTCAATTCTGCTGCTCATACATGTACTCCTCTTATTTCGATGACTTTACGGCCTGAAGCTTTTCAATTACTGCCCTTGTGATTTCCGGAGGCGCAAATTTACTGATATCCCCGTTAAAGGAAGCAACTTCCTTCATGATCGTGGAACTCAGGTATGCATATTCCAGACTCGTGGTCATAAACATTGTGTCTATATCCGGCGCAAGGACCCGGTTTGTCTGCGCCATCTGCAGCTCGTACTCAAAATCCGTCACGGCACGAAGCCCACGAAGAATGAAATGCGCATGATTTTCCCGCGCAAAGTTTACGGAAAGCCCCTCGAAGGATTTTACTTCTACATTTTTCAGGTCACATAATGCGTTCCTTAGTATATTAACACGTTCCTCTGCAGAAAACAACGGACTTTTTGCGGAATTGTGCAAAACCCCGATGATAACTTTATCAAAGGAAATGCTTGCTCTGCGGATCACGTCAAGGTGGCCGTAGGTGGCCGGGTCAAAGCTGCCGGGATATACTGCTGTTACCATAAGATCACTCCGATTTATAAGATTCCGCCTTACTGAAAGGCAGGTTTTTCTGATCTGGACAGGAAAACATGTTTGTTGGATTTATAATCTTTGACCCTGACGATATCAAAGCCAAGATCCTCAGCAAAAGAAAAGTCCATACCCGAAAGAGATTCGGCTATGACCAGTGTGCCGCTTCCCAGGACATCAGACGTTTGAAGCGCGGACAGTACAGGCGCATACAGACTGTTCCTGTAGGGCGGATCCATGAAAATGATATCAAAGCTTCCCTTTCCGGAAAGCTGGCGGATTGCTGTCACGGCATCCGTCCCCATGACGCGGGCACGATCCGAGAGTCTGGTAAATTTCAGATTTTCCTGAATGATGGAAACAGCTTTACGGTTATTCTCGACAAATACGGCCTCTCTGGCGCCGCGGCTGAGTGCTTCAATGCCGATACCGCCGCTTCCGGCAAAAAGATCGAGAAATCTGCAGCCGGGAATTTCCGGCATCAGAATATTGAACAGCGTCTCCTTGATCCTGTCTGTGGTAGGTCTCGTATCAAGCCCTTCGGGGGCTTTTAAATTCAGCCTTCTGGCTGATCCCGCAATTACTCTCATCTCAGATTCAGTCTCCAGTCAAGATCTCCGCGTGCAAGCCCGAAGATCAGGAGCTCAGCCGTAGCGATGTTGGTTGCTATGGGAATATTGTACTGATCGCATTTTTTTACGATGGTCATGATATCCGGCTCTTTCGGATCGATCATGGCAGGGTTGTAAAACAGGATGACCATATCGAGATCTTCTCTCTCGATCATTTCCATGAACTGCTTGTCTCCGCCAATACTTCCTGCCAGAAATTTATGAACGTGGAGGCTTGTCGCGTCTTCAATTCTGCGTCCGGTCGTTCCGGTCGCATAGACTTCATGTTTTGCAAGAATATTCTTATAAGCAATACAAAAATCTTCGATCAAAACCTTTTTACTGTTATGGGCGATAATCCCAAGATTCATCTTGCACGTTCCCCCTTCTATTTCTTATGTATTGTATAATTATAACAAATCAACAAAAACAGTGCAATATAAATCGTTAATTTTATAATTATCGCCGGATAGATTTCTTCCGGAATAAAAAAAACCGCCCCGGCCGGAAACCGGCCTGAGGCGGTAAAACAGAATGATCACATTTTGATGAATCCGGTAATTTCGCCGTTGATGACATAATGCGCGCCATCGTCTTCCGGTTTGATATAAATCTTGAGTTCCTTCAGATCTGCAAGATCCTTCTTCATCTCGTCGGTCCAGATCTTCTTTACCTGCTCCGATACTTCTGCAGCATTCACCTCTTTGCCCCAGTACTGGACAAATACCTCTGTAGTCATTTCAGCTTTTTTTGCAGTGGCGGTTTTTTTGCGGACAACCGCTTTCTTTTCCGCTACCTTGGTGGCTGTCTCGGTCGCTGCCTTTACAACAGCCTTCTCTGTCTCGACAATTTTTTCTGCCGCTTTTTTTACAGTTGAATCGGTTTTCTTTGTTGCTGCTTTAGTTGCCATTTTTTGATAGCCTCCTTAAAAAACACTTCCGATTGTATAATTCACAATCTTCGAAATATAATCTTCTTTTTTAACAGGAAATAGAATACTACGATTCCATTTAAAATGCAAGCATTATTTACATAAGACAAATCTGTTCGTTATCTTCCCGTTTTTCTTTACATTCCTGGTATACAGTTTTCCT
>CAMNNM010000017.1 GCA_946545425.1 uncultured Blautia sp. | reverse complement strand
TCATCACCAACCAGGCCCACAGGATCGCCTCCATGAAGGATCTGAAGCCTGAGGATATGAAAACCATCATCATGGATGATCTGATCGATCTGGAACTGCAGAACGAAATTCCGGAATCAGAGCCGGGAACGGATGAAAATACTGTAAATGAAGGAAAAGAGGCCTGAGTGCCTCTTTTCCCCAGAGATACATCTATACGACAAACCCGAGTTTTTCAAATAGATAGTATCAAAAAAACAGGATTACGGAAGGATTCTTTATATGTCCCGAATCACCTACCATGAACAGACGACCATCGATAATACCGTACGGCTTCGTGAAGTGTTGAGAACACTGCCGGATTTCTGCCGTGATTATTTCCGTGCAATCAGTACGACGACCACGGCAAAGACACGCATTTCTTATGCTTATGATATACGCATATTTTTTGAGTTTTTAGCCGCACAGAATCCGTCTTTGAAAAATCTGGATATCCGTGACTTTCCCATCGGTATCCTGGATCAGGTCAAGGCTGTGGATCTCGAGGAATACGAGGAATATCTCAAAGTATATCAGAACGGATCCCGCGTGGAATCCAACGGCGAACGGGGCCTGAAACGCAAAATCTCAGCCCTCAGAAGCTTTTATGCCTATTATTATAAGAGGGAAATGATCCATACAAACCCCACAGTACTGATTGAGGTTCCAAAGGTCCATCAGAAGGCGATCACCCGGCTTGACAGCGATGAGGTGGTCATGATGCTGGATTATATCGAGCATGCGGGCGATTCGCTGACCGGTCAGCAGAAAGTCTTTTATGAAAAGACAAAAGAACGAGACCTGGCTCTGGTGACCCTGCTTCTCGGGACCGGGATCCGTGTATCCGAATGTGTGGGCCTGGATGTCGAGGACGTGGATTTTAAGAACAACGGAATCAAGGTAACCCGGAAAGGCGGCAATGAAATGGTCGTATATTTCGGACCAGAGGTGGAAAAAGCCCTGAAAAAATATCTGACCGTCCGGAAAGGCATAACGCCTCAGGCCGGTCATGAGCATGCGCTGTTTTATTCCGCCCAGAGACGCAGGATCAGCGTTCAGGCCGTTGAAAATCTGGTAAAGAAGTATTCCAGACAGATTACCACCACCAAAAAGATCACCCCGCACAAGCTGCGGAGCACCTACGGCACAGCCCTTTACAGGGAAACCGGCGATATTTATCTGGTGGCCGATGTTCTGGGCCATAAGGACGTCAATACCACACGTAAGCACTATGCTGAAATGGACGACCAGCGCCGCCGTCAGGCAGCCGCCGCCGTCCATTTAAGAGATGACTGATCAGAATATGATTGCTTTCTGTCAGATTTAATGCTCCAGCAGGCTCAGTTTCATTTTGTAGTATGCCGGAGACATATCGATATAATGTAAATGCGGGTTTTCAAAACGCTGCTCCTCGGGCCAGATTTCTTCGGAAAGCTGGCTCTTTACATAGTCCGAAATCTGGGTTGTGGTCAGATAGGGATAAACTCTTTTACCACCCTGGATAACGGGAACCTGAAGCTTTCTGGCCGTACAGTTTACAAAACTCCTCTTTTTCCACGGCATCTGTGGATCGATGAAATGGTAAGGCTTTGAAAGGTCCACTTCCTCTCCTGCCATTACGATCAGGTCCGCCACGGCATGATTCTGCTCGTTAAAGATCCGGTAGACATCCTTCAGACCGGGATTTGTAATCTTCTCAACGGTTTCAGAAATCTTGATGCGGGGTTCCATGACGCCGTTCTCTTCCACTGCACAGAGCTTATAGACCGCTCCGAAGACCGGTTCGGACTTTGACGTGATCAGCCGCTCGCCGACGCCGAAGGAATTGACCTGGCCGCCCTGTCTCAAAATGGAAGAAATCGTGTACTCATCCAGACTGTTGGAAATGACGATCCTTGCATCCGGGAATCCGGCGTCGTCCAGCATACGGCGGCTGTGCTTGGTCAGATACGCAAGGTCGCCGCTGTCGATCCGGATACCAAAGTTGGAAGACTTTATGCCCTTCTCTCTCATCTCCCGGAACACCTGGACAGCATTCGGGATACCGGAACCCAGCACGTCATAGGTATCCACCAGAAGAATACAATTGTCCGGATAGATCTCGGCGAATTTCCGGAACGCGGTCAGCTCGTCCTTATAATACATGACCCAGCTGTGCGCCATGGTCCCGCCTACCGGAATATTGAAGTACTGACCGGCAGAGACGGTTGCCGTTCCGTTCACACCGCCGATAAACGCCGCACGGGCGCCATATACCGCCGCATCGTTATTATGCGCTCTGCGCGCCCCGAAATCGGATACGGGCCGCCCGTCCGCCGCCTTGACGATCCTGCGGGCTTTCGTGGCGATCAGACTCTGGTGATTGATCTGGGCAAGCATTTCGGTCTCCAGAAGCTGTGCTTCCACCAGGCCTGCCTTTACGGTGATCACCGGCTCGTTGGGGTACATGATTGTCCCCTCGGGGAAGGCATATACATCGCCCCGGAAACGGAATTCCGATAAATACTGAAGGAAACCCTCGTCAAAAAGCTTAAGGCTTCTCAGATAGCTGATATCATCCGGACCGAAATGCATGTTTTCAATATATTCTATGATCTGCTCGAGTCCGGCAAAGATCGAAAAGCCGCCTCCGTCGGGATTTCTGCGGAAGAAAACATCAAAAGCCACCTGGGTATCCTTGTTTTCCTGAAGAAAGTAGCCGTTCGACATGGTGAGCTCGTACAGATCCATCATCATCGTGATGTTTCGTTCCTGGCTTTGTTTCTGCATGATATCTCCTTATCCTGAATCAGGCGCCAGGACGAAGCAATAAGCTCCGTCAGGCGCCTGATGTATACAACGTCCTGTTACAATGCAACGATGACGTTCTCCTGGAATTCCTCCGGAAGCTCGTCCTTGTCGAGAGAAATGCTGATGAATAAGGAAATACCGAACTTTTTGCCAAGAGAGTCAAGCTCCTTCAGGGTATCGGTCGGATCCTTATCTTCAAGCTTTGCGGTGGTAAGAAAACTGTCAAGATAGATCTGCTCAAGATCGTGATCCTGAGAGATGATACCGCATATGAATCCTACGAACTGCTCTGAATTGCCGATCGCATACTGAGAAACATCGATCAGACGGACTTTGTTGTTGAGCTCGTACATATGCTTGGTATTCTTGTCAAGGTAAACAATGCTTCCGTTCGCCTCCTTGATGGCGGAGTTGACTTTGTCGAGAAGTATCTTGGTTTTACCTTTGCCTTTCTTTCCTGCAATAAGCTGAACCATGGCTGTTTCCTCCTTCGAAACTTGTTGTAGATATGGATTGTTTCATGTTCTGAATATAGATCCGGTTCGAAGCCCGGAGGCTTCGTCCGTATTGCACTTCCTGATTCTAATTATAGGGTATTTCGGTATTTTATTCAAGTCCAATCGTAAAGCTTCATGCAGCGTTGATATTCTGCAGAAGTGAATTCATCTGACTGTAGAGAACATCCTTTTCTTTTGCGCCCATGACAATGGATACATAGGGCTCGCCGTAGGCGTTCTGGGAAAGAAGTGCCAGACAGTTTCCGGCAAGGCTGGTGGTTCCGGTCTTACCGCCCAGGATCTTCACGTTTCTGGGAGGCGTCGCCTCTCCTGTCAGATAGTGGTCCGTGGCCTCGAGAATCGTTTCGACGTCCGTGCCGTCTGCCCGCTTGTATACGATCTTGTACGAGGAAAGCTGAGTGATCTCGGTAAAACGCGGATACTTCAGTGCCTCCTTCAGCATCAGATAGATATCGTAAGGAGTCGTGTAGTGATTATCGTCGTGAAGACCGTGGGGATTCATGAAATGGGTTCCGGTACAGCCAAGGGAAGCAGCGTAGGAATTCATCATGGATACAAAGTTATCCATGCTGCCGCCAACGGTCTCGGCAATGGCGCATGCGGCGTCGTTTCCGGAATAGACCAGAAGACAGTTTACAAGCTGCTCCATTGTTGCCCGGTCACCCGGCCGGAAACCCACTACCTGCGAGTTTTCTTCCAGCTCCACGTCCGCTTCGGATATGGTGACCATCTGATCCATGTTTCCGTACTTAAACGCAAGTATCGCCGTCATAAGCTTTGTGATACTGGCCGGATAGACCTTTTCAAAAGCGGACTGGGAATACATGACTTTTCTTCTGGTCAGATCAAGAAGCAGCCCCTTCTCGCCAGGCTCCAGAGAAACTGTATCCAGCGGTACATTCTTCGTTACGATGACAAGATCCGAAGCAAAGGAATCGGCTCTCGGCTTGTCAAGCGACGCAATATCAAAAGAAAACTCCCGGGCGATCTTATAGGTGTCGATGGTGTCCTCAAAGCTTCCGCCCTTTTTATTGTAGATGATCAGCACGGCACAGGAAGCCACCAGGATCAGAAGAAAGAAAAGAAGTATGGTCTTCAGCATTCTTCTGCGGCGTTTTCTGCGTTTTCTCATCACACGTCTGGTTATTTCACGCTGCCTTGTGGTGGTCGTCGTCATAGGTACTCCTCTTCTCTCTCACGGTAAACTCTTCTCTTCTTGATCTCTTTTTCGTAGGCGCTGCTCTGCAGTCCCACATTCAGCACCAGGCCCATTCCGATAAACAGACTTACAATGGACGTCAGACCATAACTGACAAAGGGAAGCGGAGTTCCCGTGTTCGGTGCCGCACCGGTCGCGACTCCGATATTCAGAAAGCTCTGAAGCGCGACAATGGATCCTACCCCGCAGCAGATGATCTTCCCGGCGGTGTCCTTTGCCCTCCTGCTTGTGTGTATGCATTCGAACACGATGAAAAACAGAAGCAGGATAATGGACGTGCATCCGATAAATCCATATCCCTCGCCTGCGACGGCGAATATAAAGTCTGTCTGGTTCTCAGAAACGAAGTTTCCGTTATTGACCGAATAGGCTCCCTCTTCGCCCTGCAGCTCGGTACCTAAAAGGCCGCCGTTTGCAATGGCTGTCTTCGAATTATTCTGCTGGTCTACGTTGTCGGAGTACTCTTCGTCATCCGGATACAGGAAGGACATGATCCTGTCCCGCTGGTAATCCCTGATCAGAGTCTGATCGGGCTGTACCACGATCGACAGGAAAATCACCAGAGCCGGTATGGCGATCAGCATAGCGCCTATGATGATCTTATAGCTCAGACCGGTGACGTAGATCAGGATCGCGAAAAGCAGAAGGATCGTGATCGTATTTTTCATGTCCGGCTGGATATAGATCATCATGAGCGGTATCGCCAGGAGAATTCCGCAGCGGATCAGGACCAGAGGCGAATTGATCCGGTCTTCATGATCCATCAGATACTTGGCAAAAAACAGTATGATCAGTATCTTTGACAGCTCGGTCGGCTGAAAACGGATAAAGCCGAGGTCGATCCACCTCGCAGCGCCGTTGGCGGTATCTCCCAGAAGACGGACCGCCAGCAGCATCAGTATGTTGAAGGAATAAATGATCCACTGAAAATTCAGGATCCAGGAATAGTCGATCAGGGACAGAATGATCATCACCGCAAATCCCATGCCGACTCCCATGATCTGCCTGCTTCTCAGCGACGACATGGCCGTACCCACAAGAATAACTCCAAAGCTGCTTAGGACCAGCAGCAGGATTACCAGTCTGAAATTATAAAATCTGAATTTATACTGGCTGATCAAATCGTTCGCCTTCCTCTTTTGTTTTTATTTTCAGTCGTTCGACGTTTCACTGGTATCGTCGGACGCATATCCTGTCAGAATGGTCTCTTCCGGAACAAGCTGGAACAGATACTTGAACACATCGTCGGCGGCCAGACAGGCATTACCCGAGGAATATCCGTTGGCGATCCGTACCGCGATGGCGTATTCCGGTTCGGAAGACGGCGCAAAACCAATAAACAGACCGTGGTTCGGATGTCTCAGGTCGGTCTCGGCCGTTCCTGTTTTTCCCGATACATCGATCATAAGATCGTCAAACTGCTTGTGGGTCTCAACCACGCGGCGCATGCCTTCGTGAATGATATCCCATGTTTTTGATTCCACATCCATCTCATTTAAAACTTTCGGCGCAAAGCTTGAAAGAGTCTCTCCCTGGGGTGAGATCACGTGGTCCACAAGAGTCAGATTGTATACGGTCCCCCGGTTGGCCAGCGTGGCTGCGTAACGGCAGAGCTCCGTCGTGGTATAAAGATGGGTGCCCTGTCCGATATAGGACGGAACGGCATAGGAATTGGAGACCTGGGGCGCTGCCTCGGAAATTTCAATTCCCGTTTTCTGGTCCAGACCGATCATGGAAGCATAGTAATGCAGACGGTCCAGACTCTGCTGCTCAGAGAACCGGTTGTCCGTGACCTTTCCAAGCTGGAAACCGATCATGTTAAAGAAATAGTTGCAGGACTCCTGGATGGCTTCGGTGATCTCAAGAGACCCGTGGCCGTAGATGTTCCAGCAGTTGATGGGCGGCTGCACATAATCAAACGAGCCGGTACAGTTGAAGTAGGTACCCTCGTCGATGACGCCGTCCCCCATGCCCGCAATCGTCGAGAGCAGCTTGAAGGTCGATCCCGGAGCCGTTCTCTGCTGTGTCGCCTTGTTGAAGAAGGGACTGGACTGATCCAGCGCCAGCTTCGAAAAATACTCGGTATCGATATTGTTCGTCAGACGGTTAACATCGTATCCCGGATAACTGACACAGGCGAGGACCTTTCCGGTACCCGGCTCCGTGATCACGCAGGAGGCGGAACAGGGCATCAGGGCCAGCTGGGCAGGCTCTATTTCAAGATTCCATATCTTGTTGAGCATGAAGGTATAGGCTCCGGTTGCGCCAGATGCAAGATTTTCGTATGCATTGTCCTCTTTTGAGAGAATTCCCTGCTCATACAGAACAAGACACAGCTCGGTGCCGGAAATGGTATGCTCATACAGCATATACTTGTACAGCAGCTTGGAAAAGCCTGTATCCGTCTTCAGATAATCCGTGATATATGCGGTAAGCGAATCATAGACCTCCCTGGAATCCAGATACTCTCCTTCCGGCGAGATCCTGGAGATGTCGATCCAGTTCTGGCTGGTGGCGTAGGACAGATAGTCCTTCATGCTGATGGACTTGTCCGTATAGTAGGCCACGTACATCGGGTCGGTGGTATCCACGGCATCCTTGGAAATAATGCCGAGGGTATCCCGAAGGAGCGTATCGCAGATATAGCTGCAGTACTCCTGCACCTGGTCGTCCTCGGCGGAAATCGGCGCCGGATTCAGTGAGGTCAGACGGTTTGTCAGAAGCTGGAATACCTGATCCTGCTTCTTCTGGAATTTGGCGTACAGGTTCTTTTCTACCTGGGAAGCGTCTGTATCGTCAAAGTCGTTGATGTCGATGACGCTGTTGCTGACCAGCGCGATATAAACGTCATAGATCGGAACCGTGATCTGCGACGCATCGCGGATGGATTCGTAATCAAAGGTCTCGGCAGCGTCGATCTTGGAGATCAGAATACCTGCCACACGCTGCTTCAGGATCTGATAAATAGCCTTCTGCCACTCGGCGTCAATGGTCAGATAAACGTCGTTTCCTGCCTTCGGGACAATGATCGAGTTCTCGTCCAGCTTCAGAACCTTTCCAAGATTGTCGACGGTGACCGTTTCTTTTCCGTCGGTTCCCTGAAGTGTAAGCTCCATATACTGTTCGATTCCGGCTTTTCCTACGATGGCGTCGTTGGAATAATCCGGATTTTTCTTCCGGAGAGAAGCCAGTTCCTCCGCCGAGGCTTTTCCGATATATCCCAGTATCGGTCCCATGCTTACGTCGTCAATATATTTGCGGACCGAATCTTCCACCACGTCGATACCGGTGAGTTTGTCCTTATTCTCCATAATGGCCGCGACGGAAACCTCGCTGACATTGGTGGCGATCGTCACGGGCATGTACTTTTTAAAGCTGTTGGTGTTCAGAAGATAACGGATGATCGCGATATCCAGCGCTTCCTGCTTTGTGAGGGTCAGGGGAAGCCCATGGGAAGTCAGCTCCTCTTCGGTATATGCGTTCGGGCCTTCGAGAATGATCGAAAAGCCCCTGCTCCCGGTCAGATAGCTGATCATTTCTTCCGCAGTAGCGTTGGCCTCCTCTTCCTTCATGTCATTGATCAGAGGATAGCCGTATACGTCTGCCTTGAAACGGGAGAGGTTGAAACCCTCGGCGATATCAAAGGCGTACTCTCCGTTTTCATCCACCACAATATGAAAATTATTGGTCATGGCATCGCCGTTGGAGGAAAGGATCTTCAGTACCTTGTAGGCAACGCCGTTGATCGTCAGGTTTTTTTCACGGGTGCTGGGATAACTGCCGTTATCCTCCAGTGTAATGGAATAAGACAGGACATTGGAAGCAAGAAGCGTCCCGTTCCTGTCGTAGATGTTGCCTCGTGTGCTTTTCAGAACACGCGTTTTGGTCGTTTTTGTCTGGAAGCTGTCGATATAGGCTTCTCCCTGCAGGATCTGCAGATCGAACAGCACCCGGATCAGATAAAAACTCATCAGTCCGAAAACCATGATCAGAACCGTCGTCCTTGGTATCCGGATCCTTCTCAGAAGCCTTTTTATTTGATTACCCATACAGACTCACTTTCTTTCTTTACGGGTTTCATCAGATGGTAATTGATAAAATAGAAAATCCGGTAGACGATCAGCGTAAGGAACGTGGTATAGAAGACCTCGGGAATGATGATATGTACCAGATAGGAGCCGAGGCTCAGCCTTCCCCTGAGCAGGAACTGAAGACCGTACACTGCAAAATTAAAAAGCATGTCGCTTCCGAATACGGTCAGAAGATATACCTTTGCATCATCGTCGTAAAACATCCGGTGTGAATAGCCGCTGAAGAAACCGATATAGACATAGATCAGCGCATAAAAGCCGAAAAGGGAACCATAAAACATATCGATCAGAAGGCCTGAGAAAAAGCCCACCCACATTCCGCTTTTTCGTCCTCTGAGAATACCGGTGCATGCTACAAAGATCAGTACCAGATTCGGTTCGATGGAACCGATCGAGATCCGCTGGACAAGCGTTGTCTGAAGCATAAAAGTCAATACGATCGTAATAAATAAAATGATCCTGCTTTTCATCAGTAAATGATTCAGTCCTCGTTAAACAGATCCTGTTTGTTGACAGTGATGACAAAAACATCTCTCAGATGACGGAAGTCCACCGGAGTCACAATGGTACCTGTCTTTGTCAGATTGTTGGTATCCGCCATGACTTCGCTGACATATCCGATAAACAGTCCTTCGACATAGCGGTCGCTGATATTGGATGTGACGATGCGCTCTCCGACGGTCACCTTGTTGCTGACGTCATACAGCTGCTCGAAACGCAGCTTTCCCTCTCCGATCAGCGTCAGGTCGCCGGAAACCGTACAGTTGTCGCCCGTGCTGACCGTCATGGCGCTCACGTGGCTGCTGTCGTCGATAATGGCCTTTACGGTCGCCCAGTGAGAGCCGGTCTCCGTTACAATACCGACAAGGCCTTTTCCGGAGATCACGTTGTTGTCGACCCGGATACCGTCGCTTGATCCCTTGTTAATAATAAAGGTATGATACCAGTTTCCTGGATCTTTTGAGATGATCCTGGCCGCCACTTTCTCGTAATCGGCGTAATCCTGGTCGAGATTATACAGGGACTGAAGCTCCTGAAGCTCGTACTGATCCTGGATCAGACGGTTGTTCTGGTCCGTAAGGGTCTGTACCTGTGCCTTCAGATCCTGATTTTCGTAGACCAGCTCCCGCTTCTCGCGCCTGGTCTGCATGGCAGTCTGGAAGCTGGTATTTATGGACATGATCGTCTTCTGAAACGGAATGACGACAAAGCCCGCGGCTTCCTTCAGGGAATCGGGTCCGATCCCTTTGGTAAAGGATACAGCCAGAAACGTCAGGCAGATCAGTGTCAGGATCACTAGCAGATGTTTACTTTTCAGATTAAACCGAAAACGTAATTTTCTCTTCATTGTATTTTAAAGCTTTCTCTCCTGTACAATTTGTGTCCACTTCCGAAGATCCCTCTCCCGGATGATCCGTTCGATCCCGGCAAGCGAGGAATTTTCGAATTTATCCGAAAGGTTGAAGGTATAACCCGTATAGCTTGCAAGATAATGATCCAGATATGGCAGTCTGGAAGTTCCCCCTGTAAGATAGATGCCTTCTTTTGCAATATGATAGGTGATCTGCGGCGGCATACGCTCCAGAAAGGTCTTCATCTCGGCAGCAAGCTCGTTTACGGAATCCATGATGCCCGCGTTTACATCGTAGGAGGAAACGGCCTCTTCCTTCGGAAGACCGGAAACACTGTCGATTCCGACAATCTTCCGGGCCTCCTTTTTCTGGTCGCTGAGCCTGCCGAGTGCCAGCTTCAGACGCTCGGCCGTACGGATGCCGATCTGAAGATGATAGCGTCTGTGTATCTCATTGCAAATGCCTTCGTTGATCCGGCGTCCGCCGACGCCGATCTTTTTTGACATGATGATCTTACCGTCCGCGATAACGGAGAATTCCGTGCAGTCGCCGCCGATATTGACAATGGCGGTTCCGACGTTTTTTTCGATCTGGATGCCCAGCGACAGCGCATCGGCGAACGGTCTTTCGACCATATAGACCCGGTTCTGCCTGAGCCAGTGACCGTTTACAACATAATAATAAGCACGCTTTTCGACCGCCGTCATGCCGGAAGGAACCGCAAAACAGAAATTGCGGACCAGGGGCGTCATCATGCCGTGTTCCTCCAGCATGCGGAAAAGGACGATCTCCTGCAGCTCAAGCTCCGCGATCATGCCCGAACTCATGGGCGATTTAACCATAATCTCGGCCGGCTCCTTGCCCATGATCTCATAGGCCTCGTCGCCGCAGGCAATGATCTCGTGTCCACGCGCGGCTACTATATTCCTGTCCGTAAAGGTCTGGTTTTTCAGTCCTGAATAGATCCGGACCGTATTGCTTCCCAGATCGACTCCATAGAAATTGTTAAACAGCATCATGATCAATCAACCCCTGTCCGTAGAAGCTGAAATAGGCCTGATCCCCGATGATGATATGATCCAGAAGCGGAATGCCGAGAATTTCACCGCATCTTTTGATCCTTTCCGTGACTTCAAAGTCACAGGGACTTGGAGTCGGATCACCGCTGGGATGGTTGTGGATCAGCACAATACCCATGGCCCTCATCCTCAGAGCCTCCACGAATACTTCACGCGGCGTGATCAGCGCTGCATTGGCCGTGCCGCGGGAGATCAGGGTTTCTCCAAGTAAACGGTTCCTGTTGTCCGCCATCATTACATACAGATGCTCCTGCTCTTCGTGGCGGAGTCTTTCCATGTAATACCCGGCTATGGTACCCGGATCCTGAAAAAGAATCCCGGATCGTGCGCTTATGCTGGAAATGCGGCGGGAAAGCTCACCGATACATTTCAGCTGAACAGCTTTTACAAGCCCGATACCCGGAATGCTCCGAAGCTCCGGTATCGAAAAATGAAGCAGCGAAAGAAGCCCCGGAAATGAGGATGCTTCCGCTGCCGAAAGAATCTGAGCAGCAAGATCCAGGGCGCTTGTGTCTTTGGTCCCGGATCTGAGTATGACAGCGATCAGCTCGCCGTCCGTAAGGGAGGATTCGCCATAACGAAGACATTTTTCATATGGGCGTTGTTCCTCCGGCAAATGTTTGATCGTGACAGACATGTTCGGTTACTGCCTCTGAAGCGCCGTACTTTGCTGACAGGATCTGCATACATAAGCTCCGTATCCGGAGCTCGTATGGTGACAGTTTACCATAAACAGCCACCAATGTACACCGAAAAGTTACGAGTATTTCCGTATGACGGCACACGCCGTACGAATGCCGTCCATGGCCGCCGACGTGATGCCTCCCGCATAACCGGCTCCTTCTCCGCATGGAAAAAGTCCGCCGATCGCAGATTCTCCGCTCTCATCCCGTATAATCCGCAGCGGAGACGAAGTTCTGCTCTCCACTCCGCAGAGCAGCGCGTCGCCATCATCGAACCCCTTTATGCTCTTATTGAAAGCATGAATTCCTTCTTTCAGAGATTCCGTAATGAATCCCGGAAGGATCTTTGTAAGATCCGCCATGGAACAGTCTCCCTTTGTCACTGGCCGGATTCTTCCAAAGGCTGTGGAACATCTGTTAAGCTCAAAATCTTCAAACCGCTGGACCGGGATGCTGCCCTTTGCAGCGCGGAAAGCGCCGCGTTCCAGTATTCTCTGAAATTCGATGCCGGACAGAGGATCCGATGGATTTTCAAAATCCTGCGGTGTGACTGAGACGATCAGTGCCGAGTTTGCATTTTCAGACCCCCGGTCAGAATAGCTCATTCCGTTGACGGCCAGCATGCCCTCTTCGGAAGAAGCATTGACAACATACCCGCCCGGACACATGCAGAACGAGTAGACGCCCCGTCCTGAGGACGAGGTATGAGTCACCTTATATGACGCCGGGCCAAGAATGGGATCTTTTATGGTATGATACCTGGAAAGATCGATGGTATCCTGAAGATGCTGGATCCTGATACCGGCGGCAAAAGCCTTGGGACTCATGGGAACATTTCTTTTTTTCAGCATGGCAAAAGTGTCCCGTGCACTGTGACCCGGGGCCAGCACCAGAGCCGAAACAGAAATGTTCTCCGAATCATTTACAACAATGCCTTCTATTCTGCCGTTCCTGATTTTCAGATCCGTGAGTTTTGAAGAAAAACAGAAGGATCCGCCCATCTCTTCGATCTGAAGACGCAGATTTTTTACGACAGTTCTGAGAACATCCGTACCTACATGGGGTTTCTGCTGATAGGCGATCGCCGGATCGGCTCCTGCAGCGATAAATCGTTTCATCACTTCCCGCCCGAGGCCCTTTGGATCCTTTACCAGTGTATTCAGCTTGCCGTCCGAAAAGGTTCCTGCCCCGCCCTCACCGAACTGGACATTACATTCAGGATCCAGGTCCGCACCGTTCCAGAAGCCCTCTACGGCAGCCGTTCTGTGGTCGACGTCCATTCCCCGTTCCAGGATGAGGGGACGGTATCCGGCATATGCAAGGTACCAGGCGCAGAAAAGACCGGCTGGCCCGCTTCCGACGATGACCGGCCTTTCGGTCAGCTTCTCCGGTCCCGGGGACGGAAGTGTAAAGGGCACATCATTGGTTAACATAATATTATTATTGTTAACCAGTCTGCGCATTACACTTTTTTCATCCCTGACCGAAATATCCACCGTATAGACAAACAGCTTTTCGTCGGGATGCCTTGCATCCAGCGACTGACGTCTGAGCTCGTAGTCAAACTCCCCCTTCCACCTGAGAGACCCGGCGATTTTGTCCCGGAGCTCCTGTTCGGTATGATCATAGGGGAGTTTCAGCTGACTGATTCGTATCATTTTATTTCTCCTGCTTCAGGATGATCTTTCGTGTCCGTATCGCAGAGATACTCTGCCGCTTTCCTTCCGGCCAGACGGGCGCTGGACCAGGCCCACTGCAGATTATAGCCGCCGCAGGGTCCGTCGACATCCATGATCTCTCCGGCAAAGAAAAGTCCTTCCACGATCAGCGAACCCATGGAATCCGGGTTGATCGCGGCGGTGTCTACGCCTCCCTGACATACCTGGGCTCTGGACTTTGGCAGACTTCCCGTGATCGTGACGTTTAATTCTTTTACAGAAGAAACGGGAAGACCTTTTTCCAGCAGGGCCTGGCTCAGTTTTTCGGGAATGAGGCCGGAAAGCAGTTCCGCATCCTTTATTCCAGGATACGCATCCTTCATCCTCTGCTCATACTCCTTAAGCTGTTCATCACTCAGGTCCGGAAGAAAATCAAGCACCGCAGTAACGGTATGTCCGTCCCTGATGGCACGTACGGCGGTTCTGCTTACCTGAAACACCGGAATTCCGGAAATACCATAATCCGTAAGCTGTATCTCACCCGCTTCCACACAGACAAATTCTTCATCTACATACAAAGAAACGGTACCATAGGTACGAACGCCGTCCCAGCGGAATATTTCAAGGCATTTCAGCGGTACCAGAGCCGGCGCAGGCTTTACAAGACCATGTCCCAGCCTGGCGGCGATCTCGTATCCGGTTCCCGTGCTTCCGGGAATCTGTGACGCGTCCGAGCCGCAGGCAAGAATCACGGAATCGCAGTGGTACTGCCAGCCTGAATCGGTGATCACCTGAAATCCGTCCTCTGATTTTTGTATCTCACGGATACATGTTCCCGTCCGGATCCGGACACTTCTTTTTCTGCATTCTCTGAGAAGCGCATTCAGTACAGACGATGCCTGATGGCTTCCAGGATAGACAAACCCGTCGCGCTCATCCGGAAGGATCCCGAGGTCATGGAAAAAACGGATCGCATCTTCATTGCTGAACGCACGAAGCGCTGTGTCCTGAAACGCCGGACGGTCTCCATGATATAATTCCGGAACGAGATACCGGTTTGTGTAATTACACCTGCCGTTTCCCGTGGCCAGAAGCTTTCTTCCGGGCTTGTCATTCTGCTCGAGGATCTCGACGCCTATATCGCTTTCGGCAGCGGCAATGGCTGCCATGAGTCCCGCGGGACCCGCGCCGATGATCAGGAGCTTTTTCTTATTCAATACTTTTTCTGTCATAATTCGATCTGATGTGCATCCAGCATGATCTGCAGTGCCTTCATGATCCCGAACCTGGCATGCTCGTAGGTAAGGCCTCCCTGGAAATAGGCGGCGTATGGCGGCTTCATGGGTCCGTCGGCCGAAAGCTCTATGGAGGCGCCCGATATAAATGCTCCGGCCGCCATGATCACCTGGCTGTCATAGCCGGGCATGTCCCAGGGTTCCGGATCCACGTAGCTGTCCACAGGCGCCGCAGCCTGAATTCCCTTGCAGAAGGAAATGAGTTTTTTCGGGTCTTCGAAAGACACCGCCTGTATGATGTCGTTCCGCTCTTCTTTGCTTTCCGGCACAACGCCGAAGCCCAGCCGTGCAAATACTTCCGATGCAAACAAAGCACCCTTTACGGCTCCTTTGACAACCATGGGCGCAAGGAACAGCCCCTGGAAGAACGAACGGTTTACGCCCAGCGTCGCTCCCACCTCGCTTCCGAGGCCAGGACAGGTCATACGGAAGGCGGCCCTGTCCACACATTCTTTCGTACCGGCGATATATCCGCCGATCGGTGCAAGACCGCCGCCTGGATTTTTGATCAGAGAACCCACAACGAGATCGGCTCCCACGTCGCCGGGTTCGATGATATCCACAAATTCACCATAGCAGTTATCTACCATGCAGATGATATCCGGTTTCTGCTCTTTCAGAAAGCGGATCAGTTCTCCGATCTGCTTCACCGAGAAGGAAGGCCTTGTCTGATAGCCTTTGGATCTCTGGATCTCTGCCAGCTTCGTTTTCGGTCCGATGGCCTTTCTGATCGCTTCATAGTCAAATGATCCGTCACTTAAAAGCTCCACCTGCCTGTAAGTCACGCCGTACTCTTTCAGAGAACCCCTGGAATCCCGGATACCGATGACTTCCTCCAGCGTATCGTAAGGCTTTCCGGCCGGGCACAGGAGCTCGTCTCCGGGAAGCAGATTACCGGCCAGGGCGATCGACAGTGCATGGGTGCCGCAGGCGATCAGCGGCCGTACCAGGGCAGCCTCTGTATGGAACACATCGGCGTATACCTGCTCCAGCACCTCACGTCCGTGATCGTTATATCCGTAGCCGGTGGTAGTGTTGAAGCATTCCTCGCTGACTCTGTACTTCTGCATGGCGCGGAGTACCTTCATCTGGTTATATTCGGCGATCCGGTCAAACCCGGCAAACCGGTCTTTTAAAGACCTTTCCACATCAAGAGCAAAATCACAGACCTTTTCCGAAATCCCCATGGATTGATAGAGAGCTTTCATTTTCAGGTCCAGTATATCTGCTGTATCATTCATAATATATCTTCCTTATCTGTATTTATATGCCCTTTTGCCGGAGCACCGTGAGTATATGCTCCAGGATCCGTTCTCTGTCATACCCGAATGATTCCTGCGGGATCCAGATAACATCCTTTTCCCTCCGGAACCAAGTGAGCTGCCGCTTGGCAAAGTGCCGCGTATCCCGTTTCAGTATGCGGACTGCCTCATCAAGAGAACAGAGACCGTCCAGGTAATCCAGCATTTCCTTGTATCCAAGCCCTTGCATCGAGGTCATCCCCCGTTTGCAGCCGGATTTTTTCAGCTCCTCCACTTCGCCTAAAAGACCCTGTTCCATCATCAGATCCACCCGCGCATCGATCCTCCGGTACTGCTCTTCCCGTGGCATGGAAAGCACAAAATAGGCGAGATTATAGGGCGTTTCGCGCATCTTCTGCTCCTCGTTGTGTTCGGAGATCCTGTTTCCGGTCTGGTAAAAAAACTCAAGGGCCCGTATCACCCTTTTTACATTATTCGGGTGAAGCTCCTCTGCGGCAGCAGGATCGACCTTCTTCAGAATGTCATGAAGATACCCGGGCCCTTTCTCCCTGGCAAGGACGGCCAGCCGTTCCCTTGTACCGTCGTCCTGCTCAGCCTCGGAAAAATCTATGTCCCGGGTGACAGCCTGGATATAAAACCCGGTTCCTCCGGCAAGAATGGGAATATGTCCTCTTTCCAGGATCTCTTCTATGGCCCTGTCCGCCAGTTCCTTGAACATCACGATATGAAAAGGATCTTCCGGATCGAGGATGTCGATCAGATGATGCGGTACGCCGCACATCTCTTCAGGCCGGATCTTGGCCGAGCCGATATTCATTCTGCGGTATACCTGCATGGAATCGGCAGAAATGATCTCCCCGCCGATTGCTCTGGCGAGAGAAACGGATAAGGCGGTCTTTCCCGATGCGGTAGGCCCCGCGATTACGATCAGAGGCTTTTTCATAAACTATACCTACACGATCCTTTTGAATTTTTTTTCTATCTCGGACTTCGACATGCTGATAATGGTCGGTCTGCCATGAGGACAGTTATAAGGATTTTCCAGGCTGAGAAGGGAATCGATCAATTTGTCCGCTTCCTGTATGGAAAGCTTCTGACCGCCCTTCACGGCTGCCTTGCACGACATGGTGGCAAGTCTTGCCGCAAAAACATCAAAAGCCGCTTCTTTTCCCTGCGAAGCCGAGAGCGAATCCAGCAGCTCCTTGAACAGTTCTTCCTCCTGCATGTAATAAAGATCCAGGGGTACTGCCCTTACGGCGTATTCCCGGCCGCCATAGTTTTCCACTTCGAATCCGTAAGCCCGGAACATTTCCATGTTGCGGAGCAGCACGGCCTCTTCTTCCAGGCTGAGGGTCACAAGGATCGGCGGATCCAGATTCTGAGACGAAACCGCTTTCTCCTGAAATGCTTTTACGAATTTCTCATAATTTACTTTTTCGTGAGCCGCATGCTGATCGATGATATAAAAATTATCCCCGTATTCCACCAGCCAGTAGGTGTCGAACACCTGCCCGATGATACGGTGACGAATCCGTGCCTTTTCGGTCAGAAAATCGTCCTGGAACAGGGTGTTCTGCTCAAAGGAAGGCTTTTTCTCCGGCACTGCAGAAGACATCCCGGTAGACACAGACAGTTTGTCCTTCACCGGCAGCTTTGTCTGTACAGGCATCTCCTCTGGTACAGGTATTTCCTGTTGTACAGGACTTTTGTCCGGCACAGGCATTTTCTTCTGCACAGGCGTTTGGTCCGGCACTGACGATACAGCTTTGACTGCAGGTTTTATGGAACTTACATCCCTTTCGGCAGAAGGCTTCCCTGAGGAATAATAAACAGCAGGCCTCTCGTTCAGCTCGGAAACCATTCTGCGGCGTTCAAAAGGCTCGGGAACCTGGGAAGGCTTCTGATAACCGGCGGTTTTGTGTCCTTCATCCGGAGATGTCACCTTGCCGATCAGTTCCTTTCCGCTCAGGGTACCGCGCACGCTGTCACAGATAAACTCGTAAACCTCCTCGCCCCTGGCAAAACGTACTTCCATTTTTGACGGATGTACATTGACATCCAGATCGTTTCCGTTCATTTCAATGTACAGAAGGATAAACGGAAAACGGTGCTGCATCAGGAAATTACGATATCCGTCCTCGATTCCCTTTGTAATGATGCGGTTCTTTACAAACCGTCCGTTGATATAATAGTTCTCGAAGGTCCGGTTCCCTCTGGCAATCTCCGGCTTTCCCACAAATCCGCGGATCTTCATGAAATCGTTTTCGGCTTCCAGCTCCAGAAGAGACCTGGCAATGTCTCTTCCGTAAACGTTATAGATCACTTCCCTGCGGTCCGAATTTCCTGAGGTATGCAGCTTCACCTGGCGGTTCTGGATATATTTGAAGGAAATTTCCGGATGGGAAAGCGCCAGCTGCTCCATCAGAGAGCTGACATAATTGGCCTCCGTCATATCGGACTTCAGAAATTTCTGCCGTGCCGGCGTATTAAAAAACAGATCACGGATCAGAAAGGTGGTGCCCTCCGGCGCGCCGATCTCTTCCATGCTGACTTCCTGCCCGCCTTCGATCAGATAACGGATGCCTCCAAGGGAGGATCTTGTTCTGGTGATCAGTTCCACCCTGGCAACGGCGGCAATGCTGGAAAGCGCTTCTCCGCGGAATCCCAGGGAAACGATATTCTCCAGATCCTCGATCTGCCGGATCTTGCTGGTAGCATGACTTAAAAAGGCCGTCCTGACCTGGTCCGGTTCGATTCCGGAGCCATTGTCCGTGATACGGATCATGCTTCTCCCGCCGTCCGTAATCTCGACGGTCACCGCGGACGCTCCGGCGTCGACGGCGTTTTCAACCAGTTCCTTGACTACGGAGGAGGGTCTTTCCACTACCTCGCCGGCAGCGATTTTATCGATGGTATGTTGATCCAGTACTTCTATCTTGTTCAAGTTTTATCTCACCGTATATCAGCTGGAAGAACCCTTCCAGGTATTCTTGATCTTGTTCTGCAGGTTGTAAAGACAGTTCAGGGCCTCCAGAGGCGTCATGGTACTCAGCTCCAGATCGGTGATCTCTTTGATGATGTCACTGTCATTGACCGTATCGAACAGCGACATCTGAGTCATGTCCACCTGATCGTACATAGGCTTCTTTTTTGTATTGGCAAGGCTCCGCACCGCAACCGTGATATCTGCGTCGCTCAGCTCGTCCACCAGCTCTCTGGCCCGTTTCAGAACCTCGTCCGGAACTCCCG
>CAMNNM010000016.1 GCA_946545425.1 uncultured Blautia sp. | reverse complement strand
ACATACGCCACGGCGTCCAGATCTTTCAGGTGATCCATTACAATATCTCCGATCTTGCTGCTGGAGATCTCGCGGTCCTCTGCCCGGAAGATCTCGCCTTCGATGGAATCCACCATGGTTTCGATCTTGTCTACTGAAATGGGGCGTTTGTAGCAGGCCCTCAGCACACCGTCCAGGATCTTTTTGCGGCTGTACTGCTGCCGTGTCTGATCCTTTTTGATCACGGTAAATGGAATCATTTCAATTTTCTCGTAGGTGGTAAACCGCTTTCCGCAGCTGTCACACAGTCTTCTGCGGCGGATGGAATTGGTATCCTCCACAGGTCTTGAATCTACCACTCTTGTATTTTCGCTTGCGCAAAAAGGACACTTCATACGTCCTCTCCCTTTCTCTTCAGTCCTTTTTCGATCTCGCGGATCACAATCTTAAGTGCCTTGATCCGTGCGTATTTCTTGTCTACGGATTCCAGAATATACCAGGGAGCAAAGGTCGTGCTGGTCTTCTGAAGCATCTCGTCGATGGCAGCTTCATAAAGATCCCATTTTTCACGGTTTCTCCAGTCCTCGTCCGTGATCTTCCACTGTTTTTCAGGATTATTCTGGCGTTCGGTAAATCTGGCCAGCTGGGTATCCTTGTCAATATGCACCCAGAACTTGATCACGACCGCGCCCCAGTCCACCAGTTCCTTTTCGAACTCGTTCATCTCGTTGTAGGCACGCTTCCAGTCGTTCTCGCTGCAGAAACCTTCCAGTCGTTCAACCATGACTCTTCCGTACCAGGTACGGTCAAAGATGGCAACGTGACCGTCTTTCGGGAGTCTTGTCCAGAACCGCCAGAGATAATGGCGGGCTTTCTCGTGGGGCTCGGGGGTGGCGATCGGATGTACCTCGTATCCTCTGGGATCCAGAGCTCCGGCAATCCGTTTGATGTTTCCGCCCTTTCCGGCTGCGTCCCATCCTTCATAAGTGATGATCACGGGGATGTGCTTTCTGTAGAGTCTGTTGTGAAGCTCGCCCAGACGGTTCTGAAGGATTTTCAGCTCAGACCGGTATTCCTCGTCAGAAATCTCTTTACCTTTCAGTTCCACGTCTGCAAGCTTCGGCATCTTGACCAGCGGGAATGTATTCTGCAGAAGGGGTGCACTGTATCCCGTATTCTGCATCGCCACCTCCACGTTGGCGATCAGCGTCTCGAGAACCTGAAGCTCTGCCCATTTACGCTCTCCGGCGTCGATAATATACCACGGAGCCGAAGAAATATTGGTATCGCGAAGATAGGTGTTGAATACCTCTTTGCACTTTTTATAGTGATCGTGCTGCCACAGATCGTTCTTGCTTACCCGCCAGCTGGCATCTTTATCATCCAGAAGGATGCGCATTCTTTTTGCCTGCTCCTTCTTTGTGATATTCATGAAAAATTTCAGGACCAGATATCCGTTGTCCGTCAGCTGCCGCTCGAATCTTCGGATGCTGTCGATGCGAAGAAGGTAATTGTCACCGCTCAGCTTTCCTTCCAGCACCTCGTGACAGGTTTCGTCCATCCAACCTGAATCCAGGAAGGTAAATTTGCCCTGTTCGGGGATTTCTTTAAAATACCGGTATAAGAACGGTCTTCTCAGCTCGTCCTGGGTAGGGGCAGACATCGTCGCGACTTTGAAAAAGCGGGGATCGATGTTGCGGATCACTTTTCCGATGGCGCTTCCCTTTCCGGATGCTCCCCACCCTTCAAAAAGGACAAGTACCGGCAGCTTGTGTTCCTTGATCTGCATCTGAAGCTCGTAAAGTCTGTTTCTTGCCGCGTCAAGCCGCTGGGAGAGCTCTTCCTTTTCGGGCATGCGGGGCGGATTCCAGTTATTCAGCATTTCCTGCACCTCTTTTCACGTTACGATTCGATCATAAAACTGAAAGGCCTTCTTTTTGTACTTTTAATAACAATATCGTAATTATTCAGCACCCTGAAGCCCGGGATGCAAAGCATCCCGGGCTGTGGGCGGTCAGAGGCGCTTCGCGCCTTGTCCGCCCCGTCTGTGAGTGCCAAATTCTCCTTTTGAGCAAGCTCAACGGATGATTTGGCACTCGCAGACAGGAGTGCTGAATAAATACATAATATCACTATTTGCCAGAAAAAACCATCCCTGTGCTCACAAAAAATCATCGCTTTATGCAGAAAACACAGGAAATTTCATCCGTTTTTGTACAAAAAGTCATTTGTAATTTTTTCTTAACAATGATATTATATAGGCGTTCGAAAACCATGACCGCATTATACGGTCCGATCATACATCTGATTTTTCAAGGAGGAGATATTTTTTATATGGCTTCGTTTTACAGAAAATATAAGCACGGTCTTTTGATCGCGATTTATTCTGTGATCTATGTTGTCCTGTTTCATCTGCTGGAAATGCGAGAGGTACGCGGTTATCACGTGATATATTCCGAACTCGATAATCTTATCCCGTTCTGTGAATATTTTATCGTACCTTATCTTCTCTGGTTCCCGTACCTGCTGCTTTCGGTCCTGTGGTTCATTTTCTTCAATCCGGACAAAAAAGAATATTACCGGCTTACATTTAACCTGATCCTCGGAATGACGATCTTTCTTGTGGTCAGCTGGCTGTATCCGAACATTCAGCACTTAAGACCGCACGTTTTCGTCAGGGACAACGCGTTTGTTCATGCCGTACAGCGGCTGTACAGCATCGATACGCCTACCAACATCCTTCCGAGCATTCATGTTTTCAATTCACTCGCGGTATATATGGCGATTACGGACTGCAAGAAACTGAAAAACAACAAGATCGTCCGTTACGGATCTCTGATCCTCACGGTTTCCATCGTGCTTTCCACAATGTTCCTGAAACAGCACTCCGTAATTGATGTTTCCATGGGAACCACCCTTGCACTGCTGGGATATCTTCTTTTCTATCCGCAGAGAGCAGCCGAGCCCTATCAGAAACCATCCTTCGCAGACAGTCGTCAGAATCATAACCGCTTCTGACCGGCATATAATAAGCGGCAAAAACGTTTTCCGTTTTTGCCGCTCTTTTTTTCTTTTTCAGTTGAAACCATAGAATTTCTGAATGATCTTATACGTCCCCACGGTGATCTCTCTTCCGCCCTTTCCGGGAAGATTCGTCACCTGTCCGAACAGGCTGCGGCGGAAAGCCGAATAGGTTGCCCGGTTCGTCTTCTTCATATAATCCAGCAGCTCTTTCTTTTTCTCCAGTGCTTCATCGGTATTGGCCCGGATCAGCATGACGGAAGAAATGGTCGTGATGATGGACATATAACTGAACATGTACGCCCGCAGATGACGTTCCGTGCCTTTCGGCAGTCTGTTGTAATCGTCCACCATGATCTTGTTGACACGGATCTGCTGATCGATCCGTCTGATCATGACCTGCTCATTGACGGACTGGTCTTCTCTTCCGATAAAATACTTATAAAGATCCACATTCATGTAGTACATCTTTTTTACATAGGGGAAAGGCTCAAATGCAAAAATGTTGTCCACATAGAAGGTATGCGCCGGAAGCACCATACCGCATTCCTTCAGAAGCTGGGTGCGGTAGATCAGCGCATGCATGAGCAGATATTTCCCCTTCGGCATGTGTCCCATGTCTTTCCAGGTAAAGATCTGTTCTTCCGGCAGCCACCGGTGATAGCGCATAACTTTCTTTCTTGCAGCGCCCTGCTTGTCATAAACAAAATTTGCAATGAACATATCCACGGTTTCGGAGCCGCCAAGAAGCTCGCGAAGACGGGCCAGTACCTTTTCATAAGGCCCCGCACTCAGGTGATCGTCACTGTCCACGACCTTGAAGTAGATGCCTGTCGCGTTACGGATGCCCGTATTGACGGCTTCACCGTGTCCGCCGTTTTCCTGATGGATCGCCTTGCAGATCGTCGGATATTTCTCCTGATATTCATCGGCGATCGCGGCTGTTCCGTCCGTGGATCCGTCGTCGACGATCAGGATCTCCACATCCTCTCCTCCGCGGAGGATCGAGTCGATACATTTTCTCATGTAAGCTTCCGAATTATAGCAGGGTACTGCAACACTTAACAGTTTCATTTTATTCTCTTTCCTTTCGGATTATGCTTTTTCCGGCAGTTCCGTGTATTTCATATATCCGCCGAATGCCGACGGTACAGCATAGTTTTCTTCTTCTCCGGGATGCACAAAAAACATTTTTTCGCCGGAATTCAGGCCTTGTTTTTCTTTGACCAGGATCCGGTAAGCTTTCATTTTCCATTCAAGATGGGTGAAAATATGTTTTCGTTCCGGAAGCTGTTCAATATAAAGCGGCTCCATGTCAAGATCTGCGACATACTGAAGAGCCTGTTCTCTGGAGAGCCACCCTTCCGTATTGGGGAGCTCGTACAGCCCGGCCAGCAGTCCTGTGTCCGGTCTTCGGCAAAGCGCAT
The DNA here is from genome assembly GCA_946545425.1 of uncultured Blautia sp. Classification (GTDB taxonomy): domain Bacteria; phylum Bacillota; class Clostridia; order Lachnospirales; family Lachnospiraceae; genus Blautia_A. The sequence goes on along the minus strand of CAMNNM010000016.1, from coordinate 14,889 downwards.
GACCCGATCCGTCAAGGATCACGAACACTGTTTTATGAATGACCGGACGTTCCTTCTTTTCCTGTTTTGCCGGTATCCTGTCTGTCAGACCGTGGAGCCCGGCTTCACATTTTTCACGGACCGGACAGCTGCCGCAGTCCGGACGTCCGTTCGGCACGCAGACGGTCGCGCCAAGCTCCATCAGTGCCTGATTGAAATCTCCTGCCTGGCCGTCCGGCATCCATTCCATGACTTTTGCCTCGGTTACTTTCCGAAACTGAGGCGCCTTTATGTCTCCCTGATATCCGGAAAGCCTGGCTGCGATCCTCAGTACGTTTCCGTCCACAGCCGGAACCCGGATGCCGTAGGCAATCGATGCTATGGAACCGGCCGTGTATCTTCCGATCCCCGGAAGTTTCAGAAGAGTTTCAAAGGAAGACGGAATACTGCCGTCATAGTCGGAGACTATGACGGCAGCCGCTGCTTTAAGATTTCTTGCTCTTGAATAATACCCGAGTCCCTGCCACAGTTTCATGAGCTTTTCGTCCGGGCAGGCACAAAGCGCCGCCACATCCGGAAGGTCATGAATAAACCTCTCAAAGTACGGGATCACGGCTGATGCGCGGGTCTGCTGCAGCATCACTTCAGAGATCCAGGTATAATAAGCATTATGCCTGTCTCTCCAGGGAAGACTTCTTTTGTTTTCTCTGTACCAGGCAAGCAGTGCTTCTGCGATCTCGGTATTCTCTGACATGATCAGGATTTCCTGCATTTGGTCCTGTAAAACCAGAACAGCCAGGCAAACAGAAGGACGATCACCACCAGATATACGATCGTAAAGGTCACATTCTGAATGTACGAATCCGCCAGGGTTAAAAGGCCTGTCAAAAGAATGACCACGCCGCAGGGTCTCTCAAATTTTTTCATGTCGTACTGGCTGTACCGGCCGGGGTCCCTGCTGCTGGAAAGAAACAGGTCGCCCTTGCCGAAAAGCATCAGTAAGCCTGATCCGATGGCGAGCACCGCGATCATCAGATCTATCTCTCTTCCCATTATCTCTTATCCTCTCAGATCATCAGTAGAAGCAGATGATCGGTACATCATAGTCGATCAGCTCGTACAGCATGGCCGCGGAATAATACGGAAGATTGATGCATCCATGAGAACCGCCGTACAGATATCTGTCTCCGCCGAAATAGGGCTGCCATTCGGCGTCGTGGAAACCGATACCGCCGTTAAACGGCATCCAGAAGGAAACGTCTGTCTCATATTCCGGCGTTCCGTCTTCTCCTATCGGTCCTCTCAGTACGGCCGGACTGGACTTGTAATACAGCTTGTAGACACCCTCGGGAGTCTGGCGGCTGGTATACATGAGTCCGGATACCAGATCGGAATCAAAGATCAGGTCTCCGCCGCGGTAATAGTACATGTGCTGATAGTCCAGATCGACCTCGATATAGGTATCGCCGAAGTCATTCGGTCCGAAGCCGTTGGCGCGCATTGCGTAGACCGGTTCTCTGGTCGTGTTCGCCCCCGCACGGATGTCGGCGATCAGCTGTGCCACCTCGGCTTCCTGGTCGATCTGCCATCCATAGGCCGAACCATAAACATAAACGGTCCTGCCGTTGGTGGTGTTGAACTCTCTGGTCGTTCCCGCGGTATCATGGGCGGCTGCAAGCTCTGCCACATAGGATCTTGCCTTCTGCTGGAAGGATGAATCGTTCTGGATCAGCTTGCCCTGTTCGTCGAAAGACAGCCAGTTACGGATGGTATTTCCGTCCAGAACCACCTTCTGGTCGCCAAAGGTATAGGTAATGCTTGCTCTTGCATAATTATTGAACGCGTCCAGTGTCTGCTGGATCTCTTCGCTGCCGCTGGTGAGCTCCGCCTCGACATAGACGTCCGGAGTCTGTTCCAGATCGATGCTGCTTACGTCGCCCATGATCGCGTCGTCCAGCGCGCTGTAAAGCTGCTTGACCTGAATCTCCGTGCCTTCTGTTTCCGGAACGATCTCGAACTCACCGTCCACGTAGGCCACGTAAGCATTTTCGGGCGCTACCTGAACCGACTCATCGGTACAGCCAAGCGATTTGACCTGGCTTTCCAGAAGATCCTTGTCAAAGGTAGCTTTTGTCTCCACCGTATAGTTCTGGTTTCTGAACAATCCCTGGAACCACAAGAACGGATTCTGTTCTTTTACGATTTCCAGGACTCTTCCGGTCGAAGCGTATTTGTATCCGATATCCTTGCCGGAAATGGTTTCCGGCTCCACGTTTCTTGCCTTGATCTGGATGGAATAATCCTCCACATTGTCGGCGATCAGTTTTTCCACGTCATAGGGTGACATGCCCGAAACGTCGATTCCGTTAATGGAAGTCCCTTCAAAGAAATGACTGGAGTAGAAGTATGTAAAGCCCCCGTAGGCGCAGGCTGCGGAAACGGCAGCCATCAGTCCTACGACTCCCAGGGATTTTTTCGTCTTTTTTACCTTTTCCGGATCCCGGACCTTCTTTTCCTTTACAGGCTCCTGAACCGGCACCACGGCTTCGGCGGCATTCACATACACGACACGCCCTGGTCTTGCGGATTTTTTGATTTCTGTCCCCGTATTCTTTTTCCCCTTCAATACACTCATCCTCTTTTCTTATGGAGTCCCGGCCTTCTCCCCGCGGCCGGAGGCTTCTCTTTATCCTTATCTTTCGATCAGAAGTGATTTGCCGGTCATCTCGGCAGGCTGTTCCATGCCCATCAGCTCGATCAGGGTCGGAATGATGTCAGCAAGGCATCCGCCCTCGCGAAGACCGTATTTCGGATCTGCGTTTACAAGAATGAACGGAACCGGATTGGTGGTATGTGCCGTCCAGGGCTCGCCGGTCTCATAGTCGATCAGCTGCTCGCAGTTTCCATGGTCTGCGCAAATGAAGAGCTGTCCGTCCACTTCCTTGATCGCCTCGACGGTCTTGCCCACGCACTCGTCCACTGTCTCGACTGCCTTGATGGCGGCGGAGAGAACTCCTGTATGGCCGACCATGTCCGGATTTGCGAAGTTGATGATGATCACGTCATATTTTCCGGAACGGATGGCTTCCAGCAGTTTTTCGCAGACACCGGGTGCGCTCATTTCGGGCTGCATGTCGTAGGTGGGAACCTTGGGCGATTTTACCAGCACTCTGTCCTCGCCCTTGTTCGGCTCCTCAACGCCGCCGTTGAAGAAGAAGGTGACATGCGCATACTTTTCAGTCTCGGCGATCCTGGCCTGGGTCATGTTGTGTGCGGCAAGATATTCTCCGAAGGTATTGTGAAGCAGTACCTTGTGGAACGCCACCAGCTTGTTCTGAATGGTCTCGTCATAGTCTGTAAAGCAGACATAGGTGAGCTTCAGTTTCTTTTCTCTTTCGAATCTGGTGAACTCGTCGTCACAGAACGCTCTTGTGATCTCACGGGCACGGTCCGGGCGGAAGTTGAAGAAGATAATGGAATCGTTGTCGGAAATAACCGTCACAGGCTTTCCGTCCTTCTGGACAACGATCGGTACCACGAACTCGTCCGTAACGCCATTGTCATAGGATTCCTGCACAGCCTGCGTCGCGCTGGCTCCGGGTACTCCTTCACCCTTTGTAAGCGCCCTGTAGGCTTTTTCCACACGATCCCAGCGGTTGTCGCGGTCCATGGCGTAATATCTGCCGGACACAACGCCGACTTCACCGACGCCCAGCTCCTGCATCTTGGCTTCAAGCTGCTCGATATATTCCTTTCCGGATGCCGGAGGCGTGTCACGGCCGTCCAGGAAGCAGTGTACATAAACCTTTTCCACGCCGCAGCGCTTTGCCAGCTCAAGAAGTCCATATACATGGGTAATGTGGCTGTGCACGCCGCCGTCGGAAAGAAGTCCCATCATATGAACGGAAGAATTGTGTTCCTTTGCGTTATTCATTGCCGCAAGAAGCGCTTCGTTTTCAAAGAACTCTCCGTCCTTGATCTCCTTTGAGATTCTGGTAAGCTCCTGATAGACTATACGGCCGGCGCCCATATTCATATGTCCGACCTCGGAGTTGCCCATCTGTCCGTCCGGAAGACCTACGGCCAGGCCGCTGGCATTTCCCTTAACAAAGGGATATTCCTTCATAAGGCTGTCCATGACCGGCGTATTTGCCTGATATACCGCATTTGCCTCGTGCTTTTCATTCAGGCCGTAGCCGTCAAGGATCATCAGTACTGTTGGTTTCTTTGCCATTTTTATCTCCTTTACCCTATCGTTTTTCCATATACACGGATAATGCTGCAGATTTCTTTTACACAGGTCCTTTTTGCAAGTTCTTTCATGGCGTCACGGAAATCGCCCTCGCGGACCGAATCGGTCATGATGACCACCTCGGCCATGTTTTTGATGCGGGATTCCTTCTGAATCAGCTGAACGATGCTGATCTTATAGCCTGCCAGGACCTCCATCATCTCGGCCAGCACGCCGCTCCGGTCCTCCACGACCATACGCGAAAAGAAACGGTTGCGGGTGTCCTCGAATTTCTTGACGGGAATCTGTTTGTAGCAGGTGCAGCCGATCCTTCCGGTAGCGCCGGTACGGATGTTTCTTGCAACCTCAAACACATCGCCTGCCACGGCGCTGGCTGTGGGCAGCTCTCCCGCTCCTCTGCCGAAGAACATGGCGTCGTCCACGGCGTCTCCGTGAATAAACACGGCGTTAAAGGAATCGTTGACCGCCGCAAGCGGGTGCTTGTCGGAGATCAGCATCGGGCAGACATAAGCCTCGATCCCGTCTTCCTCATTCCGGGCCACGCCCAGAAGCTTGATGGCGTACCCCATTTCAAGCGCGTATTCGATATCCTTTGCCGATATTTTGGTGATCCCTTCGGGATGAACGTCCCGGAAGACTACTCTGGAGTTAAAGGCGATGCTGGCAAGAATGGCCATCTTTCTGGCCGCGTCCAGTCCTTCCACATCGGCGGTCGGATCTGCCTCGGCATAGCCGAGATCCTTTGCCATGGAAAGCGCATCGTCAAATTCCATGCCATCCTTGAACATACGGGTCAGAATAAAATTGGTCGTTCCGTTGACAATGCCCACCACCTCGGTCAGATGGTTGGCCGAAAGGCTCTGCTTCAGCGGCTGGATGATGGGAATTCCGCCGGCCACGGAAGCTTCGAAGAAAAGATCCGCACCGTTATCCGTCGCAATGTCCAGAAGCTCGCCGCCGTATTCCGCCATAAGGTCTTTGTTGGCCGTCACGACGCTGATGCCTTTCCGGAGGGCTTCCGTAATATAGGTTCTGGCCGGCTCGATACCGCCCATCACCTCGATTATGATTCCGAGTCCCGGATCTGTGATGATGTCCTCAAAACGGTCGGTGATCTCTACGGGATCCTCCCCCGTTTTTGCCCGGGCCTTCTCTGTATTTCTGACAAGGATCCTGTCAATTTTTACCGAACAGCCGAGCTTCTGCTCCATCTCGTTCTGCTGCATCTTCAGGACCTTGTATACGCCTGTACCGACAGTCCCCATTCCAAGAAGGGCTGCCCTGATCACTTTGTTTTCCAATATTCGGCTCCTTTCAGCCGTTTTTACATATAGCGGCGCCCATCCGCCGTTTTACATAATCAGCCACTTGTAATACTAGGTCAGATACCTGTTTTTGTCAAGAGAAAAACCCTTCATCTCCGGGCTGTTTTCCGGTAATGAAGGGTTTTTTACAATAAGCACGCAGAACGGACGTCCATGCCCGCACGGACACATAACAAAGGGCCGGCGTCAGGTTATTCCATATAGATGCTGACGCCCTTTCGGAAGCCGTCCCCGGGTACGGATACCGTGTAAAGCGTCCCGTTGTTCCGGCACGGAACTTCCAGGTCTCCGATCATGACACGGACTGTCTTCTCCGTTGAAAAGACCAGCGTCCCGCAGCTGTTCAGACGGATATGGCAAAGACTGCCGGCCTTTACGACCTGGTCTATGGCTGCTCCGGGAATATACTTTTCTCTTATACCGATGACCGTGATATCGGATTCTTCGGGAATCAGCGCCAGAATCTTCGAGTCGCGTGAACGCATCCGCAGCCCGTAGGTTTCTTCTTTCCCGCATCTCCCGATCGAATCCGTCTCCCGGTCATAGACCAGCCAGCTATCCGGCTTTTGCCCTGCCGGTATGTCTACCCACCGGATCATTCCGGTCGTCTCATTGCCTGGCAGATCCCAGGTAAAACAGCCCAGATATCCGTCCTTTCCGCATGTGTTGTAGATCTTCAGGATATCTCCGCTTCGCAGCAGGTCTCTGGTGAGACCGTCGTATGCAGGCCTGGCCGCCGCGTCACAGTGCAGCAGACTGCCGTCTTCACTGATCAGCTTTCGAATAATATCCGGGTTCGTGTGCCCCAGCGGATCGCTGACATAAACAGGACCTCCGCTCAGCACTCTCAGCATGGCGCTGTATTCATTTTCTTCATGATCCGACCAGAACATGTCCCAGTCGCCCAGATACAGATCTCCCTGCCATACATTGTCATAGCAGTTCTGCAGAAGATGCTCCACGATGCTGCCCGGTATGGTCGGCGTATAATCGTCACTGGACCTTGACAGGGGTGAAGCAGACCGGTTCCACACATTTTCGGGCGCCATCCCCATGCAGTTGATCAGATTTCCGTCAAAGTTCAGATAGACGGACGCCTCCAGCCCCAGATACAGGTTCCTCATGGCGTCATCATCCGGACAGTCGCCCTGGAGCATGGTGGGTACGGAGCCCTGTCCGTCCACCTTTACGAAATCGATCCCGGCCCTTCTGAGATATTCGTGCCAGCAGTTCCAGAATCCGAAGGCTCCGTCCGGCGTCGGCCTTGCGGTAATTTCTCCGTCCGCATAGCGCATCAGCCACGGACTCAGCTGCAGGTGTGCCGGCGACCCTTCTTCGATCCCGTACCAGTAGCCTTTGAAGGCCTGCCACACGCCGACATATTTTACGTGATATTTCTCCTTCAGCGTCCGCACCGTACCGGCGATGCCGTCCGGAAACTTTTCGGGGTCGGCGTCCAGGCTTCTCAGCTTCAGCGTTTCATGGTTCACATCTGACCAGCCGTCGTCGATCAGTACATAGCCGACAGGAATGTTCAGTCTGCGAAATTCTTCCATTTTTTCAAGGATTGCCTGCTCAGATACATTCTGTCCAAGGGAATCCCAGGTGCACCAGCCGATCCCTTTCATAAAACCGGGACGGGATTTTTCATTCAGTGTACGGAATGCATTTCCGCTTGCTTTTTTTGCTGCGGCGATGCAGCGGGAAATCGTTTCATACGGGTCTGTCCCCAGGCCCCGGATGACAGCCGGTCCGTCTACGTTCCTTACATTGTTCCGCAAAAAGGACAGACACACATAGATGCCGTCATCGTCTCCTTTAAGATCCGCTCTCATGCCATTCTGACAGACCGCCAGCAGTACTTCATACGCATTCCCGTTTTTCCGGATCAGGAGCTGAGTTCTTTCCGGAACTTCGCAAAATTTCGTTCCGAACAAAGGACGGGTCCACCAGGCCTTGTGCTGGTATATTGCCAGAAATTCCCCTCCGTCCTTTATCGGCAGAAGGAACTCCATCCCGTTTTCCCTGCGGAAACTGTCCGGAAATCCCATCCTGTTTTCTCTGTTAAGAAAACATGCACCTGCCTTCAACACCTCTGCTCCTTCGCAGCCGGCGGAAGACACATTTACCTGAATTTCTTCATTGCCAGCCTTCCACACCATTTTCTCTCCATCGTTCTCCTGCAGGAGTTTAGAAAATCTGATTTCCGGATTCTGCGAAGTATGTGTAATGATCTCACGGATCATGATATTTTCTGCTCTCAACTGATTCGCCATATGTTTGCCCCTTTGGTGACCTGAGTCAGGCGTAGTCGGTCATGATTTTAATCTGCTGCCGCAGCAAGATGCAGCTGTACGCATGGATAATCCCCTGCGAGGATATCAAAGGAATATCCTCCGTACATCAATGCAGCTCCGCTGATCTGCTGCCCCGTCTCCCGTATCGTATAAACGGCGTTCTCTTTCAGCCCCTTCATTCTGACATGCGGGAAGGGGGTGTTTGGTGCAACGCTTTCCGCAGCCAGATTCAGCAGCGCTTCATTCCTGTCTGCAGATACAAACTGCCAGCATACCGTACTGGTGCCGCTTGCCTTTTCATGAAGTCTGTAGTAGGTTCCCTCGTGGACGAGACTGTAATCTTCCTGATACTGTGCGATCTGTTTCCTGATCTCATCCTTCTCTTCCGGACTGAGTGTGGAAGGATCCAGTTCATAGCCAAGCGCTCCGGAAGAAGCCACGATTCCCCTTGTGGAAATCGGCGTATTCCGTCTCGTCTGATGATTCGGCGATGCGGATACATGGCTTCCCATGGTGCAGACAGGGTATCCATAGGATGTGCCCTCCTGAATACGGAGTCTGGATACAGCGTCCGTATTATCCGAGCACCAGATCTGCGGTGTATAGAAAAGCATGCCCGCGTCAAAACGGCCGCCTCCGCCTGCGCATCCCTCGATCAGCAGATCCGGATAAGCGCAGCGGATCTTCTCCAGCAGGGAATAGGTTCCCAGTACAAAGCGGTGCAGCACTTCTCCTTCCCGTTCAGGCGGAAGCTGTGCAGAGTATGCATTCGCGACGCTTCTGTTGAAATCCCATTTCATATAATCGATCCTGATTTCCCTCAGAAGACGGTCGATGCACGAAAACAGATACTCCCGTACGTCCTCCCTGGACATGTCAAGCACAAGCTGATTCCGTGCCACATTGGGATTCCGGCCGGGATCTTTAAGCGCCCAGTCCGGATGCGTGCGGTACAGATCTGAATTTTCGTTGACCATCTCGGGTTCCACCCAAAGACCGAACTGCAGACCAAGATCATGTATTTTTTCAGACAGCTGTGCAAGACCGCCCTTCAGTTTATTCTCATTGACATACCAGTCTCCAAGTCCGGCATGATCATCGTTTCGCGCTCCAAACCATCCGTCGTCCAGAACCAGCATTTCCGTCCCCAGTTCCCTGGCCTGAACCGCCAGATCATAAATGCTCTTTTCATCAAAATCAAAGTAAGAAGCTTCCCAGCTGTTCAGAAGGACCGGGCTTCTCTTCCCGCGGAATTTCTGATCGATGACATTTTCACGGATGATCCGATGATAATTGCTGCTGAGACCGTTCAGCCCGCTGCCGGAATATGTGAGGATCGTTTCCGGGGTCTGGAACGCTTCTCCCGGTTCCAGTTTCCAGCAGAATCCTTCTTCCTGTATTCCGGCGACGACACGTACATTTCCGGCCTGGTCCTTTTCGACCTCCTCTTTATGGCTGCCGGAATACATCAGCATGACGCCGTATGCGTCGCCCGTATCTTCCGTCGTCTCGTCATTACAGAGGATCACAAACGGATTATTATGGTGAGAACTCATTCCTCTTTTCGATCCGACACTGACACAGTTCTGTCCCAGTTTCTGCCGGAACGGCTGTCTTTCCATGCAGTGTCTGCCGGAAAAACTGATCATTTCACTTACACCGTATGGAAAATCCAGGCATACGGAAGCGGCTTTCTCGATCATGACCGCATCTTGTGATTCATTGCAGATCCTTGCCGTTCTTGTGATGACATCCTTCTCTTCAAAAACGCCGTACTCAAGCCAGGCAGCTACATTTGTGACCGGATCTTTCAGCTTTATTGTCAGTGTATCAACAGTTCCGGAATTTTCCCGTACATAAGGAAGTCCTTCCAGAATGTATTTTCCTTCTTTATAATTATGGGATTCATAACGCAGATCCGTGCTCCGGCTTCCATTCTCTGCCGTGCAGCGAAGTGCTGCGGCCCGGTAGTCTCCAACACCATAGGTGGAATATTCCTGCGGCATGACATCAAAGGAGCATCCTCTGTCATCCTGAAATTCATACGGGTTTCCCGAGAAACCCCTGTCAGTGGTACGGTACAGATAATTCATATCTGCGCTCCCGACACTTCTTCCATAATACAGATGCCTGAGACAGCCTGTACGGTCGATCTTCATCTGATAAACAGAATTTCTGGTTTCCAGCACGAAGCGCTGTTCTTCTTCATAATATCGAATGCTCATAATGATTCCCCGTTTTTTCGATAGTCAAGTGGACTGACCCCCTCCTTCTGTTTAAAGATCTTTGAAAATGTCAGTGCATTCTCATATCCGACACTGGAGGCGATCATTTTGATCGGAAGATCTGTTTCTTTCAGCAGATCACATGCATGCTTCATTCTGACCTGCATCAGATATTCCTGTGGAGACATATACATCTTTTCTTTGAATATCGCAGTAAAGTAGGTTCTGTTCAGGCCGATATTGTCAGCAAGACTCTGGATCTTCAGATTCGAATAGTTGTTTTGAATATGTCTGATCGCAAACCGTACATAATCATCTGACGAGAGACTGCTGTAAACTCCGGATTTCCTGTTATTGGTTTCGTAGGATTCTATCGCCAGCGAGAGAAAGTGGTAAGCCTGCCCCAGCCGGAACAGTTCTCCCGAAAGATTCAGGTCAGGCTTTGAAAGCATTTCCTGGGAGCACTCAAGAAAACGGTTTACTTCAATGTTGCAGTTCAGAAGATATCTTTCTTCTGAGAATCCCGCGTTCTGAAGATACTGCCAGGCCTTCTTTCCTTCAAAAGTTGTCCAGCAGTAGTACCAGGGTTCCTTCTCATCTGCTTTGTAGCACATCTCAATTCCCGGAACCGTCAGAAACAGCTGGCTGCCATGAACATCGTAGGTATACTTTCCCACACGCAGCTTTCCTTTTCCGGAGATGACCGCATGCAGATGATAGCCGGTCCGTACGTCAGGTCCGGCCTGTTTACCAGGGAGGCACTGTTCGATCCCGCAAAGCCTGACATACAGGTCATCATCTTTGTTGCTTTCGTACTCGATCAGTCGATAATTCGGATTTTCATAATAATGAGTATCTGAAGCCATGGCTTGCCTCCCGATTCCGTTATATTCCATCTCACCAGACGTTATCCCTGCGGGTGATCCGTTCTTCATTCAGATAATGCTCCCCCACGGAACATGAGGGAGCATCGTATTCATGAAAACGTACCGTCCGGACAACCGTCACACAGAAATATTACAGTTTTGTTCCGGAAGATGCAATACCTTCTATGAACTGTTTCTGGAAGATCAGATACAGGATCAGCATGGGCAGGATTGCCATCAGCGCGCCGGCCATGATCTGGGGATAATTGCTTCCAAACTGTCCCTGAAGCTTGGCGAGTGCAGCCGAAAGTGTGGTCGCGGCCGGTTTGTTGGCAACGATCATGGGCCACATCATGTCCTTATATGCGAACAGAGCGGTAAAAATCCCCAGCGATACGATAGCGGATCTGGTCAGCGGCATCATAATAAACGCGAATCTCTGCCAGACCGTACACCCGTCGATCTCCGCTGCTTCTTCCAGTTCCTTCGGCAGAGACTGAAAGCTTTGTTTAAAAAGATATGTTCCGAATGCGGTCACGATTCCGGGGAAAACCAGAGCGAACTTGGTATTCAGCAGGTGAGCTTTCGATATCATCAGATACTGCGGAATGATGAAGATCTGACTCGGAACCATCATCTGGATCAGCACGATGGAGAACAGAATCCCTTTTCCGGGAAATTCCAGCCGTCCAAAAGCATATCCCGCCATGGTAGCCGTGAGTACGGCGCACACGACGCGCAGCACCATAACGATCAGCGTATTGGCATACAAGGTCATAAAGTTGTAGGAATTCCAGACTTCCGAGAAGTTTTCGAAGTGCCACTTTCCGGCCGGGAAGATATAAAACGGATCCACCGATATCGCCTGGCTTTTGGTCTTGAATGCTGTCAGCACCATCCAGACAAAGGGGATCAGCATGGCTATGGCACCAAGGATCAAGAACACATGGATGACGGTTGAATTCAAACGTCGTTTTGCTGTATAGCCCATTTTTACCCCTCCGTTAATTATAATGCACCCATTTTTTCTCAGTCTTCTGAATGAAATAGGTAATGATCGAGATCACGACCATCATAAAGATAACGATCGCAGATCCGTATCCTCTCTGTCCCTTTTCAAACGAATGCTGATAGAAAAGATATGTGACGGATTTTACCGAGCGGACGGCACGGCTGCTTTCGTCAATGATCATGTAGGGCAGATCAAAGAGCTGCAGCGCACCGATAATGCCGGTCTGAATGATGAAGAACAAAGTCGGTGAAAGCAGCGGAATGGTAATGTGAAAAAAGGCGTTTATTCCGGTCGCACCATCGATCTCGGCTGCTTCGTAATAATCTTTCGGAATATCCTGCAGTCCGCCCAGCAGCAATACCATGTTGTATCCGAGCGAGCTCCAGATACCTACCACGGCGACGCACAACCATGCGATCTTCGGATCGGTCGTCCAGGAAATGTTGGTGCCGAACATTTTGTTGAGAATACCAAAATCCTGGTTGAACATCCATCTCCAGACCATGGCGATGGCAGCCGGCGCACAGATCATGGGAAGAAAGTAGATCGTACGATAGATCGTCACGCCCTTCATCTTTCTGTTCACCAGTACGGCCAGTACCAGAGAAAGAGCAATGGATACCGTGACCTGTACTGCCGCATAGCGGAAGGTATTGATCAGGGCCTGCGGAATTTCGGGATCCTTGAACAGATCGACATAATTTTTCAGGCCGATAAATGTATTGTTCAGGCCAAAATCGCCTGTCTTGCAGAATGACAGCCAGAAGGTCTGAATGATAGGATAAAAGTTGAGGATCAGAAGCCCGATAATGGTCGGTGCGACCATCAGGTATGCTGTCTGAGCCACTTTTTTCTGTCTTGTTGTGCTGAACATTCTTTTCTTCTTTTGGTTCATGGCCAGCCCTCTCTTTCAGAAAACTCCCGCCCGGCCGGGCGGGAGTTTTGGGTTTCATTTCAGGATCTTGTCTGACCGGATTATTCTTCAGCCAGAATGCTGTTCATGCTTTCTGCAAGTTCCAGACAGGTATCTTCCATCAGAGACGGATCGTTCCAGGCATCAATGAATTTCTGGGTGAAATCGTCTTCCCATCTTGCAGAGTATTTGGAATAGGGACGGAATACCAGTCTGCCGTCTTCTTCAACCTTGGTAAAGGCAGAAAGATCCATATCGCCGAATGCGTTGGCAAAAGGTTCGGAGCATCCGATATATCCGGACATGGTCACACCGAGTTCGGACTGGCGCAGCTGGCCTGCTTCATCAGAGAATGCAGAGATCAGGCTCCATGCTTCATCCGGTACGCTGGAGTTTGCTGCGATCGACCAGCCAAGACCATTGTAGATCGATGCGCGCTCGCCTTCGTCACACTGTCCGTTTTCGTTTGCATCGTAGTAAGGAATCTCAACCCATGCAAAGTCTGCCGCATTGTCGGCATCATAGTAGGATTTTGCCATCCAGGAACCATCCAGATACAGGCCGATCTTTCCGGACATGAGCATCGTATCGCCAGGGGTATTTGCCATGGAATCCTGTGACGGGCATGCCGGAAGGATTTTCTCGCCGACAAAATTCATGGCAGCGATCGTTTCTTCCTTATCCATCCCGGAGCTCTTTTTGTCTTCAGAAATGATCTCTCCGCCCATGGCGTAGATGATGTTGTACCATCCCGACTGATTACTGCCGGTGTTCATGTAGGTTCCGTAAACGCCGTCATCTGCACCTGCGTCTGCGATCTGCTGTGCGATGGAAGCGAAATCCTCCCATGTCCAGTCATCGGTCGGATAGTCAATTCCGTATTTATCAAAGACCGCCTTATTGTATACTGCAGCGATCGTATCATGATCCTTCGGGATCGCATACTGAACGCCGTCCTGGCTGTAAAGCTCCACGATTCCGGGGAAGTAATTTTCAAGATCAATTGCATCGTCTTCCTCGATATAGCTGTTCATATCCAGCAGAAGACCGGCGTCCATATACTTCTGAGCGTTGGCGGAATGCATCCAAAACACATCGGGCATCTCTCCGCCTGACGCGCCGGCCTCAAGCATTGTCCAGTAAGTCGTCCAGTCCATGACCTGGAATTCTACGTCTACGCCACTTTCTTCTGACCACTCATTTGCGATCTCCTGTAATCCGGAAAGCTGATTGTTATCCCAGATTGCCACGGATACCGTGTCGGCTGCACTTACCATAGTGCTTCCGCCCATAATTGCCGCTGCCGCCATTGCACTGCAGGTCAGTACCATCACACGTCTCTTCATTTTTTCTCCTCCGCTCGATGCATAAAACATGTGCTCTGTCATTATGTGTTCTGATTTGTCACTTTGTCCGGTTCTTATGTTATTTTTTTGTTTCAGCAATTGCTTGATTGTATGATAACAGAACTTATGTCTTATGTACATGAGTCAATGTCTGTATGATATGGAATTATGTCTTGTCCGTATTTATGCTTCGCGTAGATATTCAGGCTTTTTCAGGTGTTTCACGTATATATTGTTTATAATTATTATAATATATGCGCGTTTTGCACAAAACAAAACTTCATGTTTGTACTTTATTCCATATGGTACGCTGCAATGTGCATGACCTTCGCGTTCGGCCTTATCGCAAAAAAGCCGGTCTCTTAACTCCACATGGAGCAAAGAGACCGGCTTCGCCAGATCTTTATTATGTTTCAGTCTTTATTTGTAGTTGACGATCTTTCCGAAGTCTTCCTTCAGGCTTGCGCCGCCTACCAGACCGCCGTCGATGTTGGCCTGTGCGAAAAGATCAGCTGCCGTCTTTGCATTTACAGAGCCGCCGTACTGGATACGGATGGCTTCTGCGGTAGCTTCGTCATAGATCTCGCAGATGCACTCACGGATGCCCTTGCAGACTTCTTCTGCCTGCTCGGTGGTAGCGGTCTTGCCGGTACCGATAGCCCAGATCGGCTCAT
>CAMNNM010000015.1 GCA_946545425.1 uncultured Blautia sp. | reverse complement strand
CATGATCTCCGCGATCTGCTCCGCCGGAAGAAGGGACGGCGTCCCGCCTCCGAAAAAGACGGATACAGCCTGTTCTTCTCCGTTCATCTGTGCAGCGGCCAGCCGTATCTCGTGAAGAAGCGCCCGGATATAGCTGTTTCTGGTCTCCGGATCCGACGGAGCGGAAAGAAAGGCGCAGTATCCGCATTTTTTCATGCAGAACGGGATATGAACATAAATTTCAAAGTCCCTGTCCATACAGCTGCTCCAGCAGATATTCGTTCGTAAACGAGATCCCGTTCTTTTCAGAAACCGCGTCCATGTACTGGCTTCTCAGCATGGGCGTAGGAGACGGAATGGGCGTCACCGTGATCTGGATCACGCTGTTGGTCTCATCCGCAGGCTCCTCCTGCTTCTTTTTTCCACATCCGGCAAGTGACAGGGAAAGCATGACAAGCAGCAGCCCTGTCAGACATCTTTTTTTCAAATGAGTTCCTCTTTCCGCAGCCCGGGTCCCGCTTCATGCCGGCCCCCGGACGTCTTATTTATCATCCAGCTTCAGAACGCTCATGAAGGCCTTCTGCGGGATCTCGACATTTCCGACCTGCCGCATTCTCTTCTTGCCTTCCTTCTGTTTCTCAAGCAGCTTTTTCTTACGCGATATATCGCCGCCGTAGCATTTTGCCAGAACGTCCTTCCGAAGCGCCTTGACGGTCTCCCTCGCGATGATCTTGCTTCCTACCGCAGCCTGGATCGGGATCTCGAACAGCTGTCTCGGAATCTCCTCCACCAGCTTCTCGCACATTTTGCGTCCCCTCTCGTAGGCCGTATCGGCATGTACGATAAAGGACAGAGCGTCCACTTCTTCCCGGTTTACCAGAATATCGAGCTTGACCAGGCTGCTCTGCTGATATCCCGAAAGCTCATAGTCGAGGGAAGCATATCCTCTGGACCGGGATTTCAGCGCGTCAAAAAAGTCGTATATGATCTCGTTCAGCGGCAGCTTGTATTTCAGCACCGCTCTCGTTTCTTCCAGATATTCCGTTCCGATGTACTGCCCCCTGCGTTCCTGGCAGAGGCCCATGATGGGTCCGATAAACTCTGTGGTCAGCATGATCTCGGCGTCCACCACCGGTTCTTCCATATAATCGATCTCGGAGGGATCCGGCAGGTTGGTGGGGTTGGTCAGGTCGATGACCTCCCCGTTGGTTTTATGGACCTTGTAGATAACGCTCGGCGCGGTGGTTACCAGATCGAGGTTGTATTCTCTTTCCAGTCTCTCCTGGATGATCTCAAGATGAAGAAGTCCCAGAAAACCGCAGCGGAAGCCAAAGCCGAGGGCGACCGAGGTTTCCGGCTCATAGAAGAGCGAGGCGTCGTTGAGCTGAAGCTTTTCCAGCGCGTCTCTCAGATCGCCGTACCTGGCTCCGTCTGCCGGGTACATTCCGCAGTAGACCATGGGATTGACCTTTTTGTATCCCGGAAGCGGTTCGCTGCAGGGATTCGCGCAGTCTGTCACGGTATCGCCGACCCGGGTCTCCCGAACGTTCTTGATGCTGGCGGTAAGATAGCCGACCATACCGGCCGAAAGCTCGTCGCAGGGAATGAACTGCCCCGCTCCGAAATAACCCGTCTCCACCACTTCGGTCTCAAAGCCGGTAGCCATCATGCGGATACGGGTACCCTTCCTGATCTTCCCGTCGATGATCCTCATAAACACGATAACGCCTTTGTAAGAGTCATAGACAGAATCAAATATCAGTGCACGCAGCGGCTTTTCCGGGTCCCCCTCGGGCGGCGGAAGCTTCTGTACGATCTGGCGGAGCACCTCTTCCACATTGATGCCGGTCTTTGCCGAGATCTGCGGCGCATCCTGCGCCTCGATTCCGATGATGTCTTCGATCTCGTTGATCACCCGTTCCGGCTCCGCGCTGGGAAGGTCGATCTTGTTGATCACCGGAAGTACCTCAAGATCATGATCGAGGGCCAGGTAGACATTGGCCAGAGTCTGTGCCTCGATTCCCTGTGCCGCGTCCACGACCAGCACCGCGCCGTCGCAGGCTGCCAGGCTCCGGGACACCTCGTAGTTAAAGTCTACATGTCCTGGCGTATCGATCAGATTCAGGATATATTCCTGCCCGTCGTCTGCCTGGTATACGATCCTGCAGGCCTGAGACTTGATGGTGATCCCGCGTTCCCGTTCCAGTTCCATATTGTCCAGGACCTGGTCCTGCATCTCCCGCTCTGTCAGAAGGCCGGTCATCTGAATGATCCGGTCCGCCAGCGTGGATTTTCCATGATCGATATGGGCAATTATGCAAAAGTTTCTGATATGGTCCATTGAAACCAAGTTCTGTTTCCTCCCATTATGTAGCAGTGTAATCAAAATATTATATCACAAAGATCTTCCTTTTGTCACTGGATAAATCTCACTTCGGGAGCCTCAGGCGTGCAGCCTGGTCCGGATCCAGTAAGCTCCCATGGTCTGGCCCGGAACCTCCGTCACTTCCCGGTCGAGATATTCCTGCAGACCGGCAGAAAGCGGCTCCCACATCCTTGCCTCCTCCTCGGTCTTATATTCGATCTCGGCGTACATGAACTCTGTCTCCAGACCTTTGTCAACTTCGTTTACCTCCAGCCTGTTTCCGTCGGGAAGCGCATAGGTTCTCCTGGTCTTCGGGATCAGAGGATGACCGATCAGATCCTCCAGCTCCTCGAATTTTTCGCGTTCGATCTCCATTTCGATTTCCTTGCGTGCCAGCGTGCCGCTGGATTTAAAACAAAGGATGTAGTGCTTCTTCTTTCCCGTTTTCTGCTCCTCGCGGATCCGTACCGTGGGATTCACCACAAGATAACCCTGGCGCATGTTCTGTTCGTATAAAAGAGGCAGCCCCTCCGGCCATCCCTTTACCAGCCATTTCCGTTCAATTTCCATCTTTATGCTTCCTTTCGTCGATAATTCAGCCATTTTTCCTGTTGACATCCGTGGTCAAGTATATTAAACTGATTAAGCATGTTCACAGGAGCCGTGTCAAATTCTGTGGACTCCAAACATCAATCTGCAGAAGTCGGAGGTGAAATCAATTGGCAAACATTAAATCTGCAAAGAAGAGAATTCTTGTTAATCAGACAAAAGCAGCGAGGAACAAATCCATCCGTTCTTCAGTCAAGACTTCCATGAAGAAGGTCGACGCAGCAGTTCAGGCTAACGACAAGGCAGCCGCAGAGGCAGCTCTTAAAGAAGCCGTAGCTACCATTTCCAGAGCTACTTCCAAGGGCGTATATCATAAGAACAACTGCGCAAGAAAGGTTTCCCGTTTATCCAGAGCCGTCGCCAGCATGAACTGATGGCCGGACTTTTATAGAGATTTTTGAAAGGCAGCCGCTGCCGTCAGGCGGCTGCCTTTCTTTTTATGCCGAATATTTTATGATCAGCATCTCGACGCTGAGCCTGTCTGAAAGATTTCCCGTCTTTACCGCCTCTTCGAAATCCGTAAAATCCGTCAATGCTTCCTGAAGCTTTTCGCCCGTATACGCCCTTGCACAGGCCGAGCTCTGCCTGACTGCAAATCCGGGCAGCCCGAGGATTTTCTGAATCTCTCCCTGCCCCCGTCCTTCCTGCTCCATTGCCTTGATCTGGGCAAGCTGCCTGAACTGTTTTGCCAGAAGGAACAGAATACGCATGGGCGGCTCCTTCAGGGCCAGAAGCTCCTGATAAAGCTCCATTGCCTTCTTCTGATTCTTTTCGGCAACCGCCCGCACCATATCGAAAATATGGCTGGATACGGCGGTCGTGCACACCGCATCCATATCTGCCGCGGTCACGACGTCCCGTCCCTCGGTGTAGCTGATCAGCTTTTCCAGCTCTGTTCTGAGCGTTCCCATATCCGTTCCCGTCTTTTCGAGCAGATATGCACAGTCCCTGGCCGAAATCCTTCTGCCGTTCTTTTTCAGGAGAGCCCCGGCCCACTGCATCAGTTTCTTTTCGTCGGGCGAAACACATTCCGTGATGCTTCCGGCGGCCTTTACAGCCTTGTACATCCGGCTGCGCTTATCCACCTGATCTTCCGAAAAGACCAGGCACACCGTATCCGGCAGATTTTTCATATAATCCGCAAGCTCGTCGCACTTGTTCTTGAAAAAGAGCGTATCCTCCAGAAGGATCACCCGTCTGTCCGCAAAGAACGGCAGCGTCTCGCAAAGACCGATCACTTCTGCGGGGTCCGTGTCCTTCCCGGCAAAGCGGGTAAAATTCATGGTATCCCCTTCCGGCAGAAGTGCCCGCACCAGTTCTCTTTTATACTGCAGAGCCAGGTATTTTTCTTCTCCGTAGATCAGATACGCCTTCTGAAAATTCTGATCCCTGATATCCTGCGCAATGGTGCTCAAGACGTTCCCCTCCTGATACGATATCTCTTGTCCCAGGCCAACAGTTTACCATAAAACCGTTTGAAAGAAAACCACCGAAACAAATCTATTCGTCCAGATAACCCGCCGCCCCGTATTTTTCTCCATCCGACACGATGGTCACCGCCCCGCTCTTCATGGTAAAAAAAATCTCGGCTCCCGTTTCCTTCAGTCTTTCTACCGCTTCCGGCGCGGGATGTCCGTAACGGTTGTTCTCCGAACAGGAAATAACGGCGGTCTGAGGTTCTACCCTGTTTACAAATTCTCTGCTTCCCGAATATCCTGATCCATGATGCGGTGCAAGCAGTACCGTATTTCTTTCAAAACGGGACAGCAGCTCTGTTTCCGTCTTTTCGCCGATATCTCCCGGAAACAGCATGGAAAACCTTCCGAACTTCAGCTGCGCCACCAGGCCGTCTTCATTCACATCATCCGGCCTGGTTCCCGGATCCGGCGCAAGAACCCGGATCTGTACCTTACCGTCCCGAAATTCCATTCCCGTCCCGGCCCTGCAGACCAAAACCCCCGCCTCCTCTGCGGCGCGGGCAAGTTCCTGCCAGGTCTGCGGCGCCATCTCCCAGTCCGGCAGGACCAGCGCATGAATACGGAGGGAAGAAACGTGCATTTTCTGAAGTTCCAGCAGCTCCTGTATCCCGGAAATGTGGTCCTGGTCCGTGTGCGACACAAAAACCGCATCCAGTTCACGGATCCCCTGATTTTTCAGAAAAGGAAGTATCGTATACTGCCCGATCTTTTCTTTGCTCGTACTTCCGCCGTCCAGCAGGATCGCCCGGTGCGCATCCGCCTGTACCACAGTACAGCTGCCCTGGCCGATATCCAGAACGGTGATACGGATTCCCGCAAAAGGATGAAAACCGATCAGAGGGATCAGAAGGATCGCCATGCTGGCTGTCGCCAGCAGATGCATTCCTCTCTTCCCGCGGGTCAGTTCCTTCCGGAGACGTTTCCGCCGCTTCAGATATTCTCCCTCAAAAACCAGAAGCACAAGAATCAGAATATATCCTGCCGTCTGCAGCGCTCCCGGAGAACCGGCGATCCATGTTCTGACAGGCAGAAGACCGGTTCCTTCTGCCAGCCTGTGATAGACCTTCAGCACAATACGCCCCGGCAGGGCTGCCAGAATTCCCGCAGGAAGAAACAGGCTGCCCGCCAGCATGGCCGCAACCGCACTGACCAGTGCGATCCCGGACGTGGGCAGGATGAGAAGGTTCAGGACAGTTCCCGTCAGAGAAATCTCTCCATAGGTATAAAGAAGAACAGGGATCGTGGTCAGCTGGACAGCTGTGGACAGAAGGACTGAACGGAGGAGTTTCTGATTTTTCCGTTTCATAAGTCCTGCCGTTTCAGCAGCCGTACAAAGACAGGGATAAAGATACGCTGTTCCTGCCGCAGCCGAAAACGACAGCAAAAAGCCTGCGTCACAGATATATCCCGGCGATTCCGCCAGAAGCAGGATGCCGGAAAGCGCAAGCGCGGAGGGGACGTCATAGATCCGCCCCAGTATCCTGGCGCCCGTCAGTACCAGAAACATGGCCGCCGAGCGCATGGCAGACGCCGTGCCTCCGGTCATGATTCCATAAAGCAGCAGGACGACGGAAGCGGCGATGCCCGAGGCAGGAATTCCAAGCCCGGCCCTGCGAAGCAGCAGTTCGTAGAGTCCCGTTCCGATTATACTGACATGAAGCCCGGAGATCACAAAGATATGCAGAATTCCCGCCATCTGGTACAGCATACGGTCGCCGGTTTCCATGGCCGACTTTTCCCCCAGAGCAATGGCAAGAAACTCCGCCGCATCCTCTCCGGCTGATTTTTCCAGTGTTTCCCGGAATTTCTCCTTTGCAGAGTAAAGAAATGCCCGGAGAGGATTCCTGTTCTTTCCCACCTGAAGCAGTACAGCGTTCCGTACCTGATAATAGCAGTGCCGGCAGGCCATATACCGTCTCCGGTCGAATTCTCCCGGATTTCTGGCGGCGGAAAAGGGCTCCAGTTTTCCGGACACCACAAGAACAGCCCCGGGCTTTAAATCCTCCGGCGCCTCTCCAGGCAGAGTAATCTGAACTTTTGAAACAGGATATTCGTAAGAATTGTTGATAAGGCAGGAATGATCCAGCAGAATGATGACGGAGCTTTCCGTTTTTTTAATTGACGCGGCCTGCCCGCGAAGAACGGATTCCGGCTGGTTTTCAGCCCACGACCGGATTTCTTCAGGGAGCGGGTTTCCGTCTGCAAGAGGAAACCCGGCCCTGCCGGCAATCCAGATCAGAAAGACCAGAAGCAGAAAGACCGCCACCAAAGGTCTTCGAATAATAATAGAAATTCCCCGTTTCCGGTTTCGTGTTTTTGCTTATCCTGCGGATTCCGCCGCTTCTCCGACGGGAACAGCTCCGATCAGCTCTTCGTTCCATCGGAAAAATGTATACAGGCTGGTTTCTCCGGCTCCAAAAACCGCATCCGTGTTTCCGTCCACCAGAATTTCCGCTTTTTCAGCTCCCGTGGCTGCGATCACCGTGTTTGCGACGGAATAAAGGACGATCTCATCCGGGAGGTTCAGTGCATGGCTGATAAACAGCCGGTCAAAATCCGCATAACACACGCCGTCGATATCCGTAACCGTCAGAAGCGTGGTATCCTCGGGGATCGTCGGGTAATGATCCTTTTCCATGGGGCCGTCGGCCAGCTGCTCCAGCGCGACTCTGGCCCTTGGAATACTGCTCTTATAATAGACCGTCCTGGTTTCCGGAAGGAGCATGGTCCCGTCCTTGTCGGTAAAATACAGCGTAAAGGTACCGTAATGATACGGTTCCTTGTCGGTCACTCCCAGATCCGCAAAGGTATCCGGCGTCATGTCTCCCAGCGGATTTCCCTTCGAGTCGGTCAGCGGCTGGCCATCCGATTCGATTCTTACGGCCCGGACGCCGGGAACCTGGGTGAAGGTCTGCACAAGTCCCGTCCGCGCCAGTACCTCTCTGGCAATACCGGCCGTTTTATATTCCGGCCCGAAAGACAGTATCAGAACCTCGCCTTCCATTCCGGAATCCAGTATCGAAACATCGTCCGGAAGAAGCCGGCGGCAGCCCGAGGGCGTTTCCGTTCCGTTCAGGAGTCCGATCAGTTCCGGCACCATCGCTTCTTTGTTCTCGGCGTCCGGTTCATAGGCGGCTGTCTTCAGCCCCGTTTCGGAAGCATCCAGATACCAGATCGAATATCTTCCCTTCGGATCGGTCCCGGAAACTGTTTCCGCCCGGCATAAAGCCGGGCAGATCGTCAGAAAAATCACTGTAAATAATATCGCTGTCGTTTTGTAAAGTCTGTTTTTATCGGTCATCCGAACTGTTATCCCCATTTTCCGCCGCATCCGCAGGCAGATCATCGTTTACCGCATTCTCTTCCGGATCAGCATCCGCCGGAACCGTATCATATCCGGAGCCTGACGGCATGTCAGCACTGCCGCCGGAATAAGCATCCGCCGTCTGCATGTCTGATGCCGCACCCGCAGCAGCGCCGTCTTCCACGCTCTGCAGATTCTTCTCTTTCCGGACTTCCGCTGCTTTTCTTCTGAACTGCCTCTTTTTGTTCCTGCCGCCTGCGGGTTCCGGCTGATCAGGCACGTAGACCAGCGGAATACGCACATGGAACGTGGTTCCTTCGCCTTCCTTGCTCTCAACTCTTATGGTGCCGTGATGCATGCCGATGGCACTCCGGGTAATGGCAAGACCGAGGCCCGTTCCTCCGATCTCCCGGGAATGGGATTTATCCACACGATAGAATCTCTCGAAGATCTTGTCCATCGATTCCTCGGGAATCCCAAGACCCGAATCCGAAACCTTTACATAAAAGTCCTTGGCGTCCGCGTTCAGCGTGACCCGGACCCAGCCCTCTTCCACGTTGTACTTAATCCCGTTTTCCACCAGATTACTGATCGCCAGGGTAAACTTTACCTCGTCGACGTCGGCTTCCACCGGCCGGTAACTGTCCAGGATCAGATCGACTCTGTGCTCATTCGCGATGGGGCGCAGCCTTTTAAGCACCGCCTCCAGCAGCTGGTTGACATTGGTTCTGGAAATATGGACATCCGACGCCTTCTTATCCAGCTTGACCAGCGAAAGAAGATCGGTGATGATCTTGTTTTCCCGGTCGATCTCCATGGTAATGTCCTTCAGGAAATCCTGGTACAGTTCCTCCGGGACCCCTTCCTGGCCTACCAGCGAGTCAGCCAGAACCTTCATGGACGTCATGGGTGTCTTCAGCTCATGGGACACGTTGGAAACGAATTCCTGGCGGGATTCGTCCAGCATCTTCATTCTGGAATAGATTTTATTGAACGCATCGGTGATCAGCGCGGTTTCGGTGTAATCCGGCACCGAAATGGTGTCGCTCTGATACCCGTCCGTCAGGTCCTCGATGGATTTAGTGATCCTTGCGAAAGGTCTGACCAGAACTGCAGAGAGGATCATGGCAGCCAGTATGCATGCCAGTACGATCAGGAGTACGATCAGAAAACCTGTCTGGTGCATCTGCCGGATAGTCTCGTGAACCTCGTTGGTGGAAGCACTGACCAGAAGAACTCCCTGGGGCTGCTTTACCTCGGGACTGCGGATGGGAAGCGCCATCTCGATCATCTGCTCGCCGTCGTCGTACCCATAAGCCTCCTCGCCCTTGATGCAGCGGACTGCCATGGAGGATACCAGGATCTTTCCCTCATCGGTGCCGTAAGTATCCCGCACGATCCTGAAGTCACGGTCTGCCAGAATGATCCGGCCCCGGTGTACCTCGGAAAGCTGCTCCAGACGGTTATTCACTACCACCGAAGATGGATCGTTCAGGTAATTTTCGGTGATCAGCAGAGTACAGAGTATCCCGCATTGTTTCCGGATGCTCTCGGTACGCACATCGATGGCCCTTTTTTCGTAGTTCATGGTCACTACGGCCGTGACGACGATACCCGGTACGATCCCGACGATGATCAGAATGATCAGGATCCGGAAACGCAGGCTTCTGAAAAACTTCTTTCCTTTATTTGCCATCATGCCTGAAAGTAATAACCCACTCCCCATTTTGTATGAACGTATTTCGGTTCACTCGGATTTGCCTCGATCTTCTCGCGGAGCCTTCTGATGTGAACGTCCACCGTTCTGACGTCGCCGGGGTATTCATAACCCCAGACGATGTTGAGCAGGTTTTCCCTGCTGTAGACCTTGTTGGGATTGGTCACCAGGAGTTCAAGCACGTCGAATTCCTTTGCGGTAAGGTTGATCTCCTTGTCCCCGTTGAAGACCCGGCGTCCCTCGCAGTCCATGCGGAGATTTCCGACCTGAAGGGTCTTGGCTTTTTCCTTCTCTTCGTTTTCGGAGCCGGCGCGGCGCATGATGGCCTTGATCCTCGCCTTTACCTCCAGAATATTGAAGGGCTTGGTGATATAATCGTCCGCGCCGTATTCCAGTCCGAGAATCTTGTCCATGTCCTCTCCCTTGGCGGTCAGCATGACAATGGGCACATTGGAGAAGCCCCTGATCTGCTGGCAGACCTCAAGACCGTCCATATTCGGAAGCATCAGATCCAGAAGAATGATATCGTATTTATGATCCTTTGCCTTCTGAACTGCCTCTTCTCCGTCGTAGGCGCTGTCTACTTCCATTCCCTCCTGCTCGAGGCTGAAACGGATTCCTTTTACGATGAGTTTTTCGTCATCGACTACCAGAACTCTTTTACTCATGTTTTCTCCTTATCTTGTGAATGGCCGGATAGCCTTTTCAGTTCACTGTTATATAATCACGGATCCGGTCGTAGGTGGCCTGCTTGATGCCTCCGACCTTCATCAGATCCTCCGCGCTTTGAAACGGCCCGTTTTCTTCCCGGTAACGGATGATCGCTTCTGCTTTTGAAAGACCGATCCCGGGAAGTGCCGTAAGCTCCTGCGTTGTCGCGGCGTTCAGGCTGATCTTTCCATTCCCCGCACTGCCGGACGTGAGTTCCACAGGGGTCTGTCCGGCTTCCCGCACCTCATCCTCTGTAGGGATCACGATCTTCTGGCCGTCCGAAACGATACACGCCCTGTTTACGGAAGCCTCGCTGGCATCCGTACAAAGACCGCCTGCCATGTCGATCACCTCAAACAGTCTGCTGCCCTCCGGAACACAGTAAACGCCGGGCCTGGCGACCGCACCGCTGAGATCCACATAGATTTCCTTCTTCTGCCCGCCTGCCACGGCGCCGCCCTCTGCTTCCGCATCCGGAAGCTCTTCAGCCGTCTGTCTCTGTTCCTCTCCGGCTGATCCGGTACTTTTCATTTCTGCTGAGGGGTCGGCTTCACGCAGAAATACCTCTGCCCTGTTCCCGCAGCCGGCCAGAAGAAAAGCCGTCAGTATGCCGCCTGCCAGAACGCTTCCGAAAAGAGCGGTCTTCCCATATATATAATTCATGCCTGTTCTGTCACTCCTTCTTTCGAAATCGCGACAGACTCCCACACTCATACCATTTTATATTTTACCGAAAGATGACAGATATTACAACAACTTTTTACATCTTCTGCAATGAAAAAACCGGATGAACAGTAATTCATCCGGTTTTTTCCGTACAGATCCGGCAAAAGCCGCGTCATGCTTCCAGGCAGCTCCCGAGGATCTCAACCGCCATATCGATCTCATTTTTCGTGATCACAAGCGGCGGCACGATACGCAGAACGTCCGCTCCGGCTGTAATGACAAGCAGACCTTTTTCCAGCGCTTTTTTCGAGATTTCTCCCACGGGAACGTTTTTGATCACAAGTCCCTGCATGAAGCCCATGCCCCGTCTTCCGGCCACATTGTCATGCTTCTCAACCAGCTCATCCAGCCTTTTCTCAAGATAAGGCGTCAGCTCCTGGACGTGGGTGATGATCAGATCTTTGTTGAATATGTCGAACACCTTGCGGACCGCCGCGCACACAAAGGGATTTCCGCCGTAAGTGGTCCCGTGGTCCCCGGGTTCCAGCGATCCGGCCCCATACTTCTCGTTCAGTACAAAAGCGCCTACGGGCACCCCGTTTCCAAGCGCCTTGGCGCAGGTCATGATGTCCGGCTTTACGCCGTACGCCTGCCATGCGAAATAATGCCCTGTCCTGCCCATTCCGCACTGGATCTCGTCCAGGATCAGGCAGATATCTTTCTCGTCACACAGGCGGCGCAGGCCCGTAAGGAACTCCGGCGTCGCCGGATAGATTCCTCCCTCTCCCTGTACGGTTTCGCAGATAATGGCGCAGGTCTTGTCGTTCACCTGTGCGGCTACGCTTTCCAGATCGTTAAAATCGGCAAATCTCACTCCGCCCATCAGCGGTTCAAAGGGTTCGCGGTAATGGGCGTTCCCGGTAACGGAAAGGGCGCCGATGCTCCGTCCGTGAAACGAATGGTTCATGGCGACGATCTCATGCCCGGCATGGCCGTCCCTTTTGTAAGCGTATTTCTTTGCCGCCTTCAGAGCTCCTTCTATGGCCTCCGTACCGCTGTTGGTAAAAAACGCCTTGCTCATCTGGCTTGCCATGATCAGTCTTGCGCCCGCATCGATGATCGGCTCATTGTAATACAGATTCGAGATATGCATCAGCTTGTCGATCTGTTCTTTCAGCGCCTCGTCGAATCCCGGATAATGATATCCCAGCGCGTTAACGGCAATTCCTGCGGCAAAATCGAGATATTTTTTTCCTTCGGAATCGTAAAGATAAACGCCCTCGCCGCGTTCAAAAACCACCGGGTAACGGTTGTAGGTATGAAGAATGCTGGCCTCCAGCCCCTCCATCTGATTCATCATATTCATGTATTTTCACGCCGCACCTTACCGGTGCTCCTCCTTCTGCTCTTCCGTAGAATACTTCTCTCCGTTTTCACGCAGGATCGCAGTTCCGATTCCCTTGTTCGTAAAGATCTCCAGCAGCAGGCTGTGGGGAATCCTGCCGTCCAGGATATGCACGCGGCTGACGCCTTCTTCGATGGCGTCGATACAGTTCTGAAGCTTCGGGATCATTCCTCCCCCGACATATCCCTGCGAGATCAGCTCCCGGGCCTCTGACACTCTCAGCTCGGAGATCAGCGTGTCCGGATCGTCCTTGTCCTTGTACACTCCCTCGATATCCGTCAGAAACGCCAGCTTTTCGGCGTGCACCGATTCCGCGATGGCGCAGGCGGCGTCGTCGGCGTTGATATTATAGGTATTGAAGTCTTCGTCGTAACCGACCGGGAACACAACGGGCAGAAAGTCCTTTTCCAGCAGATCGTAAAGAATCTTCGGCTCAACCTTTTTAATGTTGCCGACAAATCCGATGTCCTGACCGTCCGGCATCTTTTTCTCCACCTTCAGAAGCCCGCCGTCCTTGCCGCTGATCCCAACTGCTTTGACGCCGAGGGCCTGGATCAGGGTCACCAGCTCCTGGTTTACCTTGGCGAGGACCATTTCCGCCACTTCCATGGTATCCTTGTCCGTCACCCGGAGTCCGTTCACGAACCTGGCCTCCATTCCGACCTTTTCGACCCAGCGGCTGATCTCCTTTCCGCCGCCGTGCACGATAATGGGCTTAAAGCCGACCAGCTTTAAAAGGACCACGTCCTTGATGACATTTTCCTTCAGCGTCTGATCCAGCATGGCGCTGCCGCCGTATTTTACGACCACGATCTTCCGGTTGAACCGCTGTATATAGGGCAGGGCCTCGATCAGGACCTGTGCTTTTTCAAGATATTTCTGTTTTACCATTTTTTTATTCTCCCTGCACCGAACTTCAGGTCAGGACCTGTAATCGGCGTTGATCTTGATATAATCGTAAGTCAGATCACAGCCCCAGGCAGTCGCAGACTGATCTCCCATTTTCACATCCGCGATGGCAGTCACCTCGTCCTCCGAAAGGATGCGGGTGGCTTCTTCTTCGCTGTATCCCGTGGAAACGCCGTTCTCAATGATCTTCAGCTTACCTGCACGGCTTTCAAAATACAGATCTACCTTTTCCGGATCGAACTGTGCTCCGGAATAGCCCATCGCGCAAAGAATACGGCCCCAGTTCGCGTCGTGTCCGTAAATAGCCGCCTTGGTAAGAGACGAGGTCACGACCGACTTGGCGAGCGTTACCGCCTGCTCCTTGCTGTCTGCGCCGACGATCTTTACCTCAAACAGAGCCGTCGCTCCTTCGCCGTCTCCCGCGATCTTTCTGGCCAGCGTCCGGTTGATGTAATCAAGCGCCTGGCAGAAGGCCTTGTAGTCTTCGTTTTTCTCACGGATTTCCGGGTTTTCAGCCATTCCGTTTGCCAGCAGAAGGACCGTGTCGTTGGTCGACGTATCGCCGTCCACCGAGACCATGTTGTAGGTATCCTTCACATTTTCAGAAAGAGCTTCCTGCAGCAGTTCCTTGCTGATGCAGGCGTCCGTCGTCACAAAGCCCAGCATGGTACACATGTTGGGGTGAATCATGCCGGAGCCCTTGCACATTCCTCCAAGCGTCACGGTTTTTCCGCCGATCTCGATCTGAACGGCAGCTTCCTTCGGCCGGGTATCCGTAGTCATGATGGCTCTGGCCGCCCGGTTACCGGCCTCTTTTCCGTTTTCCAGGGCAGGACTTAACAGTCCGATCCCTTTTGTGATGCGGTCGACCGGGATCTGCATTCCGATGACGCCCGTCGAGGCCACCAGGACGCTGTCAGCCGGAATGCCCAGAATGCCGGCAGCCGCGTCTGCGGTTTCTTTACAGATGCGCATTCCTTCTTCGCCGGTACAGGCATTGGCAATTCCACTGTTGATGATGACCGCCCGGGCCCCCTGGTGATGATATACGATATCCTGATCCCATTTGACCGGCGCCGCCTTCACGATATTGGTGGTAAAGGTACCCGCGGCGTGACATGGCTTCTCACTGTACAGCATCGCCATGTCCGTCCGGCCTTCATATTTGATTCCCGCTGCTGCCGCGGCTGCGGAAAAACCCTTCGCGCTGGCAGCGCCTCCCTCTATGATCTTCATATGCAATCTCCTTTATAGCCGGCCGGCAAACGGCATCGTCTGCCGGTCCGTAACTCATTTTCTGTCATTTATCAGGGGAACATCGGCGGCTGCCTCAGTCCCTCGGCCTCAGAAAGGCCGAACAGCAGATTCATGTTCTGAACAGCCTGGCCGGCCGCTCCTTTTACAAGATTGTCCAGAGCCCCCATCATGATGACTCTGCCTGTCCTTTTGTCAAGCTTTACGTTCACATCCACGTAATTGCTGCCCTCCACCCATCGGGTCTGGGGGCAGATACCGTCCTTCAGGACTCTTACAAACTGCTCGTTATCGTAGCATTCCTCATAAGCCGCGCGGATCTCCTCATCCGAAGTCTCTCTGGCAACAGACGCATAGGCCGTCACGAGGATTCCCCGGTTCATGGGGATCAGATGCGGTGTAAAATTCAGCATCACCGGTTTTCCGGCAATGTATCCCAGCTGGTCCTCGATTTCCGGCGTATGTCTGTGCACCGCCACGCCATAGGCCTTGACGCTTTCATTGACCTCACAGAAAAGATTATCCGTCTTTGCCCCGCGTCCGGCGCCGGAGGTTCCTGATTTTGCATCGATGATAATGGAAGCCGGATCTATGATGCCTTTCTTTAAAAGAGGCGCGATGGAAAGAACGGAGCAGGTGGGATAACAGCCCGGATTTGCGATCAGTCTGGCTTCTTTGATCTTTTCGCGGTTGACCTCGCAAAGCCCATACACTGCTTCCCCAAGGAACTGCGGTGTCTTATGTTCGATGCCGTACCATTCTTCGTACCGGCCGGCATCCTTGATGCGGAAGTCGGCACTCAGGTCCACGATCTTTACTTTTGAAAGGATCTCCTCGCTGACCAGAGAAGCAAGATACCCCTGCGGCGTCGCCGTGAAGATCACGTCCACTTCCTCCGCCAGGGCAGAAAGTTCTTCTCCTCTGCACGGCAGATCAACGATCTGATAAAAATTCTGATAGATTCCCGCATAGTCCTGTCCCGTATAGCTTCTGGAGCTGACCCATCCGATCTCGACGTCTTTATGTCCCAGAAGGATCCTGACAAGTTCGTTTCCGGCATAACCGGTAGCTCCTATAATTCCGGCTCTGATCATATATCCATCTCCGTTCCTGAATGATTTCCAATAAGAGTAATGAACCGGCATCCTGCACACTGCAGACGCCGAATATCACCATCATACAACCAACTCCGGAAACAGGCAATCCCCCGAAATCAGTCTTCTGTCCGTCTGATTATACACGTTGTATGCATAATATGCAATATCCAATCCAGAATTTCGGCAGATATTTAATTTTTATACCACGGTTGTGCATGTTTATACATTCATATCGGTTTTTCGTTGAATTTTTATGCAACTATTTTTGAAAAACCTGTTGAAATGAAAATGGAAATGCGTTATAGTACATTCGTTCGAAACAACCATCAGGAGGAAAGTAAAATGAAAGAGAAAGTTGTACTGGCATATTCGGGCGGTCTTGACACCACGGCTCTGATCCCGTGGCTGAAAGAAACCTTTGATTACGAAGTGATCTGCTGCTGCATCAACTGCGGGCAGGGCGAAGAACTGGACGGCCTGGATGAAAGAGCCAGACTTTCAGGCGCTTCCAAATTATATATTGAAAACATCGTCGACGAATTCTGTGATGAATATATCATGCCCTGCGTAAAGGCCGGATCCGTCTATGAGCACAAATATCTCCTTGGCACATCCATGGCGCGTCCTGCCATTGCCAAGCGTCTCGTTGAGATCGCCCGCAAGGAAAACGCAACCGCCATCTGCCACGGTGCTACCGGAAAGGGCAACGATCAGATCCGTTTTGAGCTGGGCATCAAGGCCCTTGCTCCCGACATCCGGATCATTGCTCCCTGGAGAATGACGGACGTATGGAAAATGCAGTCCCGTGAAGACGAGATCGCCTATGTCAACGCACATGGCATCAATCTTCCCTTCGACGCATCTCACAGCTACAGCCGCGACCGGAACCTGTGGCACATCAGCCATGAAGGCCTGGAACTGGAAGATCCGGCAAACGAGCCCAACTACGATGATCTGCTGGTGCTCTCCGTGACGCCGCAGAAGGCACCGGACAAAGAAACCGAAATCACCATGACCTTTGAAGCCGGCGTTCCGAAGACGCTGAACGGCAAAGCCATGAAGGTTTCTGAGATCATCACCGAACTCAACAAGCTTGGCGGCGAAAACGGTATCGGCATCATCGACATCGTGGAAAACCGTGTTGTGGGAATGAAGTCCCGCGGCGTCTATGAGACTCCCGGCGGCACCATTCTGATGGAAGCCCATGACCAGCTTGAAGAGCTGATCCTTGACCGCGAGACCATGGAAGCCAAGAAGAAGCTGGGCAGCCAGTTTGCCCAGATCGTTTACGAAGGAAAATGGTTCACTCCCCTCAGGGAAGCTATCGAAGCATTCGTGGATTCCACACAGAAGTACGTCACCGGAGAAGTGAAGCTGAAGCTTTACAAGGGTAACATCATCAAGGCAGGAACTACGTCTCCCTACAGCCTCTATAATGAATCTCTTGCTTCCTTCACGACCGGAGATCTTTACGATCATCATGATGCCTCCGGCTTCATCACCCTCTTCGGCCTGCCGCTGAAGGTCAGGGCCATGAAGATGGCGGAAGCAGCAAAGAAATGCGAGTAAACCCGTAAATCCGGCATTCAGAATCTGCATCTGAACGGCAGCAGCGGAAATTCACGCTGCTGCCGTTTTGTGTGCGAACACATGTTATAAGAAAGTGATCTGCCATGCAAAACTCAAAATCTCTGAAAGGTTCTCTGCTCCTTCTTCTTACCGCCGCGATCTGGGGTTTTGCTTTCGTCGCCCAGAGCGTCGGTATGAATTATGTGGGAGGGTTTACCTTCAACTGTACAAGAAGCCTGATCGGCGCCTTTGTTCTTCTGCCGTTCATTCTCCTTTCCGGCAGAAAATCCGGCATCTCGCAGCCGTACTCTGCACAGGAACGCTCCCTGCTTCTGAAGGGCGGTCTCACCTGCGGCTTTTTTCTGTTCCTGGCCAGCAATTTCCAGCAGTTCGGGATCAAGTATACGACAGTTGGAAAGGCAGGCTTCATCACTGCTCTGTATATCGTCATTGTTCCCTTGATCGGTATTTTTCTGAAAAAGAAAAGCAGCCCATATATCTGGGCTGCCGTAATTCTTTCCCTTTGCGGACTGTATCTTCTCTGCATCAGTCCCGGTGAAAGCTTTTCCATAAAGAAAGGCGATATGCTGGTTATCATCTGCGCGTTTCTGTTCTCTTTCCAGATCCTCGCGGTAGATCATTATGCCCCGCTGGTAAGCGGCATCCGCCTGGCGGCTCTTGAGTTTCTGGTCTGCGGTATTCTGTCCGGAATCCCGGCTCTGTTCCTGGAGCGTCCGGGTTTTCAGCAGATTCTGGCTGCATGGCTTCCGATCCTCTACGCGGGCGCTCTGTCTTCCGGCATAGCCTACACGCTTCAGATCATCGCCCAGCGGGATCTGAATCCCGCCGTCGCATCCCTGATCATGAGTCTGGAATCCAGCTTTTCGGTACTGGCAGGCTTTCTGATCCTGCATCAGAAGCTTTCCCGCCGCGAACTGATTGGCTGCGCGATCATGTTTTCGGCGATTATTCTTGCCCAGCTTCCTCACAGGGCTTCTGCATCTGCTGATAATACCCTTTGATCTTTTCGAAGGTCTCTTCGCTCAAATCGTGTTCGACCTTGCAGGCATCGGCCATAGCCACCTCCGGGTCCACTCCGAGGCTCTCAAATACCGCCGAGAGGATTTTATGTCTTTCAAAGATCCTTTCGGCGATTTCCCTGCCGGTTTCCTGCAGCGTAATGGTACCGTAGCGGTCCATCGCAATATAGCCGTTTTCTCTCAAAAGCTTCATGGCGTGGCTGACGCTGGGTTTGCTGACCTTCAGCATGGACGCGATATCCACCGAACGAACCTCCGGCGTCTCCTGCGAAAGTCTCAATATCGCCTCAAGATAATCTTCCGCTGATTCATGAATTTCCATAGTAAACCTCCTCTTTACATACATAGCCCACGCAGGCTCACCCCCATGCACCTGCGCTTATATGAAAACCGAACGGATTCGTTTTTTTCAGCTTATCCGGCCCGCTTTTCACGCATCACCGATCAGTTTCATGACAGAACGGATCTCATCCGCATCCATATCAAGAATTACCGAGAGCTCTTCCATTGTAAAACGAATACTCCCGTCATCATCTTCGGCAAGATCACGGATTTTTTCGTCCAGAGACCGGACGCGGCTGATCAGCCGGCTGTCCTGATCATTCAGATCCAGCTGCCTTTCTATCGCTTCCCGGATTCCCATACGGACTCTTCTTTCGACCAGCTCTTCATCTAGTGAAAGGCCGGCCAGATTTTCCGCCGCATCCACCAGCGCCAGGCCGGCTTCCTGAAGAAGGTCCGGAAACGGTATTTCCTCACAGTTCATGGAAGCCGCGATCTGTGCCGTTTTGGGAAGATAGTAACGGATAAACTCCTCTTTGCTGCGGAATCCATAAGATTCACGTCCGGCAGGCTTATTACCGGAAGCCGCCTGATTACCAAGGGAATCCAGATAGCCGTCAAGATACTCCCGGTCAGCCGCCGAAAGCTCCTTTGGTGTTCCGGCCGGCTTTTCTGCGGCAGAAGTGACCGTTTTTACTTCTTCCGGTTCCTTCACCTCGATATCGGCTATGGTGATGCCTTTCACCTTCAGATATGCCAGCACCCGCATAAGCTGATCGTCGGAAAGGTCGATCCCGTCGAACGCTTCGCGTACTTCCCGGGAAGTAATGATCCCGTGCTCCGCAGCGGCACGGCTCTGCAGCTTTTCAAGTGCCTCCTGAAATGACAAAACATCCATAATCTGCCAGTTTCCCCTTCGGTTAAGATCTTCGGATATCCCGCCCCTTCCGGCGCGTGAACTCCTCCCAATGAAACATGCGGCTGACAGGACTTGAACCTGCACGTCGAAGACACCAGAACCTAAATCTGGCGCGTCTGCCAATTCCGCCACAGCCGCATAACATCCGTTTCCAGATTATACCATTTTTGCGGCATGAATTCAAGTTTTACCGGAAAACGCAGCAACTTTTGCGATTTACATGCCACAGCCCGTTATTGTAGTCCCGTTTATTCGGTGTTACAATGTATTTCATAAAATCATACAGAACAAAGGAGGTATTATGGACGACAAAGTGAATTTTACCATGAATGATCCAGCGCCGGAAGGGCCAAAGGATCCCGGTCCTGAAAAGCCCGGAAGTCCCCCCAGACAGCCACGGAAATCAAAAATTTCCAATATTAAGTCTCACATTCCCAAAAAGAGCCTGAAAACGGCCGGGCTCGTTATCGCCGCCGTACTGATTCTTATCGTTGCAGCAGCCGTCTACGGAAGTTTCTACCGTGTGGATGAGCAGGAAGCAGCCGTCGTGACCATGTTCGGAAAACATGTACGTACGGACACGGCCGGTCTGTATTTCAAGCTCCCGTTCCTGCAGAAGGTGGAAAAGGTCGACACGACCATTCACGGTACCGGCCTCGGCTACGCCGTCAACAACGACGGGCAGAATTTCACCCTGGATACGGAAGGGATCATGATCACTTCCGACTTCAACCTGATCGACATCGATTTCTACATGGAATACCGGGTATCCGATCCCGTAGCGTATCTCTACAATTCGAAACAGCCCGAACAGATCCTGAAAAACATGGCGCTGGCAGCCATACGCTCCACCGTCATCGATTTCACCGTGGACGATGCCATTACCGTTGGGAAATCCCAGATTCAGACCCAGGTAAAGCAGAAGCTTCAGGAATCCCTGTCTGAGGAAAATATTGGTCTTCAGATCGTAAACATTACCGTGCAGGACGCCGAACCGCCCACCACCGAGATCGTCGGCGCGTTTAAGGCCGTCGAGACCGCAAAGCAGGGAAAGGACACGGCGATCAACAACGCAAAACAGTACCAGAACGAGCAGATCCCTGCCGCGGAGGCCAACGCCGACAAGATCATTCAGAATGCCGAAGCGCAGAAGCAGGCAC
>CAMNNM010000014.1 GCA_946545425.1 uncultured Blautia sp. | reverse complement strand
TCAAACGCCTCTGCTGGCCAGTGCGGCGTTTTTATAATTCTCATCATCCGTCACTTCACGGATGACCTTCAGCATGGACGGAAACTGGATTTCTTCGTCCGGGCTCATCAGCTCAATTTCCAGGATCGCCTTGTCAGACCAGAAGGGATAGATATCTATCTCGTAATACCGGCCGTTTTCTGTCAGACAGTAACGGTCTTTCCGGATCTGACGTCTCTCAGGATCGGCGTCCATCAGACGCTCCAGATACTCATCTTTGGAAAGTCTGCGTTCCACCTCGATCCTTTTGACGCTGCTGACCGGTTCTTTTCGGGTCTCGAAATAGATATAATGCCCTCTTCTTCCGCGCTGACGGATACGAAGCTCTGTTCCGTTTTCGGACTTCAGATACGTCTGGATCACCTCCACCTTCTGACAGTTGGGAAGGTTCTCCAGCATGTCGATGTCCGGATATTCGATCAGATATTTCCGCTCGATCTCAAAGGGTCTCGGCTCGCCCAGCACGACCGCGATCTCCGAGATCAGACGCATCATTTTCATCTCAAAGTCGGAAGCATTGTCGATGATGCGCAGATGCGGATGACCGGTCCAGGCCGCGATAAGCTTATCGTCCAAAGCGGATGCTTCTTCGACCGACTCGATCCTGGCCGCATTGTTGGCCGTCGTATAGAATTCGGCGGCACCCTTGGCCGCTGTCACAAGGTGAAATACCGCATCGTATCCATCCCGGAGCTCCACTTCATTTTCGCCCACATATTCCATGACTTCCGCAAATTCGGCGTCGTTCATGTAGGCTCTGTTGTCGAGAGCCCCGCGGTCGCAGACGATCAGGATCTTTTCGGCGTCCATGGAACGGGCGGCATGTTCGAAAAGCTGTTCCTTTACCAGCTGAAGCTTCATCTGGCACTTCTGATAATCCACATTGGATCCGCACGTCCAGGGTGCAACACCGCCTGAGATCAGACTGGTGGCAGTCTCCGGAACAAACAGGACGGTATATCCCCGCTCTGTAAAGGCGTTCTGGATCCAGCTCATTCCGGTAGTCTTTCCTGCACAGGGTCCTCCTGTGATCACAATCTTCGTTATGGAAGGTGACTTCTTTTTCTCCCCGCTCATAACCCGCTCCTCCATCTGCATGCCGCCATCCTGTTCCAGTCTGTGATCAGATCCTGTTCTTCAACAGATTCGTAAGCAGATTGATGCAGTTATCCACCCCGATCTTGCCGATATTCAGACTGATGTCATAATCTTTGTACTCGCCCATCTCGCGTCCTGTGTAGGCGCGATAATAGGTCTTTCTCCAGTGATCCCTCTTCTCGATGTACTTTTCGACATCCATCTTTCCGTATTCTTTCAGTTCCTCGGCGCGGACCTTCCTGTCCTTGATGTCCGCATAAAGGAAAATGTCAAATGACGGAAGTCCTTCTTCCCTCAGGATGTAATTGGAGCATCTTCCTACGATAATGCAGGGCTTTTTGGCCAGATCCAGAATTACTTCCCTCTGTGCCTGAAAGATTGCGTCGTAGGAGCTGTTATAGGCCTGTGTGCTGAGGAAATGATTGACAAACCGGCGGCCTTCGCTCATGTCCTCGCCTTCGCGGGAAACGTCTTCCTCGGAATACCCGCTGACCTTTGCCGTCATGCGTACAAAATCGACGTCGTAATATTCAATTCCCAGCCTTGACGACAGTGCTTTCGCCACGGAGCGTCCGTATGCGCCGTACTCTCTGCTGATCGTAATAACCATGTCTCTTCTCCTTTCGCTTCCCCTTTGCTCTGCCTGTTCTTACGCTTTGCCCGGATTCTTCTTCGCCTGGATCTCGATCACGAAGATCAGTGCGGTTATCACGGTACCCACCACGTCTGTAAGCGTACCCGGATAGATGAGCATCAGTCCGGCTGCGGCAAGAATAATGCGGAACAGCGGGTTCAGCTCGGTAAGCATATAGCCTTCAATCGCTGCCGAGATCGCATACATGCCTATGATACTGGTGATAATGATAATGACAAACTCAACTGCATTCGTATCGATCAGCAGCATGGCAGGATTCAGACAGAACATGTACGGGATCAGGAACGCCGCGATGGCAAGCTTCGACGCATTAAATGCAGTACGCATCGGATCCGATTTCGCGATGGCCGATCCGGCATAGGCCGCAAGCGCTACCGGAGGCGTAATGTCCGCAACAATTCCAAAATAGAACACGAACATGTTTGCAGGGATCGGATTCAGTCCCATACCGGTCGTAAGGATCGGTGCACAGGTCGTCGCCATGATAATGTAGGTTGCCGTTGTCGGAACACCCATTCCGAGAATGATACAGCAGAGCATGGTCAGTACCAGAGCGATGATCAGCTTGCCGTTGGAAACGCCGACGATGGCGGAAATGAACACCTGTCCAAGACCTGTCATGGTAACGACACCGGCAATAATTCCGGCAATACCGCAGGCAACGGCGATGCTCAGGGTGTTCTGCGCGCCGGTTGCAAGCGCATCCAGGAATTTCCGCGGATTCATGCGGTGTTCCTTGTCAAACAGACTGACGACGATGCAAAGAAGCGTCGCGATGATGGCAGCCCTGCTCATGGTATATCCGGCAATGATCAGATAGATCAGCACGATCAGCGGAACAAGCAGGTAGATCTTCGGAAGGATCTTTTTCACACTGGGAAGCTCGGACTTTGGAATTCCCTTCAGTCCCAGTCTCTTCGCACGAAGGTGCACCATCAGGAAAATACCGATGAAATAAAGTACGGCGGGAAGGATCGCCTTGATGACGATGGAAGAATAGGGCACACCTACCATTTCCGCCATCAAAAATGCTGCGGCTCCCATAATGGGCGGCATGATCTGTCCGCCGGTGGAGGCTGCGGCTTCTACCGCTCCCGCAAACTCGCCCTGATAGCCGGTCTTCTTCATCATCGGGATGGTAACGGAACCGGTCGTAACCGTATTTCCGACGCTCGATCCGGAAACCATTCCGCAGAGAGCGGAAGAAATAACGGCGACCTTTGCCGGTCCGCCGGAAGCCGAACCTGCGATGCAGTTGGCACAGCTGATAAAGAAATCAGCGATGCCGGTGGCTTCCAGGAACGCACCGAATATAATGAACAATACGATATACGTGCTGCAGACTCCGATCGGCGTACCGATCACGCCGTTTGTGGTATAGAAAAGATTATAGATGATGATCCTGAGAGATTTTCCAACCGCAAAGGAATAAACGATGAATGCACCGGCAACCACAAGGATCGGAATACCCGTGACCCTGCGACAGCACTCTGCCAGAACCAGGATGCCGATCACGCCGAGCCAGATCTCAAGCTTGTTGATCCGGACAGCCCGGTTGATGATGGACTTGCTGTTCGCCACAAAATAGAAAAAGCATCCGGATCCGACTGCCGCAATTATGATGTCATAAATCGGGATCCTGTTGACCTTCTGCGGCCTGCCGCCTGACTTCCGGGCAGGAAACAGAATAAATACGAAAATAATAACGATGCCCAGAAACAGCGGACGTCTGATCCTCTCATCCCATACGGCGACAAGATTCATATAGATCATGAAAATGGAAAATGCAGCCAGAAGCACCTTGATGACCAGGGCCGGCACACCTTCCCACGGCCGGATGTTGGACTCCCGGTCGTATTTCTTCATGATCTCGTCGACGTCGGCTGCCGTTCCGGGATCCGCAGCTGCAGCGTTTGACTGATCTGCTGCCTGCCTGACCGTCTTATTTACGGCTGCTGATTCCTGACGTTTTTTATTTTTCTTGTTTTTGCTCATATCTCTTTCCTCATAAAGGGTTCAGCCCTTTTATTAACCGGTGGCCTTTGCATCTCCGGTTTTACCTCTGTTCCAGATCAAACCGCACGCAGGCGTTTCGTCCGCACAGATCTCTCAAACTGATTTCCGCCCCGTCCGGAAGCGTCAGGGTATGATCGGAAACCGTACCGACAAAATAGATCAGATCGTTCATCTTCCGGTCAAAACCGGAAACGATCATGCTTCCGTCCTCTCCATATTCCAGTGTCTCGTTCCCCTCCAGCTCTGTCTGCACTCCGGCGCCAAATCCGTAATAAACGGTCCGCACCACATAGATCCCGTCTTCCCGTACTTCATAGTAATCAGTCAGGGGACTTTTGTTCACGGAATGAATAAAACCAATGCCGAATTCATCTCCGGTCTTTACAGGATATGCCGCGTATTCCTCGCCGGAATCCACCGAAGTCAGAACAAGATACTCCTTTTTGGGGCGTAACAATAGAAATGCGGCAGCCAGAACCGCACCGAGCAGGATCAAGGCTGCCGCTGTAATACTGAATTTCAGGGTGCGTTTATTACTCAACAGTGATTCCCTGTTCCTCATAATACTTCGCTGCACCCGGATGGAACGGAACGCTGATACCCTTTACGGCATCTTCAAGGTTCAGGAACTCGAACTTCGCATGTCCTGCTACCAGGTCGTCCTTATTGTCGAACATAGCCTTAAGAAGCTCGTAGACCGCATCTTCGCTTACGCTGTTGGAAGCGATCAGGGTAGCTCTTACGGAAACCGTGGTGGCGTCCTCGGTCACACCGTTGTAAGTGCCGGCCGGGATCGTGGTAGCGGTATAGAAATCATAGTTCTCCTGAAGGGCTGCGATATGCTCTTCGTCCAGCTGAACAAGGCTGATTTCCTTTGTGGTGGCAAGGTCAACAACTGCGGTCGTCGGAGCACCGGCAACGATGAACGCCGCGTCGATCTTTCCGTCCTTCAGGCTGTCTGCAGAATCGCCGAAGGAAGCATTTACGACGTTGATGTCGTCAAAGGTCATTCCATAAGCGTCCAGGATCTGTTTTGCATTGAACTCAACACCTGAACCTGCATCGCCGACAGAAACGGTCTTTCCCTTCAGGTCCGCAACACTTGCAATAGAGCTGTCGCAGGTAACGATCTGAATGGTCTCGTCATAAAGACCGGCCACACTTGAGAAGGTCTCGTATGCGCCCTCTTCTTCAAACAGATCGGTGCCGGTGTACGCATAGTACATAACATCATTCTGCACGATGGCGAGATCCGCTTCTTCTACGTCGATCAGCTGGATATTGGCCTTGGAAGCGCCTGTAGAAGTAACTGTCAGGCTTGCATTTTCCAAAACGGGATTCAGGACCGTCGACATAACGCCGCCGACTGCATAATAGGTACCCGTTGTGCCGCCTGTACCAAGTGTCAGGTTCTCAGCTGCCATTGCAGTTGTAGCAGCACCGGCTGCCACTGATAATGTCAGTGCGATTGCGAGAGCTTTTTTCATCATTCTTCTACCTCCATTTTTTTCTTTCTGATTCCTTCCGACGAAACAATTCTTTATTCCGTCTATACACTACTATGTTAAAGCATAAAGCTGAAAAAGTCAAATTTTTTCTGCAGTCCCCGCCTGTCGGGGAATTCATTGTTCCGCCGCTCTTTTTGCCCCTGCCGGATCAAGTTTCTGCACTATGATATAACACAGGATCGATATGGACAGACCACCGACGATATCGATAAAGTAGTGCTGTTTTGTGAACACCGTCGAACAGCAGATCAACAGTGTCATGATCAGAGAATAAGCACGGATTCCCAGGGATACTTCGGGTCTTTTCCGGATTCCCAGATAGCAGTAAAGACTGA
This sequence comes from uncultured Blautia sp., assembly GCA_946545425.1. GTDB lineage: Bacteria > Bacillota > Clostridia > Lachnospirales > Lachnospiraceae > Blautia_A. The sequence goes on along the minus strand of CAMNNM010000014.1, from coordinate 15,765 downwards.
TCAGACAGTGATACGACGGAAACAGGTTGAAAGCCTTTGTCCCGCCGTCCGCGTTGTAGATTGCAGATAAAAGTCCGTTGAAACAGCCAGAACCAGAACTGATTTCCATCAGTCCTTCTGATGCCCGGTCCATGTAAGTCGGAAAAAACACAAAGATCAGGAATCCGATGATATAGGCAGCAGAAAGTCCGGTCAGATAGTTTTTGAAATTGCGCTTATCGGTAAGCGAGGCGATAACGGGACCAAAAATCCAGAATATATAGGAGAAAATATAGATCACGATAAAAAAGGGAATCAGCGGTATCCTGTCATCAATAAAAGGTATTTTGGGAACGAACGCTCTTTCATAAGTGCCGGTCACCCGGCTCAGAAGATCCGCAAGCCGGTACATGCCATATTGGAGCGCAAAATACGCAAATCCGAAAATCCATCCATAAGCCGGTATTTCTTTTATTCTACGTACAAGCTTTTCCATTCCTTTTCCTCCCTCCAGGGATTTTGTGTCTGATAAAAAGCCTTCTGTATCATCCGGATCCGATTCCAGTATATCACGGATCGGCACACAGTGCAAAGAACGTGACATCGGCCCGCCGTCATGGTATAATAACTCAATACACCGTATTACAGCACTAAAGGGGCAGCATCATGAAGATCATAGACATTCTGAATCAAAAAGACGTAACCATTTCTTTTGAGGTTTTTCCTCCGAAAACCGACGACAAATACGCTCAGGTCGAGGAAGCGGCAAGAAAGATCGCTTCACTCCACCCTTCTTTTATGAGTGTCACCTACGGAGCCGGCGGCGGTACCAGCAAGAATACAGCGGGAATTGCGGCAGATATTCAGAACAAATACGGAACTCCCGTTCTTGCACACCTCACGTGTGTCTCTTCCACCAGGCAGCACGTACATGAAATGATCGACGTTTACCGGGAAAAAGGCATCGAAAACATTATGGCTCTGCGGGGTGATATCCCGAAGGAAGGACGAACCGTCTTTGAATATGATCATGCGTCGCAGCTGATCTATGATATCAAGTCGGCAGCTCCCGATCTTTGTATCGGAGGAGCCTGCTATCCCGAAGGGCATGTGGAATGCGCTTCCCCCTCCGAGGATATCCTTCATCTGAAAGAAAAGGTGGACGCCGGGACGGATTTTCTGACGACGCAGATGTTTTTTGACAACAACATGCTCTACAATTTCCTGTACCGTATCCGCGAGGCGGGCATTCAGTGCCCGGTCCTTCCGGGCATCATGCCCATCACCAACAAAAAGCAGGTAGCTCGAAGCGTGGCACTTTCCGGTTCCACGATCCCGCAGCGTTTCCGTATGATGGTGGACCGCTTCGGTGATGACCCGGCAAAGATGAAGCAGGCCGGTGTCATATACGCGACCGAGCAGATCATCGATCTGATTTCCAACGGAGTCGGCCATATCCACGTATATTCCATGAACAAGCCGGAAATCGCCGCAGGTATCATGGAAAGCCTTTCCGAGATCATCCGTTAACCGTAACGGTACCGGATATGAACAGTTTTTGAATATTGTACAGCAGGTGAAAAATGAAAACATTAAAAGAAAAACTCGGTCACGAATGGCTGTTCTGCGACGGTGCCACCGGTACCTTTCTGCAGCAGAAGGGTCTGAAGGGCGGCGAGCTTCCCGAGCTCTGGAATCTTACCCGTCCTGAAGACATTCTGGATCTCTACTGCAGCTATCTTAAAGCCGGATGTGACATCATCACATGCAATACGTTCGGCGCCAATTCCATAAAATTCCCGGATCAGCTGAGCGATATTGTTTCCGCCGCGATACGCCTTGGACATACCGCGAAAGAAAGGACCGGCAGAACGGATGCTTTTGTCGCTCTTGATATGGGCCCTACCGGAAAGCTTCTGGAACCAATGGGTGATCTCGGCTTCGAGGATTCGGTAAAGCTTTTCTCCGAAACTGTCATTGCCGGCGCACAGAGCGGCGCCGATCTTGTAATGATCGAGACGATGAGCGACGCTTACGAAGCAAAAGCCGCAGTCCTGGCCGCCAAAGAAAACTGCAGTCTTCCGGTTTTTGTCACCAGTGTATTTGATACGAACGGCCGGCTTCTGACAGGCGGCACAATAGAATCCACCGTCGCCATGCTGGAAGGACTCGGCGTGGACGCCCTTGGCGTAAACTGCGGGACCGGCCCCGTCAATATGATCCCCGTTGTCAAAAGACTGGCGGAATGCGCCTCCGTTCCCATTATCGTCAATCCAAATGCAGGACTTCCGTCGGTTCTTAATGGGAAAACCGTCTATAATGTAGACCCCCTGGAATTCTCGGAACAGATGGAACAGATTGCCGGTATGGGCGTGCAGCTGCTTGGCGGATGCTGCGGAACCACACCGGAGCATATCCGGCGGATGATCGGGAAGGTCCGTCCCCTTCCCTTTAAGGAAAACACCAGAAAGCACAGATGTGTCGTGTCTTCTGCTTCCCGGACCGTCACGATCGGAGACATTCCGGTCATCATTGGAGAACGGATCAATCCTACCGGAAAGAAAAAGTTTAAAGAAGCCCTCCGGAACCAGGACATGGATTATATTCTGGACGAAGGCCTGAAGCAGGAAGCGCAGGGGGCTCATATTCTGGACGTCAATGCCGGACTTCCCGAGATCGACGAACCGGCCATGATGGAAGCCATCGTGAAAGAGCTTCAGAGTGTCACGAATCTGCCGCTTCAGCTGGATACCTCCGATCCTGCCGCTCTGGAAAGAGCCCTGCGGATCTACAACGGCAAGCCGATGATCAATTCGGTAAACGGAAAAAAAGACAGTATCGAGTCTGTCATGCCTCTTGCCGCCAAATACGGCGGTGTGCTGGTATGCCTTCTTCTGGACGAGAATGGAATTCCCGAAACCGCGGATGGCCGTTTTGCCATTGCCGAAAGGCTCGTAAAGGAAGCACAGCGATATGGGATTGCCCGGGAGAATCTGGTCATGGATGCCCTTGCCATGACAATTTCCCATGATACTTCTTCTGCAAAGGTTACCCTTGAAACTTTAAAAAGGGTCCATGACGAGCTGGGCGTCGGAACGATTCTGGGCGTTTCCAACATCTCTTTCGGTCTGCCTGCCCGGGAGCTGGTAAATTCTTCCTTCCTTACCATGGCATTGCAAAGCGGTCTTTCCTGCGCCATCATGAATCCCGGCAGCGCCGCCATGATGCAGGCATACCATTCCGGCGTTGCGCTGCTGGGAATGGATCCGCAGTGTATGAATTATATTGAGGCATATAAGGATTATGCTCCCACAGTCGGGTCTGTCCGGGCATCGGCCGCAAAAGAATCCTCTGTGCAGAGCAAACCCGAGGTTCAACCTGCACGGGAAGCTTCTGATCAAAGTCCCGTTTCCGGACCATTGCTTGACAGTGTCCGGAAAGGCATGAAAAAGGCAGCTGCCGAAGCAGCTGCCGAAGGTCTTAAGACGCGAAAAGCCCTTGATCTGATCAATGAGGAACTGATTCCGGCCCTGGATCTTGTGGGCCAGGGTTTTGAAAAAGGAACCATATTTCTTCCACAGCTTCTGATGAGCGCAGAAGCTGCCAAAGCCGCCTTCGATGTAATAAAGGAATCACTGGCCGGCACTCCCCGCGAGATCAAAGGGCGCGTGATCCTCGCCACCGTAAAAGGCGACATTCACGATATCGGCAAAAACATTGTCCGTGTCATGCTCGAAAATTATGGGTATGATGTACTTGATCTTGGAAAGGATGTGCCCCCGGAGGTCATTACCGAAACCGCCGTCCGTGAAAATATACAGCTGGTAGGCCTTTCTGCCCTCATGACGACCACCGTAGTCAGCATGGAGGAGACCATAAAGCTTTTACGTAAGAAAAAGCCGGACTGCAAAATCTGCGTTGGCGGGGCTGTCATGACCCGGCAGTACGCCGACGCCATCGGCGCCGATTTCTACGCCAAAGACGCAATGGCGACGGTGCGGTATTCCGATTCCGTTTTTCTGCCGTCTACGCAGCATTCTTCCGCCGATAGTAGTTTGCCCAGTCCGAAAAAATAACAAAAAACGAAAAACAGAGAGAAGACAGCCCCCATGTAAAGGGATAGGCGGATGCCACGGAAGCATAAGCCGGGTGGAAATGAAACATGACCGTAACGTATGTGACTCTGGCAACGCACCAACATCCCAGCATAATGTACATGGGGACTGCTGCTCTTCCGCTTCCCCGCATGACCCCGGCAGCGCAGTGGGTGAAAGCCAGCAGGAAGAAAAACAGCGACGTGATATGTGAGTGCAGTTCACCGAACGCCAGAGACTGGGAATCGGTGATGAATAAACGGACCAGTGTACGGCCGGAAAAGAAAAGGACGACTCCGATCAACTCTGCGGCACCAACGCCCAGCAGGATGGAGAATCTTGCGCCTTTTCTGGCTCTTTCGGCCTTTCCGGCACCCAGGTTCTGGCTCACGAACGTCGTAACCGCCATGGACATGCTCATAATGGGCAGAAATACCAACTGCTCGATCTTTGCATACGCCCCGAATCCTGACATGGCATAGGTACCCAGCGCGTTGACGTTTTTCTGTACTGTAAGGTTGCCGATGGTCAGAACCGCATTCTGCACGCCGGTGGGCAGTCCCATGGATATAACGTCCTTCATGCATTTCGAATTCCATTTCAGCTTTCTGAACTCCAGCCTCTGGCATCCTTCCATACGGCACAGCCTTACAATACTGAGTATGCAGCTCAGTCCCTGGGCGATAACCGTCGCAATGGCGGCTCCCCTGATTCCCCACCTGAAGGCGGGATGGACCACAAACAGAAGATCCAGCCCGATATTGACCAGTGAGGAGAAGATCAGGTAATACAGAGGATGCACGCTGTCTCCCAGCGCACGCATGACGGACATGCAGGTATTATAGATCATGACCGTGCAGATTCCTGAAAAGTAAATACGGAGATAATCCGCCGCATGGTTCATGACCTCGGCGGGAATTCCGATCCAGACCAGCATATGCGGCATGAGAACAAGGGCCAGCACGGTAGCGACGACAGATGTGATCAGCGCCATCAGAAAGTTTGTGTGGATCGCGATGGAAATCTTCTTCTCGTTCTTCTCGCCGAACGCTCTTGATATCACGACGCTTCCGCCCATGGCGATACCGCCGAAAAATCCCAGAATGAAAAAAACAATTGTTCCGGTTGAACTGATCGCCGCGAATGCTTCCGGCGTCGTAAAGTTTCCGATCACCCAGGCATCCACCATATTATACAGGGACTGAAGAAGCTGCCCCAGAAAAAGAGGCCAGGCGAATTTCAGGATTCCTCCTGCTATGGGGCCCCGGGTCAGGTCCACGTTTCCCCCGTGTCCTCTTCTCTTATGTTGCTCCGTCTCTTCTGTCATATCTGCAGCCTCCGTGTTATTTTATTTCCACTGGAACGTGATCAGTCCGTAAACATACAGTCCGATGACACATAATGGAACAAAATACTTAAACAGCGGTTTCATCCATTCTTTGACTTTCATGCCCTTTCCGGCATTGGCTTCCGACAGAAAAGCATTCCATCCCCAGCCTTTTTCATAACAACAGAACAGGGTGAATATCAGTGCGCCCAGAGGAAGCAGATTATAGCTGACGATAAAGTCCCAGAAATCAAGCCATGCAGACCCTTCTGCAAAGGGCTGAAAATGAAGCACGCTGTAGCCAAGCGCAGTTGTCATGGAAGTCGCAAAGATTCCGAGTCCGCAGATGATGCAGCCCTGCGGACGGCTCCAGCCTGTCAGTTCCCGGACAGATGCAAGAATGGCTTCGAAAACAGCCAGCTCCGTAGAAAATGCCGCCAGGAGCATGAAAAGGAAAAACAGTGTGCCCCAGACTCGTCCCCCCTGCATATTGTTGAAAACCGTTGCCATGGTATCGAACAGAAGACCGGGACCTGCGGTCACTTCTATGTTGTAGGTAAAACAGGCCGGGAAAATGATCAGGCCGGCCAGTATCGCGACGCTGGTATCCAGTATGATGACATTGAGCGACTCTCCCATCAGAGAGTGTTCCTTCCCTATATAGCTGCCGAAAATCGCCATGGAGCCGATACCGACGCTGAGAGTAAAGAACGCCTGATTCATGGCACCTACGATCACCTGACCGCTTACTTTCGAAAAATCAGGGATCAGGTAAAAAGAGATTCCTTCCTTTGCTCCCGGCAGGATCAGACTGTGTATCGTCATAACGATCATAAGCCCAAGAAGAACGACCATCAGATATTTCGTGATTCTCTCAAGTCCGCCCTGAAGGTTGAAGCTGAGAACCAGGAATCCCAGCGCTACTGCAACTGCAAGATAGACGACGTTGATCTTTGCATTTGTGATCATGGATACAAAGCCAAGTCCTTCGGATTTCCCGGTCAGAAACATAATGAAATAATAAAGCATCCATCCAACCACAACCGTATAGAACGACATCAGGCAGATGTTTCCGGCCAGCGCGACATAACCGTGCAGATGCCATTTCTGTCCTGGTTTTTCAAGCTTCTGGTACATTCTTACAGGGCTGGCCTGGGAGGCCCGTCCAATTGCAAATTCCATGGTCATTGCAGGAAGTCCCAGAAGAAGAAGACACGCGAAATAAACCACCACAAATACCCCGCCGCCGTATTCTCCGGTCATCCAGGGAAATTTCCATACGTTGCCGCATCCGATGGCGCATCCGGCACTGAGCATGATAAAGCCCAGGCGGCTGCCAAGACGTTCTCTCTCGTTGTTACTGTTAGACATGCATACTACCTTCCTTTGCTTTTCTGTAATTGATCCATATTACAATTCCCGTCTGCGCACAGACGGAACGAACAGGCTCATTCTGACCAATTATACTCGCATTTACCGGGAACGACAATCTTTTTCCCGTTTTTCCGAAAATGAAATGCGGGAAAATGAAGCTTTACATCTCCATTTTCCCGCGGTTTTCATGTGTATTCAGTTTTCTGCAGTATATCTCACTCAGCCCTGCATTTTGCCCTGTTCACACAGCTCAAATGTAAAGCCCACCCGGGCATTTCTACCGCAGAGGTCCCGAAGACTGATCCTTGTTCCGTCAGACAGTGTCAGTATGTGGTCCGAAACCGTACCGACACGGTAGATCAGAGGCTCCAGTTTTATATCGAATCCGGAAATGATCATGCTGCCGTCATCGCCATACGTAAGTGTCTGCCCTTCTCCCAGATCGGTGGGGACTCCGGCGCCAAAACCAAAATAGATCGTCTTTATCCCGTAGATCCCGTCCTCCCGGATTTCAAAGCAGTCCGTTTCCAGACTCTGATTGACCGAATGGACAAACTCTACCGAAAATCCGTCGCCTGTATTTACCGGATACTCTGCATATCTTTTACCGGACTTCGGATCCTCCAGGATCAGCGTTCCCTTCTGCAGTCATTCGGCTGTTACAGCCTGTTCGTCATAATACTTCTGAGCGCCCGGATGGAACGGAACACTCATGCCCTTCACTGCATCTTCCAGATTCAGAGATTCAAATTTTACGTTTTTCTCCACCAAAGCATCTTTGTTTTCGAAAAGAGCCTTCAGCAGATCATATACAGCGTCTTCACTCACATCGTTGGAAGCAACCAGAGTCGCACGGACAGAAACCGTAACGACTTCTTCTTCGATACCTTCATAAGTTCCGGCAGGAATGGTGCTTTCCGTATAAAATTCATAAGTTCCCTGAAGAGTGGAGATGTGTTCTGCGTCCATCGGGATCAGGAAGATTTTCTTTACCCGTGCCAGTTCCTCAACGGCGGCTGTCGGTGCACCTGCGACAATAAAAGCGGCGTCGATCTCTCCCTTTTCAAGTCCGTCGGCCGCTTCTGCAAAAGAGCCGTTCACAACTGTGATATCGTCGAATGACAGTCCGTATGCCTCCAGAATCTCCCTTGCATTGAATTCAACGCCGGAGCCTGCGTCACCCACCGATACCTTCTTGCCGGCAAGGTCCGCAACCGACTTCAGGTTTTCATCAGCGGTGATGATCTGGATCGTCTCATCGTATAAACCTGCAACAGCCGAGAAATTCTTGTATGCACCTTCTTCTTCAAACAGACTTGTTCCGGTATAGGCATAGGACATAACGTCGTTCTGAACCGTCGCAAGCTGCGCGTCTCCCTCCTCGATCATTTCCAGATTCGCTTTGGAAGCTCCGCTGGATTCGAGAACCAGCTCAGAATCTGTCAGAAGCGGGTTCAGCACCTCCGTCATGGCATTTCCTATCGCATAATACGTGCCCATGGGACCACCTGTAACAAAATACAGGTCATCCGCCATTACATTTGCAGCGCCGAGGGCAGAAAGCAGCAGAGCCCCGGTGACCATTGACAGTACCATTTTCGTTTTCATTGGTATACCTCCTCCTTTGTGTTGATCCGCATAGTCTCATCATCACCCAGATGTGATCCAGAATATGGCATTCATCGTCAAAAGAGTCAATTGCACATATAATTGATACATTTGGACTGTATAATGAATCATATGCACCTGCCTGTGTGTTCAATTGTAACATAGAGAAATTTCCTTTTCAACTAAAAGATTACTGTTTCCGCGGAATAAATAAGGATTCAAAAAAATGCTAATAGCACTGCAGAGCGAAAAGGTATATAATATGCTCTGATATAAAGATATGATCAAAGGAGGACACATATTTTATGGAACAAAAAATCATTCAGGTAGAGGATAAGGTGCCTGTAAAACTGCTGATTCCACTCAGTATCCAGCACATGTTCGCCATGTTCGGCGCCAGTGTACTGGTACCTTTCCTTTTCGGAATCAATCCGGCCATCGTTCTTTTTATGAATGGTGTAGGAACATTGCTCTTCATCGTGCTTACCAAGGCAAAGGCTCCGGCATATCTTGGGTCGAGTTTTGCATTTCTTGCCCCTGCAGGCATCGTGATCAGCAAAATGGGGTACGAATACGCGCAGGGCGGATTTGTTGTAGTCGGAGCTCTGGGCTGTATTCTGGCCTTTATTATCTATAAGTTCGGATCTGACTGGATTGACGTGGTACTGCCTCCGGCGGCAATGGGCCCCGTTGTGGCTCTGATCGGTCTTGAACTGTCCGGCAGCGCAGCAAATACAGCCGGCCTTCTGGACGAGGTGATCTCCCCCAAAAATGTCATCGTATTTCTGGTGACTCTCGGCGTCGCAGTCTTTGGCAACATCCTGTTTCGCGGATTTCTTTCTGTCATCCCCATCCTGATCGCGGTGATCTGCGGTTATATTGCTGCCATTCTCTGTGGAATGGTGGATTTTGGCGATGTCGCTGCCGCTCCCTGGTTTGCACTTCCGCATTTCCAGATGGCCAAGTTTGATATCAACGCCATTCTGATCATCATGCCGGTCATTCTGGTCATTGTCTCCGAGCATATCGGACACCAGGTCGTTACAAGCAAGATCATCGGAAGAGATCTTCTGAAGGATCCGGGACTGCACCGTTCTCTTCTTGGTGATAACCTGTCCACCATGATCTCCGGTCTGATCGGCTCCGTTCCCACCACCACCTACGGCGAGAACATCGGCGTCATGGCTGTGACCAAGGTCTACAGTGTACGCGTGATTGCCGGTGCAGCGGTGATTTCCATCATCTGCTCCTTTGTCGGCAAGCTTTCCACACTGATCCAGACCATTCCGGGACCGGTCATCGGTGGAATCTCCTTCCTGCTTTACGGTATGATCGGCGCATCGGGCATCCGGGTCATGGTTGACGCCAAGGTGGATTACGGCCGTTCCCGCAACCTGATTCTGACTTCCGTAGTATTCGTAACCGGACTTTCCGGCATTGCCATCCAGATCGGCGATGTACGCCTTACCGGTATGGTGCTGGCCTGTATCGTAGCCATGATCCTGAGCCTTATCTTCCATATTCTGGATAAATTCAACCTGACCAACGATCAGCAGTAATCGACTTTTGACGAAATTTATAGTGAACGTCAGAATATTTCCGGCGTTCACTATACTTTTATTTACAGATTTGATATAATAGTGACAGCGTATAGCTTCTGACTCTCAATGATCAACTAAAGGAGGAAAATGGAATGAATCTGCTGGGTATGTTAATGGGAACTCTTGGATCCGGATCATCCGTGAATGCACTGTCTCAGAAAACCGGTCTTTCTGCAGCAAAGATTTCCAAACTTGTGATGGCCGCATTGCCGGTGCTTCTTAAGTTTCTGAAAAAGAACGCATCTTCTGCAGACGGCGCCCTCTCTCTTCTCACCGCGCTTGGCGGCCACAAGGAGACCCGTTCCATGGTGGATCAGATCAATGAAGCCGATGAAGAAGACGGTCTGAAAATTGTGAACCATATTCTTGGAGATGAAAAGGAAGCTGTTTTTGGTAACCTTGCAAAAGAATCCGAACTGGAAAGCGCTGACGTTTCCAAGGTCCTTTCCAATTTTGCTCCTGCTCTTATGAGCGGACTCTCCGCGGCAACCACTTCCGCATCAAAGGTTGACCTGAGTGACGGTCTTGATCTTAGCGACGTTATGGGAATGTTCGGCGGCGAGGCTCCGGCTCAGTCCGGCGGCGGTCTTCTCGGCGGCCTGCTTGGCGGAGGCGGCGGAATCGGCGGCATCATCAGCGGCCTGTTTGGCGGAAACGATAAAAAGGATGATGATGACAGCAACGATCTGCTTGGCATGCTGACTTCCATGATGAAATAAAGGATTCGTTTTTTAAAAAGCTGTGAAATAATCCGACCGGGATTATTTCACAGCTTTTTTTGTGACAAAACAGCATATAACAGTTGACAACAGTGTTATGCTGTTATATACTGTTTGTGGAGGTTGAAAGATATGCATATCATTTTAAATAAATCCTCAATGATTCCCATTTACGAACAGCTTGTGGATCAGCTGAAAAACGAAATCATAAACGGCAGTCTTGCGGAAAACGATCCGCTTCCGTCGGTCCGGACACTGTCCGGACAGCTGCGCATAAGCTCCCTTACCGTGAAAAAAGCATACGACAGGCTGGAGGAAGAAGGCTTTGTCGTCACCGTTCACGGAAAAGGTACTTACGTTGCCGCCGCCGACCGCTCTCTCGCATTGGAGGCACGAAGGAAGGCTGTGGAAGACGACTTTGCCGCAGCCGTACAAAAGGCAGCAGCAGTAGGATTTACCAAAGAAGACATTTTGGAAATCCTGAACATCATACTGGAGGATTACTGATGGTCAAAGTGGATAATCTTATAAAAAACTATGGTGATTTCCGCCTGAATGTATCACTTGAGATTCCGGACGGAACGGTTACCGGTATCGTCGGAAAAAACGGAGCGGGCAAAAGCACCACGATCAAAGCCATACTGGGATTGATCCGGCCGGATGGCGGAAGTGTCACGATCAACGGGAAAGAAGCTTCAAAGCTTACGGGAGATGAAAAGGCGTCCCTGGGCGCTGCACTGTCCGATTCCGGATTCAGCACGTACTTGTGCATCGAGGATGTGATCGCAATTCTGAGAAAAATGTATCCCACATTTGACGAGTCCTTCTTCCGCAGGAACTGCGAGTCACAAAGACTCTCATTTCATAAAAAAATCAAGGATTTTTCGACGGGCATGCGTGCCAAGCTCCGGGTTCTTGTTGCGATCAGCCACAAGGCAGATCTTCTGATCATGGATGAGCCTACAGCCGGACTTGACGTAGAAGCAAGAAATGAAATTCTTGATCTGCTCCGCCAGTATCTTCTTGAGCATGAACAGTGTTCCATTCTGATAACATCGCACATATCCACGGACCTCGAAGGACTGTGTGACGATATCTATCTGATTCATGACGGAAAAATCATACTTCACGAAGATACAGATACCATATTGAGCAATTACGCAATTCTGAAAGTAGACGAAAATACTTACAGACAGATTGACAAAAATTATCTTCTCAGCACAAAAAGAGATTCGTTCGGATATACCTGCTTTACAAGCGAAAAACAGTACTATGCCGAAAACTATCCGGGAATCGTCATTGAAAACGGCAATATCGATGACCTGATCTTGATGATGACAGGAGGTAAATAACATGCGCGGACTAATAGAAAAAGATCTGCGCCTTACCCTGGTAAGGAAGCAGACCCTTTTGATCTTTCTTGTCATGGCCCTCTTCATGAGTGTATCCATGGATGGTTCCTTTATTATCGGATATCTGACTATGCTTTCGACGATCATTGCCATCGGCACCATCAGCTATGATGAATATGACAATGGATTCCCGTTCCTGATGACGCTTCCCTTCGCCCGGAAGACCTATGTCATAGAAAAATACATCTTCAGCTTTCTGATCGCCGCAGCAGCCTGGTGCGTCGGTACGATCTTGTTCTTCATCGTGAACGTGATCCGTCATAACACAATGAATCCGGCTGAAGAACTCCCGGTTTTGATCGCCATTCTTCCGGCACTTTATCTGGCTGCGGCTTTCATGATTCCCCTGCAGCTGAAATATGGCGCGGAAAAAAGCAGGATCATCCTTTTTATCCTCTTCGGCCTGATTGCAGTTGCCATAACCGGTTCAAAGACTGTCATGACCGGTTCAAAGAATCCTCTTGCAGGACTTGCAAAGCTTCTTGACAGCCTGTCCCCGTGGGCGGTTCTTTCCGCCATTGTTGCAATATGCTTCCTGATCAGCCTGATCTGCTGCCTCTGGAGCATAAAAATCGTGGAAAACAAAGAATACTGAATCCTGTTCTGCCGGCACTGCTTCGATCGCAGCAGTGCCGGTTTCTTTTTATAATGTGATGATCTGTCTCTGCTGTTCGTTCCTGAGGGGACGCCCGGTTCTTCCGACTGCGATCATTTCCCACAAATGGGCTGCGTCCACGTCTTCCTTCGGTATCTCCGAAAATGGTACGGAAGTAGAAAGAGGAACCGAACTTTTATCACGGATCATCCGAAGCAGCGGCTGCGCGGTTTTTCTGAAACCAAGCACCCGTGCACAGGATACTTGCGTCTCACCCTTTTTTATCCCCAGAAGGACATGCAGAAGTGAGCGCCGGATCCGTGCCAGCGTATATTGCTTTGACTGTACCAGTGCGGAAAAATCCGTAAAGCCAGTATAGCTCCCAAGACAGCGCCGGATCCGGTTGGCCAGCTCATCGTCTATATCCAGATATGCTTGCAGCTCATCCTGCTTTTCGAGAAGCGTCCTGTGCAGAATAAGATCCAGATCTCCCGCCACCACATACCGGCCGCACCGGATTTCTTCCTCCATAAGCCTGAGAGATGTCTCCGGAAGCTGACTTTTCAAGACAGCAGGAAGCGTCATCTCGTTTTCGAGCAGAGCCGCTCTGATCGCGGATGCGGAAACAAAAGGCATGGCACCATCCGATATCCCGGCGTCAGAATCATCTCTCTTTTCCGCATAGATCCTGTCAGGCGAATCATAAGCGTGATAATTTCCCAGACGTTTTACAGGGATCATTTCCAGGCTGCTTCCAAGACGCAGGGCAGCTTTCTGGTACTCGACGGCAAGTATATTGTTCGGGCGGCTCAAAACGGCCGCGATCTCTTCTGCGCTCTCATCCGGTCCGCAGCCGGACACACCCTGCCGTGAACTCAGGATCCTTACAAAGGCTTCCGCGCGGGCTCTGGGAAACGAAACGCCTTCCCGCAGCCGCTCTTTCAGGATCTTCTTATAATCCTCCGGCTCTTCTCCGGCAAAGAAAGCTGCTGCTTTTTCAAGGTATCCGAATTTTTCCTCGTCTTCGCAGCCAAAGCTCAGAGCGTCCACGCATCCCAGCGCATTCAGAAGCCCTACCCCGCCCCGGGCGAAATACTCGGCGCTTCCAGCCGCAAAACGGACAGGCATTTCCAGGACCAGATCGGTTCCCGCCTCCAGTGCCATCCGGGCGCGTGTCCACTTGTCAAACAGCGCCGGCTCCCCGCGCTGCAGAAAGTCCGGACTCATGACTACGATCACATAATCTGCCCCTGCCGCCTTCCGCGCCGCGTCCAGCTGATAGGCATGCCCGCTGTGAAACGGATCGTACTCCGCAATGATCCCGACAGTCCTCATTTTATCTGCACCCACCTCATCGTTTCCAATCTTATTCTCAGAATCTTCTCCTTATTCCAGAATCTCTGATCAAAATGCAAAATAGCTGATATACGCGATCGCTGCTGTGATCAGTACCAGAAAGATCAGCTCCGGCACAATCCTGTTTGCCAGAAGCCCTACGCATTCCCGCACAAAGGCATTGGGCCAAAACCACCATTTTGTCCTGCTTCCGATTCCTTCTGCAGGCAGCCCCGCAAGGCCTGCCCACACGCCGCTCCGGAAAACATGGTAGTTCGTCGTGACATAAGCCGTCCTGACCTTTTCGATACTGCCTTCCCGTCCTTCGATCAGATTTTTTGAGAATTCCATATTCTGATAGGTATTGGCGGATTTGTTTTCTTTCATAATGGCGTCTTCCGGAAATCCGGTGCCGATCATGTAGCGCGACATGGCTTCCGCCTCCGCCATACATTCATCGCGTCCCTGCCCTCCGGAAGGAATAATGACAGCCTCTTTTCCGGTCTCCTTTTTCTGTCTCTTCCAGAATTCCATGGCCTTGTCCACTCTTCCCCTTAAAAGCGGAGGAAGCGTTCCGTCTTTCCGAAATCCGCAGCCCAGAATCAGAATATAATCGCGGTTTCTTTCGGGTACATGCCTTGCGGCCCGGATCCCGCATATCACGGCGCTGATCTGGATACATTCCGCATAGGTGATCACGATTCCCAGGACGTTTTCCACCGTCGTAAAAATTCTGATCTCTTCATAGGAGCCCTGCATAAAGCGTGAAAAGAAGAATGTATATGAAAGTCCCACAAATATTGTGATCATCCCCAGAAGAAGACCAAGGACATTCTGGACCCTCGGACGCTCATGTCTGAGCAGTTCGATATTGCTGATGATCAGAAGCAGGCTGAAAAACCCAGTTAACGGAAGCGTCAGGATCACGAAATACTTTCCTCCGGACGCGATATCCGTCAGGACCTGCCAGGTTGAATAAAAAGCCGGCGTGGTCAGATGCCGCAGATAAACCGGTGTTCTCACCACCAGTGCCACAAAGAAAAAGATGAAAACGCCGGCCGCCAGTACAGCATCATAAGATGTGGAAAGCGGACCCTTAAGCTTCAGAAAATACAGAAGCATGATGACCAGTATTCCCAGATATAAAACAAAGCTGGCCGCCAGCACTGCTTCATCTCCGGTGAACGCACCCGTCGCCCAGGAGATGGCGGTATGAAAGGGCCCCACATGGATGGAATCACCTACCAGCGCATTCCCCTTCGAGTCCAGAACAGTCACCACATAGTCGCCGGGCTCTTCCGGCTGCATGGACAGATGGAGAGCCTCTCCTCTGTATGGACCATCCACAGCCTGGCGCACTTCCATGTTTTTGATCGGTATGCCCTGTTCAGGCGGGAGCGGTGCCGGCTCCTCTTCTCCTTTTTCTTTTCTTTCCCACTGGACCGTAAGGTCCGATACATCTGTATTCTGGCTCTTGTAAGAAAGTATCACATTCACATCAAATGTGTCCTTCGCCACGATCCGTCCGATCAGACAGATGGCAGTCACTATAACAAGAAGCACCAGGATCTGTATCGTCACGCTCCGCCTGGCACTCTTTATAGAATCATATCCCTTCATATTTTAACCTCCTCTGCCTTATTCAGGCAGGTATCTTCCGAATGAACCTAAAACATTATAGCATTCAGACAGCCGTCTGGAAAGGAGGTATCAAAATCTCT
>CAMNNM010000013.1 GCA_946545425.1 uncultured Blautia sp. | reverse complement strand
AGAATTTTCGAGAATCGTATGTGTCTCACTGTTCAGTTATCAAGGTTCCTGCCGGCGTTTGTTTTGTTTCTGTTTTTCCGGCAGCTCGATTATAATAGCACGTTCCATATGGGGTGTCAACACTTTTTTTGAGAAATTTTCAATTATTTTTTCAAAGGCGCAGAATGCCCGTAATTCAGGGCTTTCCGGGCATTCTGCACTCCGGAATTTCTCATCTTGTTCCGGCCAGATCATCCATAACCTTCAGCGCTTCCCGCACATGGGACACATAATACAGCCGAAGCCCCATCGTCTCCTTCACTGTCCTTTTACAGACCGACGGCAGGATCACTCCCTTAAATCCAAGTTTTCCCGCCTCCAGTACTCTCTGCTGCGCCATGCTGACCGAACGGACTTCGCCGCTGAGGCCAACTTCTCCGAATACCACGATATCGTCCGGTATCACCCGGTCACGGAAGCTGGATGCAATCGACAGGCAGATGCCGAGATCGATCGCAGGCTCTGTCATCTTCATTCCGCCTGCGATATTAACATAGGCGTCCGATTCTCCCAGATGCATTCCTGCTTTTCGCTCCAGTACCGCCATCAACATGTTCACACGATTATAGTCGGTGCCTACGGCAGTTCTTCGCGGTATGCCAAGGTTGCTGTGGCATACAAGCGCCTGGATCTCCACCAGAATCGGCCGGGTTCCGTTCATGGAACAGGCTACCGCCGAACCCGATGCATTCTGAGGTCTTCCGTCAAGCATATATTCCGAAGGATTTTTTACCTCCTGAAGACCTGTCCCTGCCATTTCAAAGACGCCGATCTCATTGGTGGATCCGAATCTGTTCTTCACAGCGCGCAGTATCCGGTAGGATACGTTTCGGTCACCTTCAAAATAAAGAACCGTATCCACCATATGCTCCAGAACCCGGGGACCCGCAACGCTGCCTTCCTTGGTTACATGACCCACGATAAAGATCATGATACCGAGCCCCTTGGCGATCTGCATCAGGACTCCTGTGGCTTCCCGTACCTGTGATACGGAACCCGGAGCCGATCCGATATCTGCGTCGAACATCGTCTGAATAGAGTCGATAACAACGATGACAGGCTTCTCCCGTTCGATCACGCTGCGTATCGTATCCAGATTCGTTTCGCACAGCAGCTTCAGGCTGTCTGAAAACTCCCCGATACGGTCAGCCCGCATCTTGATCTGCCTGAGAGATTCCTCCCCCGATATATATAATACCGGGATATTTCTTGCCGAAATATTTCTGCAGACCTGTAGAAGCAGTGTTGATTTTCCGATTCCCGGATCGCCGCCCACAAGAACAAGAGACCCGGCGACGATACCGCCGCCGAGTACTCTGTCAAGTTCGCCGATTTCGCTCGAAATCCTTTTGTCCTGCTCAAGACTAATATTCTTCAGAACAGACGGACCCTGTGTTTCTCTTTTCTGGCCCGGCTCTGACCTTTTTCCTCTGTCTGCCGATATGGTCTCCTCCGTAAACGAGTTCCAGGACCTGCATCCGGGACATTGTCCCATCCATTTTGAGGACTCATATCCGCATTCCTTGCAGAAATAGACGATCTTTTTATTTTTCAGCATTTTCTGATTTTAACCATTACCTTTTCCGAGTCGCCAAACTCTACGCTGAAGGAGAGCTTACCTCCAAGATTCGTGGTCATGTTTCCAAGAGATTCCTCGTTGATCTCGACTTCGTACTCCGTTTCGGCTTCCAGTTCCACGGTAATCTGAGCGCCATCCCGTCCTTCTACCTCAAAGCACATGCTTTCGTTGTCCTGCAGAAGGTTCAGAACCGCTGTTCCCGGAACGGACTCATATACAAACAGGCCGTTTCTTTCGAGTTTGGTGATCTCCTTAAAAGTCTTGACCTTATAGGCATCACCCCGGAACATATAATCCGAAAGCTTGGCCTTTTCCGCGAGTTCATAATCTCCAAAGCTGATGGTACCGTTTTCTTCTGTACGGATCAGTTCTTTTACTGCTGACATGTTCATTCCTCCGGTGTCTTTTTGTCAAATACAAGTTTTTTGTCGGCAGCGCGTACGGTAACCGTGTCCCCTCTTTCGATCTTTCCATCGAGCATTTCGTTTGCCAGTGCGTCTTCTACGCGGGTCTGGATCGCTCTTCTGAGGGGCCGGGCTCCATATTTGCTGTCATAACCCGCCTCAGCCAGCAGGTTTCTGGCGGACGGCGTAACTTTTAGTGTCAGATCCATCTGATCAGCGCAGCGTTTCTGCAGCTTTGTAAGCAGGATGTCTACGATGGAACGTATGTTCTGCTGATTCAGTGTATGGAATACAATGATCTCGTCGATACGGTTCAGAAATTCCGGCCTGAAAATTCTCCTTACTTCTTCCATCACGGAAGATTTCATGCGTTCATAATCACGGTTTTCGTCCTTCGCCGCCGAGAAGCCAAGATGCTTGGGCGCAATGATGCTTGACGCCCCTGCATTGGAAGTCATGATAATGATCGTCTGGCGGAAATCGATCTTTTTCCCGTGGGCATCGGTGATATGCCCCTCATCCAGCACCTGAAGAAGAATATTGAAGACATCCGGATGTGCTTTTTCGATTTCGTCGAAAAGGATCACACTGTATGGATTTCTCCGGACCTTTTCGCTCAGCTGCCCGCCCTCGTCGTAGCCTACATATCCAGGCGGCGAGCCGATCAGCTTCGAAACGCTGTGTTTCTCCATATACTCCGACATGTCGACACGTATCATCGACTGCTCGCTTCCATATACGGATTCTGCCAGGGCCTTGGAGAGTTCCGTTTTTCCAACACCTGTCGGCCCCAGGAACAGAAACGATCCGACGGGCCTGTTGGGATCCTTAAGTCCCACTCTGCCCCGCTTGACCGCCTGCGCGACGGCTTTCACCGCCTCTTCCTGGCCGATGACCCGTTTGTGAAGCTCCTTTTCCAGTCTTGCCAGCTTCTTTGTTTCGCTTTCTGTCAGCCTGCTGACGGGAATCCGGGTCCAGTCAGAAACAATATCCGCAATGGAACTTTCTGTTACCTGGAGATTTCTTCTTTTGCCTCTGCTCTCGGCTTTTTTCTGTTCCTTGCGTATCTTTTTCTGAAGCTCTTCCTGTTCTTCCCGAAGGGCGCGAAGCTTCTCCAGATCAGAAGCTTTTACCGCTTCCTCCATCAGGGAGGACAGCTCCTTGAGCCGTTCTTTTGTCAGGGCAGTATCTTCTTCCGGTCCGAAACCGGACAGCCTTACCTTGGAAGCAGCTTCGTCCATCACATCAATCGCCTTATCGGGCAGAAAACGGTCGCTGATATACCGGGCGGACATATGAACGGCTGCCCGCACGGCATCCTCCGTTATGGTCACATGATGATGCCTTTCATAATAGGGCTTCAGACCTGTCAGAATCTGCACGGCCTCCTCTTCGGAAGGTTCCTCCACAACGACCGGCTGAAAACGCCGTTCCAGGGCCGCGTCCTTTTCTATATATTTTCTGTATTCTTCCTGAGTCGTGGCTCCGATCATCTGGATCTCGCCCCTGGAAAGCGCCGGCTTTAAAATATTGGAAGCATCCAGCGCTCCCTCAGCGCCTCCCGCTCCGATAATGGTGTGCAGCTCATCAACGAACAGAAGGATATTCTGGTTGTCCCGGACTTCATCAATAATGTTCCGGATCCTCTCTTCGAATTCTCCGCGGTATTTCGTCCCTGCCACCATGCCGGCAAGATCCAGTATTACAAGGCGTTTGTCTCTGACGGTCTCCGGCACCTCTCCCGAAACGATCTTCCGGGCCAGTCCCTCTGTCACCGCCGTCTTTCCTACGCCCGGTTCCCCCGTCAGACAGGGATTGTTTTTTGTCCGCCGGCTCAATATCTGTATGATCCTGCTGATCTCCCGTTCCCGTCCGATGACAGGGTCCAGTTTTCCGTCACGCGCCATGGCCGTCAGATCCCTGCTGTACTGATCCAGCACAGGTGTCGGAGTTCCGCCTTTTCCCGACGGACTCCTGTAATTCTGAAGCTCTTCGGCAATCTGGGCAGGATCGAATCCCATTGCAGCCATCACCTCGGAATACAGCTTCTGAATATTAACGCCCATGGTGTAAAGAAGCCTGGTGGCGACACAGTTTGGCTGACGCAGCATGGCCAGAAGAAAATGCTCGGTGCCCGTTTCTTCCTCCAGCGTCATGTCGCTTTGTACGTCTGCCGCTTCCAGAATGCTCTTCGCCCTCGGACTCATCTCCGGAATGCCCGGTTCAACCGCCACGGAAGACGGCGCTATCAGCTTCATGATCAGGTCGCTCAGAGCCTTGTCCTCCACCTTCGCATCCCGCAGCACCTGTCCCGCTGTTCCTTCTTCTTCCCGAAGGAGCCCCAGAAGCATGTGTTCGGTACCAATATACCCATGCTTCATCTGTACCGCCGCTTCACGCGCAAGCTTCAGAGCCTTCTCAGCCTGTTTTGTCAGATTTTTCATCCGTTCAACCTCTGATGTTCGAGATCAGATCCAGCTGTTTTTTGTCAAAGATCATGTTAAGGCTCATGGGATCCATGACCATGGCTTCCACATCCTTCACCATCATGTCTTTTACCTTACTGAAGGGAACCTTGGCCGCACGGATCTCCTTTTTTCCTTTGGCAAATTTCTGGAATTCTATAATATCCGAAAAGAACGGCTGCAGCGCCTTCCCGTCCTTGTTTTTCAGGAACGGGACAGATATCTTTTTCGGATCCGAGGGATCTACGTTCATAGCGATCAGGAATTCAGATTTAACAAGATTGGCGATCAGCTCCTCTTCCTTGGCTTTTATATCTACGTGTTCTTCCATGGGAACCGGTCTTTTCATCTCCTGCAGGAAGTAGATTGCGGAAAGCTGCAGAGTCGGATTCAGAAGCGGTCTTCTGTTTGGTTCGAGCTTGCTGTGATCGGCCTGCTTTGCAACAGCAGTGATATCAACCTCGCAGCTTTCTCCGTTATCGTTCCACACGATGGAATTAACCCCGATCGCGTACAGCGTGCCGTACAGCTGGCCAAAGTTTTTCCTGTCGTATTTCATGCCCATCAGCAGTTCCTTGTTTTCGAGCTTCTTCTTTCCGAACTCCTTGACGCCTTCTTCGGTCGAAAAGATCCATGCCTGGTCATTGAATGATTCTTCGTCGCACATCACATAGGGGAGTCTTGTGGCGGCCGAATAGGCAACGAACAGCGCCTCGCTCCTTGACAGGGCTTTGACTGCCTGGTCCTTTGTAATACTCATAGCTGTAATTCCTCCTTTGCCTCGTCAAGAGGCGCGTTCAGCTTTTCCGTTCCCGGAAGAACGAATCTGCCGTTTTCAATAATGGAAACCATTTCTCCGTCGTCCAGAATCGTCCGGATGCTTCCCAGCTCGTCATACGGGATCGTAATATCCGTATGACATCCAAAATAGGCAAGGGACGGATCGTCCTTTCTCATCTCTGAGATCTCGTTGTCCCTGGCAATGATCTCCTTGCCGTCACTGTTGAAGACAGGCACATCCTCTTCATGACTGTAGCAGGTATCGCCGACTGCAAAATGGGGGCCTGTCTTTTCGGCGATCAGTATGGGAAGAAGACCTTCGATCCCGTATTTTCTCGCGGCAGTATAGGCCGTCGTGTTGGTCCCGATGGCAAATTCGCCCATGGCGATCCGCGGATGATGGTACAGGATATTGTCCTCTATATATTTCCGGTTTTCTTCCTCCGTCTCAAAGTTGGCGCATGAATAATCGATCACCTGGCCGCAGTCGAATACAAGTCTCAGATCACGGAACAGAAGTCCTTCCAGATAAACCTTCTTTACATGAAGGATCCCGCCGGTGCCGGCCAGTACCGGAGACGTAAAAACTTCACCGACAGGTATATTCACGTCTGCCGTACAGTTCTCGAAATTTGTCTGCTTATCCGGCTTTTCCAGCAGATGCAGATGGATCAGAAGATCGGTCTCGTTATCATCCCGGCCTTTAACCTCCACCCACTCGCTCTGATCCAGCGCATCGATGATCTTCTGCTGGATCTTTTCATATTCCGCCGAATCCAGTGTGTTGATCCGGACCGTTTCCCGGAATATTTCAGGATAATGATTACCGATCTCGGGCAGCGGATAGGAAATAATCGTAAAACTGCGTTCTTCACCTTTGATATAACGGTTCACGATCTGCATCTTTCCGTTCTCCAGATCCCGGTTCAGCTTCTGCTGCTTTTCACTGAAAAGAATCGTACCCTCTGTACTTTCCGGAGTGAACGGACTTTCGCCAAAGGTCTCGATCAGCGCCGGACCTGCATATACCGACGCCAGGCTCTTGTATTTTTCGTAGGACGTCTGATACGCCCGCAGCTGACGATTTTCAAAATCATGCGTCAGAAACAGCGCCCTGTCCTGTCTGTGATCATAGTCATACTGCAGATTCGCGGCTGCTCCCGTAAATCCGTTCCGGTTCTGATTCCGCACGGAAACGGCATGAAGCGCTCTCCTGAACACGACCGGTTCAAGTCCCATCTCACGGAATTTCGGAACAGCGCATCGCACCATCCGTTCAAAGCCCGCACGAAAACGGATATCTACCGTTTTCTTTTTCCTCAGATCTTTTTTGGCATGAACAAACCCAAGACGATAACCCTCGGTAAAGGTCTGCGCCATCTTATCGATCTCTTCCTGATCCAGACTGTTCAGAAACGCGGCCGTTTCCAGCTCGTTCGCCGTAATATATTCGCCGTACAGATAAAGATATCTCGGATCCTCAAGATCCGCGTTCATCAGGATATCCGTAAAGAAGCCGAGGGATGGATCCAGCATTTCCCGCACTCTTTGTTCCGTCATCTCCTGGCAGTAATCTTCGATATAGGAGCAGACAGATGCCTTTACCGCATCACTGCCCGGCAGTTCCTCCGTACAGAAGGAGGAATAAATTTCAAGGAAAAGCTCCAGGAGTACCGTAAGATCCCAGAGTCTTTTTTCACATGCAAAACAGACTGCACCGGAAAGCTCTTTATATAGAAATGTAAAAACCTGACCATACTCTCCCGCCTGTTCGGATGCAAAAGCCGGGTTTCCATAAGAGCTTCCGTAATTCTCAGGCAGGATATCCTCGTAAAACGAATGGTTCTCCTCCTGAAGTTCTTCCAGCGAAAGAAGCGTTCTGTCCTCTTCGTAAGCCATCACGGCTTTTGTAAGAAATACAGCCTCTTTCTGGAAAAAATCCCGGTATGGAGACGGAACCAGTTCCTCGCCCTGAATCTCCCTGACACGTCCGGCCGCCAGTTCATACCGTTCTTTCAGACACTCGTCCAAATCCTTCGTGCCTCTCTTTCTTCATATCGTCTTTTCAGCATGTCCGGAATGCAATTCATTTGCGGACATGCCAAAGCATTCAGTTGCTGACCAGCAGAAGGCCGATCAGGCCGATCACGATCAATCCGTTCAATATCGATCCGATTATCCCCGTGATGTGATTCTGCTTTTTCTCACTGAAGCTCGAAAGCCCCAGGATCAGTCCGTAAACCGAGAGCATTGCCGCAAAGAGACATATCCCTCCATATATCTCTTCGAATCTCCCGTTCACGGCACATCCGAAAATCACCGCCAGCAAAAAGAGAATGACCGATGCGGCGCCTGCCTTCACCGAAGCATTTCCTTTGCCGGACCCCTTTTCTTTTATTACTGCGTATCTGTATCTTCTCGCCATCCGGCTTCATTCCTTTCTGACATCGATCCGGCTGTAACCATAAATTCTCATCCGGTTGCAGATCCTGAAGATCAGGAATCCAAGGATCACGCCTGCGGTATTCAGAATCAGGTCATCCACGTCAAAGATCCCGACCTTCGAAATCAGCTGGATCGACTCTACCATAAAGCTGAATATCAGTCCGATCAGAACAGGCATGATCCCCCTGTCCACACTCCGGAAGGCCACCGGAAGGAAAAAGCCAAAGGGCACGAACGCAAGAATGTTGCCATATACATTCATCACATAAGACCGGATCCCGACCAGAGTCCTGTAATGCGAAAACCGCCAGATCTCTGAAAACGGGACCAGATTATAGCAATACGTCTCCCTTTGTACTGCACGTCCGTACGCTTCCGAGAAGAAAAGAAAATACGCCAGCACACCCACGTACAGGACGAACATTATCATCCCTGCCACCTGGATCCGCTGCTTTTCTTTTTCGTTCAAATTATTCTCCCCATTTCCTCAGAACAGCATATCCTTCTTTGTTGAAAGCAGGCGGGCTCCGCTGATGATCATCAAAACCCCCGACGCCACGCCGCAGCATATCGTTACGATTCCAAGCACCAGTGACAGAATGCCGGCTCCCTCGACTGTCTTATACTTTTTTTCGTCCACTGTTTTCTCCTTTTTATTTTTCAGCGGCGCCGTACTGTTCATAGTACCTGTCGATGGCTGCCTTCAGCGTATCATCGATGACGACGCGTCCCTTGTATTCACGATTGTAAAGATGTTCCACCACTTCCGACATGGTAACGATCGACGCGGTCTTGATTCCATATGTCTCGCTTATGGCCTTAAGCGCGCTTCTTTCATCCTGGCCGCGCTCCATGCGGTCCACCGAAACCACAAGTCCCACCGGCGTAACGTCACCCTGCGCTTTGATAATGGGCATCGTTTCCTGAATGGATGTTCCTGCGGTGGTCACATCCTCGATGATCACCACACGGTCTCCGTCATTGATCGGACTTCCCAGAAGAATGCCCTTGTCACCGTGATCTTTTACCTCTTTCCGGTTGGAACAATAGCGGATATCCGCTCCGAATTTATCATATAACGCCGTCGTAGCGGCCACGGTAAGGGGAATACCCTTATACGCCGGTCCGAACAACACGTCAAAATCCAGTCCGAAATTATCTTTGATGGCTTCTGCGTAAAATTCTCCCAGACGTTTCAGCTGAGAACCGGTCCTGTAAAATCCGGTATTCACGAAAAACGGCGTTTTGCGTCCCGACTTGGTGACAAAGTCGCCGAATTTCAGAACGCTGCAGTCGATCATAAATTCTATGAAATCTTTTTTATACTGGTTCATTTCTGCTCCTGTTCCGGCGGCCTGCTTTTCAGCGTACCGCCCCGATGATCTCCCTGATATCCGACAGGCCTTTTCGTTCCATGAACGCTTCGATCCCGTCTATGATCTCCTCTGTGACATATGGATTGTTAAAGTTGGCGGTTCCTACGGAAACCGCGGTTGCTCCCGCCATCATAAATTCGACCGCGTCCTGCCAGCAGCTGATGCCGCCCATCCCGATGACCGGTATGGATACGGCGTGAGACGCCTCGTATACCATCCGTACGGCCACCGGTTTGATGGCCGGACCCGAAAGCCCTCCGGTCCTGTTGGCCAGGGCAAAGGTCTGACGCTCTATATCGATCTTCATGCCCGTGATCGTATTGATCAGCGAGATACAGTCGGCGCCGCCCTCTTCTGCAGCCCTTGCCATCACCCGGATATCCGTTACATTCGGGCTCAGCTTCATGATCACCGGCTGAGAAGCGCAGGCTTTCACCCTCTTTGTGATCTCATAGAGCGCCTCCGGTTTCTGGCCAAACGCAATGCCGCCCTCTTTTACGTTCGGGCACGAAACATTGATCTCCAGAAGATCGACCGGCTGGTCTGCAAGCCTTTCGACCACCTCGCAATAGTCCTCGATGCTCCTGCCGCAGACATTTACGATGATCTTTGTATCAAACTTCTTCAGAAAAGGAATATCCCGTTCAATAAACACATCGATCCCGGGATTCTGCAGGCCGATCGCATTGATCATTCCACAGGCGGTCTCCGCGATTCGGGGCGTTTTGTTGCCCTCCCACGGAACATTCGCCACTCCCTTGGTAACGACAGCCCCCAGCCTGTCAAGAGAGACAAATTCGGAATATTCCTGACCCGATCCAAATGTTCCGGAAGCGGTCATGACAGGATTTTTCAGGGTCACTCCGGCTATGGATACACTCATGTCCCTCATAATTCCACCTCCGTGCTTAAGAACACCGGCCCGTCCTTGCAGATCCGGGTATTGAAAACGTTGGAGTGTTCGTCCCTTCCGGTGGTTTTGCAGACGCATGCAAGGCAGGCGCCTATGCCGCAGGCCATTCTTTCTTCCATCGAGATCCAGCAGGGGATATTTTCGGAAAGCGCATATTCCTTAAGAGCGCGCAGCATCGGCCTGGGTCCGCATGCCAGAATGGCGTCCGCATGCAGATCATTCTGCCGGATGCAGTCCAGAACATTCCCTTTCACACCGCAGCTCCCGTCCTCGGACGCAAGATACGTCTCCCCGTATTTTCCGAACTCGTTTTCAAGAAACGGACCGCTCCTGTAGCCAAGAACCGGAATCACAGTCCCGTGAAGCCGTTTCGCCGTCTCAAGAAGAGGCGGAATGCCAATGCCACCTCCGATCAGAAAAACACGTTTATTCTGAAGATCGTCAATCGGGAACCCGTTTCCGAGGGGTCCTGTCACATGAATCCGGGTCCCGGGTTCATACGTGGAAAGGATATCGGTTCCAGTCTCCGGTCCTGTCACGCGGTATACGAGCCGCAGGGTGGACCGCCCGGGATCTGCTTCGCAGATACTGATGGGCCTGGGCAGAAGCCGGGATCTGTCATTCAGATAAATCGAGACGAACTGCCCCGCAAGTGCTGCCCCTGCGATCCTGTATGTCTTCAAAGTCATGTCAAAAATGCCGTCAGCTATTTCATTCTGACGTAAAATCTCACAGATTTCCTGATTTTTCAAGCTTTCGGTCCCTCCCGTGATTCTGGCCTGTCCGCCTTCCGTCTCAGTGTCCCAGTGCCTGATTGATGTCCGCGATCATATCCTGCGTGGCCCGTCTGCTTGCTTCGGCAAAGCCTTCCTCGCCCAGGCTGCTGTACGGGGCCTTCTGATACGCGCAGATAATCCCTCTGGACGAATTGACGATGGCTCCAAGTCCGTCTTCATTGAAGAAATCCTTCAGATCCTCCGCCTTTCCTCCCTGCGCGCCGTATCCCGGTACCAGAATATAGGATTTCGGCATGATCTTTCTGAGCGTCCTGCCCATTTCGGGGTAAGTGGCTCCCACCACCGCGCCTACCTGGCTGTATCCGCAGGGATCCATAAGGGACGGTTCGGCCGCCCACTCGGCAACCTTTTCTCCCACAAGCTCATAGAGGGGACGAAGCGCAAACCTTCCACGTTCTTCCTTCGGCATTGCCAGGAGACTTTCGAGGCCCTCTTTCAGATATACCGACGACGCCCCGGCTTCTCCTGCCGCTTCCGTCAGTACCAGGCGGTCCTGAAATTCTCCGCTGGAGGGATTGGAGGTCTTTACCAGTACAAAGATCCCTTTGTTTTCTGCCGCGCAGGTCTTCATAAAGGGAAGAACGCCGTCCGTGCCAAGGTATGGGTTGACCGTGGCAAAATCCGTATCGAACAGCGGGCAGCTGTTTTCGCCGATCTGAACCTTTCCAAGATGTCCCACGGCATAGGCGGCGGAGGTGGAACCGATATCGCCCCTTTTCACGTCTCCGATGATCACAAGTCCTTTTGATCTGCAATAGTCAACGGTCCTGCAGTATGCCTTAAGCCCCTCCACGCCGAACTGCTCGTACATGGCGATCTGAGGTTTTACCGCCGGGATCAGATCACAGATGGCATCCACGATTCCTTTATTAAACTGCCAGATGGCCTCGGCCGCTCCGGCAGGCGTTTCTCCATATTCAGCAAAAGCCTTCTTTACGATAAAAGAAGGCACATAAGAAAGCATCGGATCAAGCCCTGCCACCACCGGTGCATTTGTTTTCTTAATATTCTCGACCAGTTTTCCGATCATCTGATTCTTCCCTCCTGTGAAAGGTCATGGTATACAAGCTTTCCCCCGGCGATGGTAAAAAGAGGTCGTCCCTTTACCTTCCATCCGTTAAACGGGGTGTTCTTTCCTTTAGACAGAAATGTACCGGCATCTATACGGTATTCCTGTGAGATGTCCGCGATCAGGACATCGGCCGGCATTCCCGGCAGAAGAGCTCCGGCTTTGATCCCCAGGATCCTTGCCGGATTCAGGCTCATCTTCTCCACCAGCTGGGCAAGTGTCAGCACCCCTTTTTCCACCAGTTCGGTATAGATAAGCGCAAAGCTTGTCTCCAGCCCCACGATGCCAAAGGATGCATCCCGCATTGACCCCATTTTGCTCTCGGCTGTATGAGGCGCATGGTCTGTGCTGATCACCTGAAAACTTCCGTCCTCCAGTCCCTTAAGAAGAGCCTGCACATCCCTTCTGGTCCGGAGCGGAGGGTTCATCTTGTAGTTCGGATCGTCTGTCTTAATGTCTTCTGAGGTCAGAAGAAGATGATGCGGACACACCTCCGCCGTGATCCCGGGGATCTGTTTTTCCCGGATCACTTCCATCATTTCTGCCGTGCCTTCTGTGGAACAATGGCAGAGATGAAGCTGTGCACCGGTATCACGGGCAAGTGCGATATCCCTTGCGGCAATGACATCCTCGGTGGCATTGCAGATGCCGGGAAGTCCCAGTCTTTCCGAACTGGCGTCCTCGTTCATACACCCGCCGTTTCGAAGATCCATATCTTCACAATGATCCAGTACCGGAATATGATATCTGGCTGCCGCCATGAAGGCTTCGCGGCAGACGCGTGCGTTCAGAACGGATTTTCCGTCCTCCGAAAGCGCCCGGACTCCCGCAAGCGCCATTCCGGGAATATCGGAAAGTTCTTTTCCTTCCTGACCCATGGTCAGTGCCCCGGCCTGATAGATATGAATGCCGCCAAGCTCTGCAGCTCTGTTTTTTACATCAAGAAAGCGCTCCGCCGTGTCAATCGGCGGTACCGTATTCGGCATCGCCACTACGGACGTGACTCCTCCGTGCGCTGCTGCCGCTGCACCGCTTGCAAGATCCTCCCGGTCTGTCTGTCCCGGATCCCGGAAATGCACATGAAGATCCACAAGTCCCGGAAGAACGACGCAGCCTTCGGCATCGATCACCTGGTCCCCGGTCGTACGCATCTCCAGATGTTTTCCTGCTTCCTGGACCTCTCCGTTGGCAAGATAAAGATCCAGGATATCGTCGGTCCTGGAGCCCGGATCCACAATTCTTCCGTTACGGATCAAAATCCCCATAGAGGAACCTCCCCTTATTCTTCAGAAATGGCCGTCGGAGCCGCCGAAGGTATGTCCTCCGCTTCCCATATGCGTCGAACTTCCGCCGCCCCCGCCTCTGTTTTCATTCTGTACCCGTTTGACTCTCGTCACTGTATCATAGAGGAAAAGATCCTCTTTTCTTGTCAGATGAAAGCTGTTTTTCTGCATATAATCGGCAGCGCCGGCCTGGAAATGCACGGATTTCAGATTGCTCTTCATGATCAGCACGATTACCAGCGCGATTGCCGCCCCGGTCGCCAGAGCGATCAGCAGATGCAGAAACGTAAACTGTTTTTTAGGCATATTACCGATGTCATATGGTTTTCCTGTCGCCGCCTGTTTCAGAAACCGGCCGCTCAGATCGCCATAGGCGGTAAAAGCCTTGTTATATTCACCACTGCTTAAGTATGGCCGGAACTGTCCGGCTATATATTCCTGCCCCGCATCCGTAAAAGCACTGATGGCGCTTCCCCGCGTCCGTATGCTCCAGCTTCGGGAGCCCATGTCAATATAAAGAATGACCGCGCCGTCCGTATCCGAAGTGCCGAATCCATTTTCGACCAGGATCCGCTCGGCTTCTTCGCCGGCGCTTCCGGAAGCCGAACAGGACGACGTCGCCGCCACGACATCTGTTCCGTACTCGTCCCGTATCTCCGTGAGCTTCTTTTCCAGGGCTTCCTCTTCGTCCGGAGTCAGAAGGTCCGCCCCGTCCAGAACAGGGGTACTTTTCAGTGAAAGCGTCTCCGACGCCGCTGCTGTCCGGCCCAGAAACAGGCCTGACATCACCATAAACAGAACCAGTACAGCGAAAAAGCTCCTGTATCCGCAGAAGGCTGCATGTGAGGAGCGTGTATGTTCTCTCATATACCGCACCTCCTTACAGGAAAAACAGATAGATGATCAGTGCCGTCACGGCGGTAAATGCCGCAGTCAGTCCGGCCTGCCAGGTCACCAGCTTTCCGGTATCCGCAGGAAGATCTCCGACCATCTTTCCAGTCTGTCCGTTCATCGCAAAAGTATAGCGTTTTCCCTTCCAGGTGGTGTTCAGCAGCCACACGGGATACAGCGCATATTTCGAGCTGCCGTTTCTGAGCTGGACGGAGCCCGCGGCAGGCACGACAGTCTGATAACCAATGACTGTGCCGTTCATAAGCTCCTCGGTACTGCGCCGTATTCTCTCGTTCGCTCTTGCATTGTTGGTTTCACAGTCCACATCGTACTTATCTGCAAGATATCCTGAAAGAAACGCAGTCTGAAAATCGACCGCCTCATGAAAGTCGAAGGGCTCGATTGCCTCCATCAGATCGTCCGGCATTTTTGAGGAGCCGTCGACCGGTACATGGGAAAACCCGACGTCTGCCTTGCGGAAAACGGAATAATGGCTTGTTCTGGTATACGTATACTGAGGTGTATTCCAGACGGTGGTTCTTGTCGCATTATAGCGGAACGCCGCATCCACATCGGCGTCATAGATCCAGAAGGGAACATAGATTCCCTTGATCTCGTCGATATGATTCTCTTCTGCAAATACCCGCGGAAGCATCATCTTGCCTTTCAGATGGTTCCGGTATGCAGCTTTCGCGGCTTCCTTGTCCAGCTTGAACGGAATGACATAGTCCGGTTTCAGCGTTCCGGAAACATGACTCGTCAGTACAACCGGATTTCCGCAGAACGGGCAGCTGGTGGCGACCGTATTTTCATCCGCCATGATCTCGCCGCCGCACGACTCGCACAGATATACCTGCAGATCAGGTTCCGTCCCTTCATTCCAGTCGGAGCCGCCGTTTTCCTGCCAGTTCATCTCATCCGGCCTGTCTTCAGACAGCTGTGCATCAAGCGCCTCAAGTGCGGAAACCTCGATTTCTGTACCGCAGTAGGCACATTTCATCTTTTGTGAAGCGCTGTCAAAATGAAGTGCTCCTCCACATGAGGGGCATTTGTATTCATTCAGTCCTGACACCCCGGTCTCCTTCCGTCTGCGTCTCTATCACACAGAACGCTCGTGCCTTACCGCAGGTAAAGCACAAGCGTCCCGATCCGTTGTTATCTCACAACATCCGCATAAGTAAATTCATGTCCGCATTCCGGGCAGAACTTCGGCTGATTTGCCGGATCTGCCGCTTCCCAGCCGCACTGTGAGCAGCGATAGCGGAAGGACGGTGCCTTTTTCTCTTCCTCTGCTCCGGCAGCCGGTTTCTTCTGTCCGCATTCCGTACAGAATTTTCCGGTATTGACCGCTCCGCAGGAACAGGTCCAGCTGTCGCCGGCCGGCTTCATCTGAGGCTGTGCGGGCTGCTGCGGCTGCTGATACTGCTGCTGCGGCTGCTGTCCCGCCATCTGATACAGGCTCTGCATGTTGAAGCCACCTGCCTGCTGTGCCATGCCCATTCCCATAAATCCGGTCATGGCCCCTGCCGTATTGGAAGCGGCCGCCTTCATGGCGTCTGCCTGTGCGCCGGCCAACGTCGCCGCTGCCATTGCAGGATTCATATACATTGCATTCTTCTGGGCCGTCTTGATCAGTTCCTGATCTTCCGGCGGAAGAGATACGGAATTGATGGCAATGGAAACCACCTCGATACCGCGGGTCTCGTACCACTTCTTGGTGAGGGCCTCGTTCATGGCCTCGCAGAGTTCCGTCACATGTGCCGGAAGGGCGCTCGGCCTTACACCGATCTCGGAAATCTTTCCGAACGCCGGCTGCAGTGCGCTGACAAATTCGCTTCTCAGCTGACTGTCGATCTCATCGCGGGTATATACTCCGTCCACATTTCCGCTCACGTTGGCATAGAACAGAAGCGGATCGGCGATCCGGTAGGAATAGACGCCGTTGCAGCGAAGGGAAACATCGATGTCAAGCCCGATGTTTCTGTCCACCACACGGAATGGAACCGGATTCGGCGTGCCGAATTTATT
Organism: uncultured Blautia sp.; assembly: GCA_946545425.1. Lineage (GTDB taxonomy): Bacteria > Bacillota > Clostridia > Lachnospirales > Lachnospiraceae > Blautia_A. The sequence continues at coordinate 6,088 of CAMNNM010000013.1, read as the reverse complement.
GTCCAGAAGTTCTTTGGTGTTAAAATAGTAGACCCTCTGATCCATGGCCGCGTCACCGCCGTAGGTAAATCTCTTTCCGATAATGGCGAAGGTGTTCTTGATGGCTCCGCCCAGGCTTCCGCAGAAGATGCTGGGTTCGGTCGAGGAATCGTAAGTGTATTCGCCCGGCTCGGCGCAGACCTCAACGATCTTGCCCTGCTCCACGATGATCATACACTGACCGTCGGCAACAACGATACCGGATCCGTTCGTGATCACGTTATCCGTTCCTTTTTTATTTGCGGAATGTTTTCCTGTCTTTTTCTGTCCCTTGGCAACGATCACACTGTTGTCCAGAGCATCGCAGACGAAATATTCTTTCCACGCATCCGCAAAGGTACTTGATACGGCAGCAATACCAGCACTGATTAAACCCATAACAACCTCCTGTTCTCGATCTCACACATCAGGATCGTCCCGTCCGTTCTGCGCCGGGACATGTTTTCAGATATTCCTATTTTACAATAGATAGATTATTCCCGCAACTACGATTTCTGTCAGCTCACGTCCGCCTCTGTCAGACGTTCTCCGTTTTTCACTTTATTGATCAGCGCATTTGCCTGGTCGACAGTCGCCTCATCCGGAATCATGACATAGACCGGACTGGTAAGCGAATACGGAACCTCATTTCCTCCCGTTCCGTTCACGCTGTACGTAAACAGTTCCCACTCGCCGGTATTCCCGATCACCTTCTGCACGACATCCGTGATCATATCATACGTGATATTGGTCTCGAAGGATCCTTCCAATGCATCCAGATATTTCGAAAAATCAGTCAGAACATCGGTAGTATCCAGTTTTGCCAGGACTCCTTTTATGACCGCCATCTGATTCTTTCCTCTCTGACGGTCTCCTTCCTGAAATGAGAAGCGTTCTCTTGCAAAGACAAGGGCTTCTTCTCCGTTCATCTGGTTTTCGCCCTGGTTAAAATGATACCCGAGAATATTCTTGGAATCGAATTCATAATCGGAATAGACTGTAATGCCTCCCAGCATGTCGATGATCCGGGTGAAACCTTCAAAGTTTACCCGCACGTACCAGGGAATCCGTGTCCTGTAGAGCATTTCCATGGTGTCCATGCTGACCTGAATGCCATAGATACCCGCGTGCGTCAGCTTGTCTTTTGCTCCTCCGGATATGGACAGGGGCACATAATAATCCCTGGGCGTCGACAGGATCAGCATCTGCTTTGTGTTCATGTTGGCTGTTATCAGGATATTGGAATCCGTTCTGCTTCGTGCCACCATACCATCCCGGCTGTCAATTCCGCTGACATAAACAGTATACACGCCTTCCGGATCACTGCCGTAATTCATGGATGAAGGCATTTCCGAAGAGGACGATTCATTTCCAGTCCCGTTCTGAGAAGACGCAGCAACGCTGGATCCGCTTCCCGCAGGCGTCTCAGGGTGTCCCTCTGCAGCACTGTCCGCATCCATACCGTCACTCAGCTCCGGTTCTTTTCCGCCGTCCATTGTCTGGGACGCCGCATCTGCATCCGCCACAGCATTCACCTGGTATTCAAGATTTTTTTCAGCCAGCAGACGAAGCTCCTGCGGAACCGTCTCGTATCCCTCCATCTCGGAGACCACGTCCATAAAGGCGCTGTTCATGATGACCGCGTCGACTTCGCCGCTTCGCAGACCGTCGACAAGCTGTATGATACCGGTATATTCCTTCGTTTCGGCTGAGATACCGTCTTCTTCCTCCAGTTCTTTTACCAGCCTGTCTGTGTTTTCCCTGTCAAGAGACTGCAGAACGCCGTATTTATATCCTTTTGTATTTTCCAGATTTTCCGCGGGATCGTCAGATCGTACATATACACTCATCTTGACGATCTCGGCTCCGGTTTCCACGATATCGCTCATCTTCTGACTGAAATTCCTGATCCAGAAGCTTCCGAAGATAAGTGCCGCGATCACAAAGAACCACAAAACCAGACCGATCACAAAACGGATCCTGTGATTCATGTTCCACAAAAGCACGGCCAGAATGACCGGCAGCAGGATCAGGACTGCGACTGCCGGGATACGGTATTTTTCGGGAAGCAGTCCGGATTTAAGGACTGTCATCGCAAAAACGCCTTCGGCAGCGATCATAAGCAGGGTCAGCAGTATTCCGATAACACTTCCGTGTTTCTTCAATTTACATTCCTCCATGTAATATGATTTAGATATTGATTCAGCATGCCGGCCTTAAGATTCCGGATTTCTGCTGTTTTTTCTAATGAATAGAAGCTTCCGGGCGGTCCGTCAAACGGTCCGCGCCCAGGAAGCCTCTGATATCCTTCAGGATTTACTGTGCCTTTACCTTGGTCCACAGATCCGCAAAAAGCTGCTTCACGGCAGGTTCCTGGTAGGCAAATGTTTCGTTCTTCGGATTTGTGACATCCGGTACATAAGCGGAGATTCCTTCATATTCTCCCTCGGCCATCTCCTCGAATACAGATGCCACCGGAGAGGAATAGCCCACCTCAAGGGTGTTGGCCGCAGCGCTCTCTTCCTCCGTCATGAAGTTGATGAACTTATGCGCAAGATCGGTCTCACTGCAGTCTCTGGTGATGACCATGGAATCGTACCAGATGTTCGTTCCCTGATTCGGCATGAAATAGTCGAGCTCGGGGTTTTCACTGATAATATAGGTCGCATCTCCCGAATAGACAACCGCGATGGATTTGTTTCCGCTGATCATATTGTCGATCACATCGTCGCCGGCATAAATGGGATCCATGGTGTCCCGCTGTTCGACGAGCCAGTCGTAGGCGTCCTGAATTTCCGCTTCGTCCGTGGTATTCATGGAATATCCAAGCGCCTTCAGCGCGATCATGAACGAGTCACGCTCGGAATCGTACATGTACAGGTCACCCTTATACTTTGTATTCTTAAGGAGCTCCCAGCCCTGTTCCAGATCTGCCGGATCCACCACATTCTTATTGTACAGAATTCCTACGCTTCCCCAGAAATACGGGCAGGCATAGCGGTTTTCCGGATCATAGGTGTTCGTGACTACCTCGGGAAGCAGGTTTTCAGAGTTCGGGACCAGCTTCCAGTCGATGGCCTGCAGTGATCCCTCTTTGATCAGACGCTCGATCATATAGTCCGACGGAATCAGGATATCGTATGTCTCACCACTGGACAGCTTTGTATACATCATCTCGTTGGACTCAAAGGTCTCATAGACGATAGTGCAGTTGTTTTCTTCCTCAAACTGCGTGATCAAAGCCGGATCGATGTATTCGCCTGCGTTATAAACCTTGAGTACATGCTTTCCGTTTGCAGCATTTCCAAGAACGATCAGAAATACGACCACACAGGCCGCACCCACAGCTGCGATGATCCTGCGGCGCTTTTTGTCTTCCGGCCGGTTTCTTTTCTGGGTCAGCACCGGTATGACGTTTGACCCCACCAGCACCAGAATGATCACAAGGATCACGATGGTGGACAGAGCATTGATGGTCGGATTGATCCGCTTTGTCATGTTGTAGACGATGATCGAAATGTTCTTGACGCCGTTCCCCGACACAAAATAGGAAATGACAAAGTCGTCAAAGGACATCGTAAAGGCCAGAAGCGCCCCGGCAAAGATTCCTTCTTTGATCATGGGCACGATGACTTTCATCAGCGCCTGATACGGTGTTGCGCCAAGGTCCATGGCCGCATAGGGAAGATTCGGATCAAGGCTGCGAACCTTCGGATAAACGCTTGTGATCACATAAGGCGTACTGAAGGCGATATGCGCCAGCAGCATGGTCCAGTATCCCTTTCTCATTCCGATGGAGGAGAACAGGATCATGAGCCCGATTGCCGTAACGATATCCGGATTCAGGATCGGAATATTGTTGATCGTCAGCGTTACTTCTCTTAAGATCTTTCTGCATTTGGAAAGTCCGATGGCCGTGATGGTTCCGAGGATCGTCGAAATGATCGTCGAAATGATCGCGATCGTGACCGACACATACACTGCCTTGGATACTTCCACGTTGTCCATAAGTTCCAGGTACCATCTTAATGAGAAGCCTGTAAACTTCGTCAGCGACTTGGACGAATTGAACGAGAAGATCATCGTCACGAGGATCGGCAGATAAAAGAATGCAAAGCAGAGGATCACATAAAATTTTGAAAATAAGCCTGTTTTTCTTTTCATCTGTCCCTCCCTACTCTGACTTGCGGTCCATCTTGCGCATCAGCTGCATGGAGATCAGAATGATGACTGCCAGGATCATGGAGATCGCGCTTCCGAAGTTCCAGTTTCCTACCGAAATAAACTGGGACTCGATCAGATTTCCGATCAGCATATACTGGCCGCCGCCAAGGAGCTTCGGAATAACGAAGGATGAAATCGCCATCAGAAACACCATCATGATCCCGTTCAGTACCCCCGGAATGGAAAGCTTCCAGGTTACCTTCCAGAAGGTCTGTATCGGATTCGCTCCAAGATCATTGGCCGCCTCGATCAGCGACTTGTCCATCTTGCTGAGGGAGGTATGGATCGGGATGATCATAAATGGCATGAAGTTGCATATCATGCCAAGCATAACCGAAAAATCGGTGTACATCAGCTGGATATGGGGTATTCCCAGTATGCCCAGAAGCTGGTTCAGGATCCCGTTGTCCGAAAGGATATTCATCCATGCGTAGGTACGAAGAAGCATGTTGATCCACATGGGGATGGTCACCAGGAGGATTAGTGTCTCCTGTGTTTTTTCGCCGAACTTGCAGATGATATAAGCCAGCGGATAGCCAAGCAGAAGGCAGAAAAACGTCGTGACGATACCAAGCCAGAAGGATTTCAGGATCACATTCACATAGGTGGCTTCGGCAAACTTGGCAAAGTTCTCCCATGTAAAGGAAAAGGTCAGAACTTCATTTCCTTCTTTGGTAAAGGCATATAAAACGATCAGGATCAGCGGAATGCAGACGATCGCGATCGCCCAGATCAGGTACGGTTTTACAAGATGACGATATTCTTTCATCAGTAAGCCCCCATCTTCCACATAACATGGATATCCTCCGGTCCGAATTTAAGTCCCACTCTTCTTCCGACCTCGGCGTAATCCGTTGTCTGTACCATATAGGTACGGTTTTCCGCTTCGATAATGATCTCGTAATGAACGCCCTTGAATGTGATGTTCCGGACGATTCCGGTGATCTTTGCCTGCTCCGGATCCACAATGTCAAGGTCCTCGGGACGAAGCACCACCTCGACCGGCTCATTATCCGGGAATCCCTTGTCCACACACTCAAAGTCGAAGCCGTCAAACTGCACCAGATAATCCTTCAGCATCACGCCTTCGATAATATTGGATTCGCCGATAAACCCGGCAACAAAACGGTTCTCCGGCTCATTATAGATATCCGTCGGCGTACCGATCTGCTGAATTTCGCCGTTATTCATAACGACGACGGTGTCTGACATGGAAAGAGCTTCTTCCTGGTCATGGGTAACATAGATGAACGTGATGCCGACTTCCCGCTGAATCTTTTTCAGCTCAATCTGCATCTGCTTGCGGATCTTTGCATCCAGCGCTCCGAGCGGTTCGTCCAGAAGCAGTACCTTCGGCTCATTTACCAATGCCCTCGCAATGGCAACCCTCTGCTGCTGTCCGCCGGAAAGGAGTGTGACATCCCTTTTTTCAAATCCCTCAAGACCGACCATCTTCAGCATCTTGGAAACCTTCTGGGCTATGACGGACTTGTCGACCTTTTTCAGGTTCAGACCAAAAGCAATGTTATCCGCCACATTCAAATGAGGAAACAGTGCGTATTTCTGGAACACCGTATTGATCTCCCGCTTATAAGGAGGCAGCTTTGAGATCTCGATCCCGTTAAACAGGATCTCTCCGCTGCTGGGTTCCTCGAAGCCCGCGATAATACGCAGCGTCGTGGTCTTTCCACAACCGCTGGGTCCCAGCAGTGTCAGGAATTCATTCTCATAAATATCAAGATTGATTCCTCGCAGAACCTGCTGATCATCAAAATTCTTCGTCATGTCTTTCAGTTCAATCAGTTTGTTCTTCATCTTCTCTCCCCGCCAGGAAACAAAAACATCT
>CAMNNM010000012.1 GCA_946545425.1 uncultured Blautia sp. | reverse complement strand
GAAGGATCGAGATCGTAGCTCTGGACAAGACCGGAACGATTACCGAGGGGATGCCCGAGGTAACGGATATTCTGGCGGCTCCGGGTAGTGATGAAGACACCCTGCTTTACTATGCAAATGCACTGGAACAGAATTCGGAACATCCGCTTGCGAAAGCCGTGACGGAATATGCAGGAAAAAATGGCATAAAAGCACCTGGAGTAAGCGGCTTTGCCGCCCTTCCCGGAAATGGCCTGCAGGCGGAGTGCGAGGGACACAGGCTGAAGGGCGGGAGCGAAAAATATATCAGCAGCCTGACAGATTTGCCTGAAAAACTGAAAAAAGAATCGGAACGTCTTTCTGGTGAAGGCAAGACGCCCCTCTTTTTCATGCTCGACGACAGCCTTCTCGGCATCATTGCGGTCGCGGATGTCATCAAAGAGGACAGCGCGAAAGCGATCGAACAGATGCGGAAGATGGGAATCCGTACCGTCATGCTGACGGGCGACAACGAACGTACCGCCAGGGCCATCGGCGCCCAGGCCGGGGTTGACGAGGTGATCGCCGGCGTTCTTCCCGATGGAAAAGAGAGCGTGATCCGCAGACTGATGGAATCGGGAAAGACCGCGATGATCGGAGACGGGATCAACGATGCCCCTGCCCTTACAAGAGCAGACATCGGCATTGCCATTGGAGCCGGTACGGACGTGGCTATTGACGCGGCGGACGCGGTTCTGATGAAGAGCAGCCTGCTGGATGCGGCTGCAGCCATCCGCCTTTCCCGCGCGACCCTGAGAAATATTCATGAAAACCTGTTCTGGGCTTTCTTTTACAATGTGATCTGTATTCCGCTTGCAGCAGGCGCGTATTATCACAGGTTCGGCATCAGCCTTAATCCCATGGTCGGTGCCGCAGCCATGAGCCTGTCCAGCTTTACCGTATGCATGAATGCCCTGCGCCTGAACCTGTTTAAGCTTTATGACAGCACAAAGGACAGGCCTCTCCGGAAAAAGCACAAGGCGGATGAAAAAGTACAGAGCGAATCCATACAGCAGCTTTCCGGTGAGAGTGCCGGCAGCCAGATAAACAAAACAACGGAGGAAAAAGAAATGAAAAAGACACTCAGCATTACAGGAATGATGTGCCCGCACTGCGAAGCCAGAGTGAAAAAGGCTCTTGAGGCTCTTGCAGAGGTGGAAAGCGCCGAGGTTAGCCATGAGGCCGGAAACGCGGTAGTTACGCTTACGGCAGATGTGGACGACGCGGTTCTGAAGAAAGCTGTGGAGGATCAGGACTACACGGTAACGGGAATTGCCTGAGGAAAAACGGATGCAGTTTTACCTTGCGCCGATGGAGGAGATCACCGGCTATGTTTTCCGTAACGTGTACCAGAAAATGTTCGGAGACATAGACCGGTATTTCACTCCATTTATCACGCCGATGCAGAAACGGGTTCTGCGGACGAAGGACAGGAACGAGGTGCTTCCGGAGAATAACGCCGGAATGCACCTCGTTCCCCAGATCCTGACCAATGATGCCGGGCAGTTTCTCGACCTGGCAAAAAGGCTTGGCATGATGGGCTACCGGGAATTCAACCTGAATCTTGGATGCCCCTCCGGCACTGTGGTGCCGAAGGGAAAAGGCGCCGGATTTCTGGACAGCCCTTTAAGGCTCAGGCACTTTTTTGAAGAGGTGTTTGCTGCGGAGGAGTTTTCCGGAAGTCAGCTGAAGCTTTCTGTAAAAACCCGTCTTGGACTTACGGACGCGGACGAGTTTCCGGATATTCTGAAGATCTACAATCAGTTTCCTCTGTCGGAGGTGATCATTCATGCAAGAGTCCGGTCCGATTATTATGCAAATCATCCGGACCTTGGCGCCTTTGCTCTGGCAGCCGAAAACAGTGTAAATCCGGTGTGCTACAACGGAGACCTGTTCACGGCAGAGGATTACCTGGAATTTACCCGGCATTTTCCGGCAGTGGACCGGGTCATGATGGGAAGAGGGATCGTCAAAAATCCCGGTCTGGTGCGTGAGATCATAACCGGGCAGAAAATTACGCGGGAAGAGCTCTGCAGGTATGAACACGAACTCTGGAAGGGCTACTGCGAAGCGTATCATGACGAAAACAACGCCATGTACAAGATGAAAGAAGTATGGTTCTATCTTAAGGACATGTACTGCGAACCAGAAAAAGTCCTGAGAAAGATCCGTAAGGCAAAAAAGCCGGCCGAATTCCGGGCGGCGGCAGATATGATATTAGAGAGGCAGGAGCTGTATGGCCGGTAGGAAGGCATTATTTTTTGACATAGACGGAACGATCTGGGATATCCACAATCATATCCCGGAAAGCACGAGAACGGCCATAAGGGAACTGAGGGAAAACGGGCACCTGGCCTTTTTAAACAGCGGGCGTACCAGAGCTTATATTCAGAATCCGGACCTGTTGTCTCTGGGGTTTGACGGAATCGTATCCGGGTGCGGCACCATGATCGAACATGATGGAAAAACCATTTTCTACCGTGAGATCGAGAATGCCTTCCTGGCTGATACGATCCGGCTGATCCGAAGCTACGGGTTCCGGCCCATACTGGAGGGACCGGAGCATCTGTACTTTGACGATGAGGATTTTGCCGACGATTTTTATGGAAAAAAGCTGAAGGCGGAGATGGGTGACCGTCTGAGGACGATTAAAGGCGAGTGGGGAAACTGGAATGTAAGCAAGTTTTCCTGCGCGACGGACGGCGCTGACCTGGAAGGATGCCAGAAAGCCCTTGCGGAAGATTTTGATTTTATGATCCACACCTCATCGGTGGTCGAAGTGGTTCCCAAGGGGTTCCATAAGGGAACAGGGATCCGGAAAGTCTGCGAGCTGATCGGAATGGATATCGCCGATACCTTTGCAGTGGGCGACAGCATCAACGATCTGGGCATGCTTGCATGCGCCGGGACCAGTATCGTAATGGGAAACGGAGCAGACAAGGCCAAAGCGGCCGCCGACTATGTGACGGCATCTCTTCATGAGGACGGAATTTACAAGGCCTGCAGGCATTTCGGCCTGATCTGACCGGAGAATACAGATATGCTTTATGAAATCCACGATGGGACAGTTTCCTGCGGCGGCAGACAGATTCTGTCCCATATTCATTTTGAAATCAGAGGAAACGAAAAAATCGGCATCGTGGGAAGAAACGGGACCGGAAAGACAACGCTTCTCAGGACGATCCTGGGCGAACTGGACATGGACCGGGACGACCGGAGAGAGGGTCCTGCCGTCAGAACGTCAAGAAACGTTACCGTACGGATGCTGAGTCAGACGCAGGAAGCGGATATGGACAAAAGCATAGAAGAGCTTATCCTTTCCGAAATTCCGCCGGAGGAAGCTGAATACGGGAACCGGACCGGCTTTTCTCTTCGTTTTGACCAGATGATGACGGGGCTTGGCTTCTCGCTTGACGACAGAAAAAAGAAGCTGAAAGAATTTTCGGGGGGCGAACAGACGAAACTGCAGCTGATCCGTCTGCTTTTGCTGGAACCGGATATCCTGCTTCTGGATGAGCCGACCAATCATCTGGACGTGCCGGCCGCGGAATGGCTGGAGCAGACCATCCGGGCTTATTCAAAGGCCTGCGTCATCGTCTCTCATGACCGGTATTTTCTGGATGAGACTGTCAGTGTGATCTACGAGATCCGGAACGGCCGGCTGACACGGTACGCAGGTAATTATTCGGCCTATCGGGAGGAACACAGAAAGGCGCTCGAGAAGGCAAGAGTTTTTTATGAGCGCCAGCAGAAAGAGGCGGAAAGACTGGAAGGGCTCGTCAGAAAATTCCGGAACAAGCCGCGCAAGGCTTCGTTTGTCCGGTCGCGGAAGACCATGCTGGAGCGCATGGAACGTCCGGAAAAACCGGATGACGACGATGCGGTCTTTTTTTCGGGAGAGATTATTCCCGAGGTACGCCCGAATAAATGGATCCTTGAAGCAAAGGAACTTGGCGTCGGATACGACAAAGAGATCCTGAATCTTTCGCTCCGGGTGCGGAGCGGGCAGAAGATCGGGATCATCGGGGACAACGGAACAGGAAAATCTTCTTTTTTGAGAACTGTTGCAGGGCTGCAGGATCCGGTAAGCGGAAAATGTGCTCTGGGAGAGCGGACCGTCATCGGCTATTTTGACCAGCAGACCGCCGCACTTGATTCGGACCTCAGCGTGATCGAGCATTTCCACGCACTGTTTCCGGCCATGACGGATAAAGAAGCCAGGCAGACTCTTGCCGGGTATCTGTTTACGGGAAGAGCGGCGCAGACGAGAGTCAGCAGCCTTTCGGGGGGCGAAAAGGCAAGACTTGTGCTTGCCGAGATCATGACGGCAAGGCCGAACCTGCTGATCCTGGACGAGCCCACCAACCACATGGACATCCCCGCAAAGGAGACCCTGGAATCGATATTCCGCGCCTACCGGGGGACCATCCTCTTTGTTTCACACGACCGGTATTTTATCAGGCGTGTGGCGGAGGAGATACTTGTCTTTGATCAGAACAGAGCGATGTATTATCCCTTTGACTACGATCATTACCGCCGGCGGCTTGGCCGGGGAGCCGAAAACCTGACGGCTCTTCTGCGGGCGGAAGACCAGGCGCTGCTGTCAGGCTTCCGCTCCGTTCCTGAAAAGGAAAAGGGCATGCTGCGGCAGATCGGAACGGAAGAAGCATACCGGGACTGGAAAGAGGGGCTTCTTCAGGAAGAACTGAACCGTACGAGGGATGCGTGGATCCGATGCTGTGATCACCTCCAGGCAGAAACACAGCAGAGCCTTCTGAGATTCGCGGAAAATGGTGTAGTCTGTCCCCCGGTCAGTACGGAGGAAGAAGAGGCCTGCGAAGCCTATACACAGGCGTGCATTGAATGGTGGTGCGAGGAAGGATTTTATAAAGATACCCTTGACAATTGAGTGGAGCATGCTATAATCTTCTTAAATCCCTAAAACCATATCAATTAAGTAGGAAATAAGGAGGCAACGATGAGCAAGGTCTATAGAAGTACACTGGAGTTGATTGGAAATACCCCTCTCGTGGAAGTCAGGAATATTGAAAGGGAGGAAGGTCTGAAAGCAAGACTTCTGGTCAAGCTGGAATATCTGAATCCGGCCGGAAGCGTCAAGGACCGCATCGGCAAAGCCATGATCGAGGACGCCGAGGCGCGGGGGATCCTGAAAGAAGGCTCGACCATCATTGAGCCTACCTCGGGAAATACGGGGATCGGTCTGGCGTCCATCGCAGCGGCGAAGGGATACCGGATCATTCTGACCATGCCGGAGACCATGAGTGTGGAGCGCAGAAATATACTGAAGGCTTACGGCGCCGAGATCGTCCTGACGGACGGAACCAAAGGAATGAAGGGAGCCATCGCAAAAGCCGAAGAGCTGGCGAAGGAGATCCCGGACAGCTTTATACCGGCACAGTTCGACAACCCGGTCAATCCAAAGACGCACAGAGAGACGACGGGCCCCGAGATCTGGAACGATACGGACGGTGAAGTGGACATCTTTGTGGCAGGAGTCGGAACCGGCGGCACCATAACGGGAACCGGCGAATATCTGAAGGCTCAGAAGCCTCAGCTGCAGGTCGTGGCGGTGGAGCCTGCCACCTCGGCAGTCCTTTCGGGAAAGGGTTCCGGACCGCATAAGATTCAGGGAATCGGCGCCGGATTTGTTCCGTCGGTCCTGAATACCGGAATTTATGACGAAATCTTTCCGGTAGAGAACGAAGATGCGTTTACGGCGTCAAAGAAGCTGACAAAGACGGAGGGGATCCTTACCGGAATTTCGTCGGGGGCTGCGCTCCATGCAGGAATCGAGATCGCAAAGAGGCCGGAAAACGAAGGAAAGACCATCGTCGTACTTCTTCCGGACAGCGGCGACAGATACTATTCCACACCGCTTTTTACAAACTGAAACCATTAGAGGAGGTGGCCGGATATGAAAATATCCACAAGGGGCCGCTACGCCCTTAGACTGATGCTGGATCTTGCCAATAATCAGACGGGAGAGCCGGTAAAGCTGAAGGATGTTGCACGAAGACAGGGAATATCAGAAAAATATCTGGAACAGATCATTGCGGTACTGAATAAGGGGGGGCTTGTGAGAAGCATCCGCGGGGCGCAGGGCGGGTATCTGATCGCCCGGGATCCTTCCGAGTACACGGTCGGCATGATCCTCAGGCTGACAGAAGGAAGCCTTACGCCGGTCGAATGCCTGGAATCTGACACCTGCTGCGAAAGAGAGACGGACTGTGTGACCAGGATCCTCTGGAAGAAGGTGGCAGACGCCGTAAGCCAGGTGATCGACAGCACCACGCTGCAGGACCTTCTGGACTGGCAGGGCAATGAAGGAGACAATTATGTCATATGAGGTCTGACCGGGACCTGAAATACGGCAGAGACAGCGGCGGGTACGCGTACAAAAACGCGCCCGCTGTTTTTTTTATTTAGGGGATAGCTTCAGCAAAAACGGTATGCTATAATACCGCTGTACATTTCGAAACACAGGCCGGAAGGCCCGCAGTTGAAAGGAAATGGTGATAGCTTGGAAGAACTCATGAGGATGGAACACATCAGCAAGAGATTCGGTGATTTCTACGCCAACAAGGATGTTTCCCTCGATGTCAGAAAGGGAGAAGTCCATACGCTTCTGGGAGAGAACGGAGCAGGCAAATCGACACTGATGAATATCCTGATCGGGCTGTACCAGCCTACAGAGGGGAAAATCTTCCTCAAAGGCCGCGAAGTCAGGATCGAGTCGCCAAGCCAGGCGGTAAAGCTTGGCATAGGAATGGTCCATCAGCATTTCATGCTGGTAGAAGCAATGACGGTCTTCGACAATATTGTCCTGGGCGATAAAAACCACAAGGGTATTTTTATCGACAAGGAGGCCAGAAAAAGGGAGATTCTTGCGCTTTCCGAAAAATACGGACTGGATGTGCAGCCTGACCGGCTGATCACGGAAATCTCGGTAGGCGAACAGCAGAGAGTCGAGATCCTGAAGGCTCTGTATCACGGTGCGGAGCTTCTGATCCTGGACGAGCCTTCGGCGGCTCTGACCGATATAGAGGTCGAGGGTCTGTTCGAGATCATGAACAAGCTGATCAGCGAGGGAAAGAGCATCATTTTCATCAGTCACAAGATGCGTGAGGTGCTCCGGATCTCCGACAGGATCACCATTCTGAGGGCAGGTGAGGTCGTTACCACGGTGAACCGCGGCGAATACGACGGTCAGGGACTTGCCAACCTGATGATCGGCCGGGAGCTTTCTGCTTCTCAATATGAGAAGAAGGACTCACAGGCAGAGACCGTGATCGAACTGAGGGGAGCAGAATTTAATAAAGAATCCAAACATAACGGACTGAACGGCGTGAATCTCTCCGTCAGAAAGGGCGAGATCGTCGGAATTGCCGGTGTGGACGGCAACGGGCAGACACAGCTGGCACAGCTGGTCACCGGCGTGATCCGGCCGGACCAGGGAGAGGTCTCCCTGAAAAACAGCAAGGTGGCCGTCTTCGATCCGGATAATTTTATCCGCGAGGGCGTAACGCATGTTCCCGAGGACCGGAATCTGCAGGGACTGATCGGCGATATGACGATCGCCGACAATCTGGTGCTGCGAACCACCGACAAGGCCGAGTTCAGCAGCGGCGGCGGATTGTTCCTGAAAAAGGGCAGGATCCGGAATTATGCCCGGCAGATGGCAAAAAAATACGATATCCGCTGTACTTCGGTCGAGCAGGACGTCAGGAGCCTTTCGGGCGGAAATCAGCAGAAGGTCATTCTGGCCAGAGAGCTGGAAGCGGGGCCTGATCTTCTGGTGGCCGCGCACCCGACCAGAGGACTGGATATCGGTGCGACCCGGTTCGTGCATGATGAGATGATACAGGCGCGCGACAGCGGCGTCGGAATTCTTCTGATCAGCGCGGACTTTGACGAGATCCTTGAGATGTCCGACCGGATCCTGGTAATCTTCGAAGGACAGATCATGGGTGAATATTCCGGGAAGAATCCTCCCATCGAGGAGATCAGCCTGGCAATGACCGGCAAATAGGAGGGCGGATATGAATAAACTTACGAAGTCACTTTCCAGCTTTGTCGTGCCGCTCATTTCGATCCTGCTTGCGTTTCTCGTAGGAATGATCATCATGGTCTGCATGGGGAAAAACCCGGCTGACGCTTTATATTTTCTCGGATTCGGAGCTTTTGGAAATGCTGCGAACTTCGGTACGACCCTTTCCAAGGCGACGCCGCTCATCTTTACTTCGCTCTGTGCCTGCTTTGCCTACCGGTGCGGTGTGTTCAACCTGGGAGGCGAAGGTCAGTTCATTATGGGATCCGTGGCGGCCTGCTATGTTGCGCTGCGCTCCGGGATCACCGGCGTGCCGGCCATGATCCTGTGCCTGGCGGCCGGAATGGCAGCAGGCGGCGTATGGGGACTGGTTCCCGGTGTTCTGAAGATCACCCGGGGTCAGAACGAGATGATCATCTCCATCATGCTCAATTATGTGGCTACGCTGTTTATGGGCGTTGTCTATACCAACTGGCTGCGCGACGCGTCGGTCCCGCAGACCGAAGCGGTGCCCAACGAGACGAAGCTTCCCCGTGTTCTGACGGGGATGCGTTTCACCTACGCACTGGTGATCGCCATTGTGGTCGGTCTTCTCATCTATTATTTCCTTTTCTGGACATCGGGCGGATTCAAGCTCAGGGCGGTGGGAATCAACATGACCGCCAGCAGATTCAACGGATTTCCGGTAAAGAGATATATCCTTACAAGCTTTATTGTTTCGGGCGCGATCGCCGGACTTGGCGGTGCGGCCGAGCTTCTGGGAACCCAGTTCCGTCTGATCAACGGTTTTGGTGCGGGATATGGTTTTGACGGTGTCGCCATGGCGCTTATCGGTCAGCTGCATCCCATCGCGACGATGGTGGTGGCGGTGTTCTTTGCCGCGCTCAGGACCGGTTCCATGACCATGCAGGCCGGCACCGGCGTTCCGACCAGCGTGTCGGATATTATTCAGGCTCTGGTGATCGTATTTACCGTGGCAGGAATGGCGCTTACCAAACTTCCGCAGTTTGAGCAGCTCCGGTATCGTCTGCGGAGCAGGAAAGGAGGAAACGCGGCATGAATACAGCTTTCATCGCAAATCTGATCCTTGCTACCGTCAGAATGGCGATCCCGCTTCTTCTGATCTCTCTCGGCGAGCTTTACGGCCAGAGGGCCGGAATGGTCAACATCGGTCTGGAAGGGCTTGCCGCGATCGGTTCTCTTGTCGGCTTTCTGGTGAGCTTCGTAACCGGTTCCAACTGGCTTGGCCTTCTGTGCGGCGCGCTTGCCGGCGTTGCGGTCAACATGATCTACGCTTTTGCGACGGTAACACTCTGCGCGGATCACACCGTCTACGGCATGGCCATCAATATTTTTGCTCCGGCACTGGCTTCTTTTATCTATCGTGTCTATTTCGGTTCCGGTTCCGAGCTTTCTCAGATCACTCTGATGAGGGGCGTGGCCATACCGGGGCTTAAGAACATTCCGTTTTTCGGAGATCTTCTGTTCAATCAGACGCCGATGGTCTACATTACGGTGGCGATCGTCATCTTCACCGCGATTTTCTTCAAAAGGACCCAGGCCGGTCTGAACTACAAGGCTGTAGGAGAACATCCGAGAGCTGCGGCGACCCTGGGTATTTCCGTAATCCGGGTCAAATATCTGGCATGTGTGATCTGCGGAGCCCTGGCAGGCATCGGCGGCGCTTACCTGACGACCTGCTATTCCAATACCTATACAGAAGGCAATGTTGCGGGACGTGGATTTATCGCACTTGCGGCGGTAATTTTCGGACGCTGGACTTCGGGCGGCATTCTGCTGGCCTGCCTGTTCTTCGGGTTCTGTGATGCTCTGCAGATCCGTCTTCAGGTCGGAAGCTTCGGGATCCCGTATCAGTTCTTCCAGATGATCCCTTACATTGCTACGATCGTGGTCCTGACGCTGATCGGAGCAAAGCAGGCCGGTCCCAAGGCCAATGGAAAGCCTTACCGGCGTGAGCAGAGATGACAGCCGGCGTTGCCGGATGCTCATAGATGTATCTGTCCGGGATCCGTCCGGGGCAGAGTTTCAGAAACAGGGCGTGCATAAACGAAGAAACCGCACCGCCCGCCATTTTCCAGAAGGAGGGAATGAGAATGAAGAAAGTATTTGCAGGAATTCTGACAGCGGCCATGGCAGTAAGCCTTTTACCGGCTGCAATGCTGACACAGGCTTCGGCAGCAGACTACAAGGTTGCCATGATCTGTGATTCCAGCATCAGCGACGGCGGATGGGGCGCAGCCTGCTACAACGCCATGGTGGACGCAGCCGGACAGATGGGCTGGGACTATGAAGTAACTGACAGCATTGCTCAGGATGAGTATTACAACTCCATCGTTTCCTATTGCATGCTCGGATACAACATGATCTATGCACCGGGAAATCAGTACACTGACGCCGTTCTTCAGGCAGCAGAAGAGTATCCCGACATCGCATTCGCGCTTCTGAACGGCGGCGAGGGAACACCGGCTCAGGCAGTCAATGGAAACGTAACCTCCCTTCTTCCGAACGCAACGCAGATCGGCTGGATCGCCGGCGCACTGGCAGGTCTTATGTCCAAGAGCGGCACCATCGCTTTCATCGGCGGTATGGAGCTTGACACCACGCTTGCAAAATATGCAGGCTATACCGAGGCAGCTCAGTATGTGGCAGGCCTTGACGGAAAAGAGATCAAGGTTCTTGATCCGGTCTATGCAGGCTCCTTCAACGATTCCAACAAGGGTATCGAGTTTGCAAAAGCCATGATGGATGAAGGCGCAGACGTATTCTTCGGCGATGCTTCCGCAGTTGACTCCGGTGCCCGCCAGGCTATCGACGAGGCCAACACCGCTGCAGGCGCGATCTCTGTTTACGATATCGGACAGCCGTCCGACATTCTTGGACAGAATGAGTGTGTCATCGGATCTCAGGTAACCGACAACTCTTCTCTGGTTCGTCTTTCCATGGAAGCCGTTGAGAACGGAACCTTCGGCGGAGAGGTCATTTACGGAACTCTGCAGAACGGAGCACTTTCAGCAGGCAAGCTGAATGCGGATCTGGTTCCGGAAGATGTGCAGACAAGATATGCCGAGTTCATTCAGCAGATGATCGACGAGAAGTTCATGGCAGAGTGATCTTAGACAAAAGTGAATTTTAAATAAGGTGTTCTGAAATAATGGATTCCCCGGGGGCCGCTTGCGCTTGGTCCCCGGGGAATCTATTTTCAGTAGTTATATACACCTTCATAGGCATTGCAGCGGGTTTTCAGTCGCGACTGGTCTTTACATGTCTTGCATCTGTCGCAGAATTCCTGCTCATAGCAGGTCGCGCAGACGCAGCTTCCGCATTGATCACGGTCATAATCCGGGGTCAGAGTGTAGGGACGTTCGCGTACGGGTCTGGTTTCGGGTTCCATATACAACATCACGCTCCTTCATCTTTTCATTGTGCCTGCAGCCGCAGGCTTTTTATTTTCCCCTATATTATATTCCTGTAATCATCGATTTACAATAGTCATGCTTCCCATCGGCCGGAGGCGCCGCAGGGCAGGACAAGGCCCGTCGACTCCACGGGAAGGCCAATTTCCTGGGAATCCACATGGCCGCCGAGTCCTGAGAGAACATCGGAGAGAAGATAGGTGAGAACGGCCGGTGCCAGTCCTGTGGTATAGGAGTTCAGAAGGAAAAAGAGAGGCTTGTCCGACAGAAGCTGACGCGTGAGCTTCAGCAGATCATAGATACAATCCTCCATCTTCCATATTTCACCCTTGGGTCCGCGTCCGTAGGACGGCGGGTCCATGATGATGGCGTCATAATGATTTCCGCGGCGGATCTCTCTCTGAACAAATTTGGTACAGTCATCCACGAGCCAGCGAATGGGGGCTTCACCGAGACCGGAGGAAACGGCGTTTTCTTTGGCCCATCCTACCATTCCCTTAGAAGCATCCACGTGGGTGACCTGAGCTCCGGCGGCTGCAGCAGAAAGGGTAGCCCCTCCTGTGTAGGCAAACAGGTTCAGAACCTTGACCGGTCTGCCTGCTTTCTGAATCAGTGAGCTGAACCAGTCCCAGTTCACGGCCTGTTCCGGGAAAAGTCCGGTGTGCTTGAAGCTGAAGGGCTTCAGATTGAATGTGAGATCCCGGTAATGTATCTGCCATTGCTCCGGCAGGTCAAAGAATTCCCATTCACCGCCGCCCTTGCTGCTGCGGTGATAGTGGCCGTTCGGCCGTTTCCAGGCAGTAAGCTTTTTGTCGGTATTCCAGATAACCTGGGGATCCGGGCGGATCAGAGTGTAGTCACCCCATTTCTCCAGCTTTTCTCCATTTGATGTATCCAGTATTCTATAATCGTTCCATTGACTGGCAGTCCACATGATTTTCCTCTTTCTGTCTAAGATGACATTACTTATCGGGGTACTCTTTTGAGTATACTTCTGTATAGTATAATGAAATAATTTCTTTTGTGCAAGCCTTTCACTTTGCGGAAACGGCACCTTCTGTTTGAGACTTGACAAGGCTTACGCATCAATACTAAAATAAACAGAAGTATGCGTAGTTAAGAGCAGCAGGAACCGGACTCATGACACGTCCGGTATCAGAAAGAAATGGAGGAAGCGGCTTGAAAAAATATGTGGAAATGTCAAAGGAAGAGCTGAGCGCGCTTAAGAAGGAGCTCGAAAAGCAGTATGAAGAGACCAGGGCGAAGGGACTGAAGCTTGACATGTCCCGGGGAAAGCCTTCTACGGAACAGCTGAATCTCTGCATGAACATGCTGGACGTTCTTCACGGCGAAGCCGAGATGATCAGCGAGAGCGGTGTGGACTGCAGAAATTACGGCCTTCTGGACGGAATCCATGAAGCCAGAAGACTTCTGGGAGAAATCTCCGAAGTGGATCCGGACAATATCATCATCTTTGGCAATTCCAGTCTGAACGTCATGTTCGATACCGTCGCCCGTTCCATGACCCACGGCATCATGGGAAATACGCCCTGGTGCAAGCTGGACAAGGTAAAATTCCTCTGCCCGGTTCCCGGATATGACAGACATTTCCGCATTACGGAATTTTTCGGGATCGAGATGATCAACATTCCGATGTATGAAACAGGACCGGACATGGACATGGTGGAAGAATATGTCAGTAAGGACCCGGCCGTGAAGGGAATCTGGTGCGTGCCCAAGTATTCCAATCCGACGGGCAACAGCTATTCCGACAGGACTGTGTACCGTTTTGCCCATCTGAAACCGGCGGCGCCGGATTTCAGAATCTACTGGGACAATGCCTACAGTGTTCATCATCTGTACGACGACAGGCAGGACTTTGTCCTGGAAATCCTGGCAGAATGCGAAAAGGCCGGAAATCCGGATCTGCCATTCAAGTTTACATCCACGTCAAAGATCAGCTTCCCGGGTTCCGGTATTGCCGCTGTGGCGGCATCCAAGGCCAACCTGGATGACTTCCGGAAATATATGACGGTTCAGACCATCGGACACGACAAGGTAAACCAGCTGAGACATGTCCGCTTCTTTAAGAATCTGGAAGGCGTGCATGAGCATATGAGAAAACACGCAGAGTTTCTGAGACCGAAATTCGAGCTGGTGGAAGATGTTCTTTATAATGAAATCGGAGACCTTGGCATCGGAACATGGACCAAGCCGCGCGGCGGATATTTTATCTCCTTCGACTCGCTTCCGGGCTGCGCAAAGGCTATTGTCGGAATGGCAAAGGATCTGGGCGTAGTGCTGACAGAAGCAGGGGCGACCTATCCATACGGAAAAGATCCCCAGGACTCCAACATCCGTATCGCTCCCAGCAATCCTCCTCTTAAAGAACTGGAAGAAGCGGCAAAAGTATTTGTACTCTGCGTGAAGCTTGCCAGCGTGAACAAGCTTCTTGGCGAATAACCGAAAAGGGTGAGATGCTATGAAAAAGATCCTGCTGGGACTGATCCTCGCATTTCTGCTGATGGCGGGAGCCGGTTATGCGGTGGGCGTGATCGTGTTCTCGGAACGGTTCATGCCGGGGACGGTCATAGACGGGTATAACTGCGCGTTCAAAACGCCCCGGGAAGTGGAAGAGATCCTGGAAAACCGGGTTTCTTCCTATTCACTGGAGATACGTTCCAGAGAAGAAGATCCGGAAATCATTACGGCGAAGGAAGCAGGGCTCCACTGTGTTTCCGCAGGCAGCGTCAAATCCATTTTTGACAGTCAGGATGCTAAGCTCTGGTTCCTTCAGCTGGGAAAAAATCATGTATACGGCGACCGCAATCCGGTACGGGCTGATGAAAAACTGCTTAAAGCCCGGGTATCGGCTCTCGAATGCGTCAGGACAGAGAAACAGATCCAGCCTTCGGACGCCTACATCCGCGATACTGGCAGCGGGTACGAGATCGTACCTGAGGTTGAGGGAAACGCAGTGGACATTTCCGAGGTCTACCAGAGAATTCTGAAAGCGGTAACGAACCTTGAGCCGGCGATCGATCTGGAGGCAGAGCTTTTTTATCACAAGCCGTCCGTTTACAGAGACGATCCGGTCCTTCTGGAAAATGTCGAACGGCTGAACAGGATCTCCTCGGCAATCATTACCTATGATTTTGCAGACCGTACCGAACGTGTCGACAAAAGCGTTACTGCGGACTGGCTGTCGTACGATGAAAACGGACTGGTGATCCTGGATCCCGGTAAGGTTTCCGCGTACGTAAAAGATCTGGCGGAGCGGTATGATACCTTTGGCGACACAAGAAATTTTGAAGATCATCGCGGAAACATGATCACCATTTCAGGCGGGGATTACGGCTGGCTGATCGACCAGCTGACGGAAACCCAGACACTGACACAGGAGATCTGTGAAGGAGCCATCAAGGTAAGGGAACCGGTGTACGCCTATCGTGCCGTAAGCCGCGATACCGGGAACGATATCGGGTATACCTATATCGAAGTGGATCTTATGGAGCAGTGGCTGGTCTTCTATCAGAATGGAGAGCCGGTCCTGGAGACCCCGGTGGTGACTGGTCTTCCGAACAATACCGCGACGGAGACGCCGGAAGGATTTTACGCCATCCGGGAAAAGCACTCTCCGTACCAGTCGGAAGAGGACGGTCTGATCACAGACATGAACTATATGATCCTGTTCTACAGAAATCTGGGCATCTGTGACGCGCCTTGGAGACAGGATTTTGGAGGAATCGAAAATTATTCTTACGGTACCTCCGGAAATGTGGACGTTCCTTATGACAGCATGCAGTCCCTCTACAATCTGGCAGAAACGGGAACTCCGGTTATCATACATAAGTAAAAGGAGCAAAGTGAAATGGAACAGATGAGTATCGTTGTTCTGGCTGGAGGTACAAGCACGGAACGTGCTATTTCCATTGTATCCGGAACGGAAATCTGTAAGGCCTTGAGACAGAAAGGTCATCGCGCCATCCTGGTCGATGTTTTCGGAGGAGCCGGGAATGTTGATCCTGCCGATCCGTTTCCGGAAGAATACGATGTAAAAGCAGCTGCAGATTATATGAAGGGATTTGACAGCAGGATTGAAGAGATCCGGAAAAGCCGGAAGAGCTTTTTCGGTCCGGGAGTGCTGGAGTTCTGTCAGATGGCAGACATTTGTTTTCTGGCGCTTCACGGGGCAAACGGAGAAGACGGAAAGCTGCAGGCGGCTTTCGATCTCATGGGGATCCGTTACACGGGAACAGGGTATCTCAGCAGTGCCATGGCCATGGATAAGGGAATTACCAAAAAAATGTTCCGGCTTGGCAATGTTCCGTGTCCTGACGGGTTTTCTCTCCGAAAAGGAGAAGATGCGGATCTTGAAAAACACGGGATGTCTCTGCCCGTCGTTGTCAAGACCTGCTGCGGCGGCTCCAGCGTGGGCGTTTATATTGTTCACGACCCGGACGAATACCGGGATGCTTTGGAAAAAGCCTTCGCCTACGAAGACGAGGTGGTCGTGGAGGAATATATCAAAGGCCGCGAATTTTCGGTGGCGGTGGTTGACGGAAAGGCATTTCCGGTCATCGAGATCCGTCCGCTGAAAGGGTTTTACGATTATCACAACAAATACGCACCGGGCTCCACCATCGAGACCTGCCCGGCCGAAATTCCGGCGGATCTGACAGAAAAGATGCAGAGGATTGCCGAGGCGGGTGCAAGGGCGCTGGAGATGGAGGCGTACTGCCGTCTTGATTTTATGATGCGGGACAATGGAGACATGTACTGTCTGGAGGCGAACACCCTGCCGGGAATGACGCCCACGAGTCTGATCCCGCAGGAAGCAAAAGCCCTTGGAATCGAGTTCCCTGAGCTTTGCGAGATGCTCATGGAGATCTCTCTCAGGAGATACAAAGAGGCTGACGTATGAAAAACCTGACACTGGAAAACATTGCCGCTGTCTGCGGCGGAACATATCATGGAAAAGATGACCTCAGGACGTGTGAGGTCAACAGCATCACGACGGACAGCAGAGAGGCATCGGAGGGATGCCTTTTTGCGGCAATTGCCGGAGAGCGGGTCGATGGCCACGATTATATCGGAAAAGCAGCCGATAAGGGCGCCATGGCTGTTCTGTGTGAGAAAGAACCGGCGGAGGATATTCCATATATACTTGTAAAATCCACCCTCGAAGCACTTCAGAAGACGGCGGCTTATTATCTGGAACAGCTGAACATTCCCGTGGTGGGAATCACGGGAAGCGTCGGAAAGACCAGCACCAAAGAGACCATCGCTTCTGTCCTGGCACAGAAGTACAGGACCCTCAAGACACCCGGCAATTTCAACAACGAGCTGGGACTGCCGCTGACCGTGTTCCGGCTGAGAGATGAAGATGAGATCGCGGTTCTTGAGATGGGCATCAGCCATTTTGGAGAAATGTCCCTTCTGGCAAAGATCGCAAGACCGGAAACCTGTGTGTTTACCAATATCGGAACTGCGCATCTGGAGTATCTGAAAGACCGTGACGGCATATTTCGCGCCAAGACGGAGATGCTGGAGTACATGAAGCCGGAAGGCAGCATCGTGCTGAACGGCGACGACGACAAGCTTTCGGCCCTGAAGGAATACAAGGGAATCCGGCCTGTCTTTTACGGATTCGGAGCCGAAAATGACGTGCGGGCGGAGAATGTGAAAAGCCTCGGATTTGAAGGAACGGACTTCCGGATGATCCTGGACGGCAACGCCTTCGACGTCCATATGCCCGTGCCTGGCAGGCACATGGTCATGAATGCCCTGGCCGCGGCGGCGGTTGGCCATATCTACGGTCTGACCGACGAGGAGATCCGGGCGGGAATCGGCGCTGTGGAAACGCTTAAAGGCAGGTTCCATGTGGTCCGCACTCCCAGATATCTGGTGGCGGACGACTGCTACAATGCAAATCCCGTGTCCATGAAAGCGTCCCTGGACATCCTGAAGGAAGGGCGCGGAAGAAGAGTCGCCATTCTGGGAGACATGGGGGAGCTGGGAGAAAAGGAAAAAGACTTTCATAGAGAAGTAGGGCGCCATGCCGCAGAGTGCGGGATCGACCTGCTTATATGCGCCGGGCCTCTTTCCGGGAATATGGCAGAGGCCGCAAGAGAATATAATCCATCCCTTCCCGTCGTATACGAGACGGACCGGGACAGTCTTATGCAGAAGCTGCCGGGACTTTTGAAGGATGGAGACACCATTCTCGTCAAGGCGTCCCATTTTATGCAGTTCGAGAAGATCGTGGATTATCTGATCCCGGATCAGTCTTCTTCCACGATCTGAATCTCAAGATAGTCAAAATCAATGGAGTCCATAAAGCTGTCCTGATAAAAACGTGCTCTGGCGTTCTGCTGGAACTGCCGGATATTTACATCCAGCCAGATGGGATTTCCCAGATCAAATTCGCTGCAG
This sequence comes from uncultured Blautia sp., assembly GCA_946545425.1. Lineage (GTDB taxonomy): Bacteria > Bacillota > Clostridia > Lachnospirales > Lachnospiraceae > Blautia_A. The sequence continues at coordinate 4,294 of CAMNNM010000012.1, read as the reverse complement.
ATCTGGCGGAGCGCGTTCAGGACTTTATGGGTTCTTGTATCTTCGCTGCCGTCCGCGACCATGGTATCGCGCAGCATGTGACTGTCTTTCCAGATCTTACCCCACAAACGAAACATAAAGAAAACCTCCTGTCCTTTCTATGATCGTGAGAGCATTATAACCGATGGACAGGATAAAAGTAAAGATGGTCTGACGCCGGATGAGCCCGTAAAGGGGAACGGCATCGCCAGAGAGGAGAAAGTATGAAATTATATGACGGAGGCGTATTCCTGTCAGACGGAAAGATCGTACCGGAACAGGAAAACCTTCCTGTTCTGAACCGGGAGGAAGGACGAAAAAAGACCATTGCCTACGGCATCCTGAAGGAACACAATCTTTCTGACAACATGCAGAAGCTGAGAGTGCGCTTTGACAAGCTGGTCTCTCATGATATCACATTTGTAGGTATCATTCAGACGGCCAGAGCTTCCGGACTTGACAGGTTTCCGGTTCCCTATGTGCTGACAAACTGCCACAATTCCCTCTGCGCCGTCGGCGGGACCATCAACGAAGACGATCACATGTTCGGCCTTTCCTGCGCGAAGCGGTATGGCGGTGTCTATGTTCCGCCCCATCAGGCGGTCATCCACCAGTTTGCCCGTGAGATGATGGCCGGAGGAGGAAAAATGATCCTCGGTTCCGACAGCCATACCAGGTACGGAGCCCTGGGAACCATGGGCGTCGGAGAAGGAGGCCCCGAGCTTGTCAAGCAGCTTCTTTCCCAGACCTATGACATTGATCTTCCCGGCGTTGTCGCCATCTATCTGAAGGGATGTCCCCGTCCGGGCGTCGGCCCGCAGGACGTGGCGCTTGCGATCATCGGGGCTGTTTTCGCAAACGGGTATGTAAAAAACAAGGTCATGGAATTCACAGGCCCCGGCGTCGCCTCGTTAAGCGCAGACTTCCGGATCGGCGTGGACGTTATGACCACCGAGACCACCTGTCTTTCCTCCATCTGGCAGACAGATGAGAAGATTGAAGAATTCTATGAAATCCATGGCAGAAAGGAAGAATACCGCTGCCTGACGCCGGGAGAAGGCGCTTATTACGACGGCTGTGTGGAAATCGATCTGGGTGAGATCAAACCGATGATCGCCATGCCCTTCCATCCCAGCAATGTCTATACCATTGACGAGCTGAACGAGAACATGGACGACATCCTTGCAGATGTCGAGAAGCGTGCTGCGGTAAGCCTGGGCGGAAAAGTACCGTTTACGCTCCGGGACAAGGTACGGAACGGAAAGCTCTATGTAGAGCAGGGAATCATTGCCGGCTGTGCCGGAGGCGGATTTGAAAACATCTGTGCGGCCGCGGATATCCTGAAGGGAAGAGACATCGGATCGGATGAGTTTACCTTAAGCGTATATCCGGCCAGTACGCCGATCTATATGGAACTGGCAAAGAACGGCGTGCTTGCGCAGCTGATCGGAACCGGGGCCATTGTGAAGACCGCATTCTGTGGTCCCTGCTTCGGAGCCGGAGACACGCCGGCCAACAATGCACTGAGCATCCGCCATACGACCCGCAATTTCCCGAACCGGGAGGGCTCCAAGGTCCAGAACGGGCAGATCAGCTCGGTGGCGCTGATGGATGCCAGATCCATTGCGGCGACAGCAGCAAACAAAGGATATCTTACCTCTGCGGAGGAATATACCGGATCCTATACCGGTCAGAAATACTATTTCGACGGAAGCATTTACGAAAAACGTGTCTTCGACAGCAAGGGCGTTGCCGATCCCGACGCGCCGATCCATTTCGGTCCCAATATCAAGGACTGGCCGAAGATGGCTCCGCTTCCCGAAAATCTTCTGCTGAAGGTTGTTTCCGAGATTCATGATCCCGTCACCACTACCGATGAGCTGATCCCGTCGGGCGAAACCTCGTCCTACCGTTCCAATCCGGAGGGGCTGGCGGAGTTTGCACTGTCCAGAAAGGATCCGGCCTATGTGGGCAGAGCCAAGGAAGTACGGAAAGCCGAGCAGGCGATCGAAGCCGGAGAAGACCCGGTCCAGGTACTGCCCGAGCTTGGAAACATTGTTCCCGTGATAGAAAAGTCATTCCCCGGAAGCTTTGAAAAGACCGGCATCGGCAGCACCATATTCGCGGTGAAGCCGGGTGACGGTTCGGCAAGGGAGCAGGCGGCGTCCTGCCAGAAGGTGCTGGGCGGCTGGGCCAATATTGCCAATGAGTATGCAACCAAGCGTTATCGTTCCAATCTGATCAACTGGGGCATGCTTCCGTTCCTGATCCCGGAAGGTGAGCTTCCGTTTGCCAACGGGGATTACCTGTTCTTCCCGGAGATCCGTGCGGCCGTTCTGCAGAAAACGCAGGAGATCACCGGCTATGTTGTCAAAGACGACGGCATCCGGAAGTTTACTGTCACCATGGGTGGTCTTACGGACGATGAAAGAGAGATCATCCTGAAGGGCTGTCTGATCAATTACAACGCAAGATAAAACAGTTCAACGTACAGAAGAGGAAACAGCAGTATCATGAATTTAATTACAATTGTTACTCTGTTGGGCGGACTTGCCATGTTCCTGTACGGAATGCGACAGATGGGAGACGGTCTGAAAGAGTCCTCTTCGGGGACTCTGAAGAGAATCCTGGGAAAAGTGACGGATACAGCACCGAAAGCATTCCTGCTGGGACTGCTGATGACAGCCCTGATACAGTCTTCTACGGCTACCATCGTCATCACTTCGGGACTTGTGGGGGCGGGAGTCGTTTCGCTTCATCAGTCCCTCGGGATCATTGTCGGAGCAAACGTCGGCACGACCGTGACGGGACAGATCGTGCGTCTTCTGGATATTGACGCGGAGGCCGGGTCTTTTCTGGTCTATCTGAAGCCGTCGTTTCTGGCGCCCCTGGCCCTGATCATCGGAATCGTTCTGATCATGAAGGGCAAGGATACGCTTGGAAAGATCATTATCGGATTCGGAATTCTGTTCTCCGGGCTCCTGAACATGACCGGAGCGGTGGAATCGCTGACCGAGACCGGAATTATCGAGAGACTTTTCGGCATCCTGGGCGAGAATCCTTTTATCGGGTATCTGATCGGCGCGGGCGTGGCGTTTGTTCTGCAGAGCTCTTCGGCTACCATCAGTATCCTTCAGGCGTTTTCGCTGTCCGGAATGCTTTCCTTTAATGAGATTTATTCCGTGCTGCTCGGAATTTATCTCGGAGACTGCGTCACGACGGCCATTGTCTGCAATATAGGGGCGAAACCGGACGCAAAGCGTGTGGGTGTCGTCAATATTCTGTTCAATCTCTGCAAGACCGCACTGATCTTTGTGGGGGTTACTGTTGCGCACCGGACGGGGCTTCTTGGCGGACTCTGGAACAAAACGATGTACTCCGGCGGCATCGCCAACATGAACAGCGTTTTCAATCTGGTCTGTGCTCTTCTTATGCTTCCGGTGCTTCCGGTCTACGAGAGAGCCAGCCTGAAGCTCGTGAAAGACAGAGACATGGACGAAGTGATCCCTTCCGCAGCCAGCAGCGTAAAGCAGCTGGAAGGACTGAACCCGGTATTCTTTTCGACACCTGCGCTTGCCTTCAACGCATGCTACGAATCACTGCTTGAAATGTTCCGCATGGCAAACAACAACATTCTGCGGGCCTTTGACCAGGTCAGAGCCTATGATAAAGAGCAGGCCGGCGAGATCCGCAGGGATGAGAATGTGGTCGATGCCATCGCGGACAAGCTGAGCAATTATCTGGTGCAGCTTTCAAGCCACATCACGGGCGACAAAAATGTGGAGATCGAGGACCAGTACTATACGGTCCTGTCCGAGTTCGAGAGACTCAGCGATCACGCCGTCAACATCGTGGAGGAGGCCGAAAACGCCAGTCTCTCTGCGGACGCTCTGGCGGAGCTGGATGTGCTGAAGGATCTGATCAGCAAGGTTCTGGAGGTCACGGGCAAAGCGTTTAAAGAATGTTCCTTTGAATCGGCCAGAAAGATCGAGCCGCTGGAGGAGGTAGTGGACGACATGGTCGTGGCCATGCGGCAGAGACATCTGGAACGGTTGAAGAAAGGAACCTGCTCCATTGTTTCCGGTACGGAATTTCTGAACATGCTGTCGGATATCGAGAGGATCTCGGATATCTGCTCCAATGTGGGTACGGCGATCATCGTGCGGATCCATCCGGAGATGAAGCATGAGATCCATGAGTACATTTCCAAGCTTCATGCAGGAAATGATGAGAATTTCAACCGGGAGTATAAAGAGGCGTATAAGTATTATTTCGG
>CAMNNM010000011.1 GCA_946545425.1 uncultured Blautia sp. | reverse complement strand
AATACGGTCAGCACATAGGGCGGGTTGGTCATGATGTTGACGAGAAAGACTGCCGGCAGATCCTTCTTTCCGACCCGGAAGAGAAGGGCCCACAGAATCTCGGATATCTCGGTCAATATAAGCGACGCTGCCAGAGTAAAAAGAATATACCGGATCAGGAAGCATCACCTGCCTTTCGGACTCTCAGAACTGCCAGCAGAAGCACAAGCGAGACCAGGCATAATATCGAAAGTCCTGCCGGACTTTTGAAAGCATGGAAGCCTCCGGGTGTCACCGGAAGAGTTCCCAGAAACAGCGCCAGCATCAGAAATCCGAAAGCAAAGCCCGGATACCGGGGCATTTCTTTTACAAGAAGAGAGAGCGTCAGCGGCATGGTCATGTTGAACAACAGAATCGATGCGCATCCGATCACCGCATTCTGGAACGAGAACAGTGCCGAGGCTGCGCCAAGCCCCAATGAGATCCATATGGCGGAATGAATTCCAAGATGATCCGCCGCGACACCGCCGAGAGCCTTTCCGGCTGCGATGCAGAGCGTGAAAATCAGGCCCATGCAGAAACCGGTTTTCCAGTCGTAGCTCAGGATCGAGCCATAATACGACCGGATTACGACAACGAGAAACAAAGAAGATATACAGAGCACGGCAAGCCGTACTTTTTTTATGTCCCTGGGCAGGTTGTCCTGCGGGGCAGCTGACATGCTTATGTCTGGTTCGGAAAAAGACGACATACTGGCCTGTCCGTCGGCCGCTTTTAAAAGTACAAGATCCCAGACGGACAAAACCAGTCCGCACACTGCCATGATGATTTGAAAAAGATCCCATAGAGGAATATAGGCAGTACCCCAGGAACTTCCCAGAAAGACCCCGAGTGCGCCTGAGGCAATAAAGATTCCGGGAGGCGCATAGGATTTTCTGGCGTCCCGAAGGACTTCCATGCCTGCGCCGACATGAAACATTGCATTCCCCAGACCGACAAATACAAGGGCTGCGTACGGCGTGCGGAACAGAAAGTATCCTCCCGATATCAGCAGGCACCCGGCACCGGACAGAAGAAGCCGGTGGCGGCGGATCAGTCTGTCCGCCAGAAAACCGATCGGCGCGGCCATGGCAAAGGCCATAAAATTGTAGAAAACCGCCCAGCGGAGCCATTCGTCGTGATTCATTGCCATGGGGATCAGAACCCCTGACAGAAAATAGATGCAGGACAGGTCAACAAGAAAATGAATGACCGTCGAGTAACATAAAGTAACCTTTTTCATAGCTGGCTCCTTCATACCGAGAGCTGTCTGACACCATTTCACGATCGTAAAGAAGACGGAATTGTTGAAGGATATTTCTATAAAATGTTATCACAAACGGGACGGAAATTCAACGAGATCAGTTTACATAAAATATAGATAAGTATCGTCAGCCGATATCCCCGGACCAACAATTGTGGCTGACGCCACATGCGAACTGGGCTGCGAATGGCATCGATTGCAGCATCGAATCGACATCGAATCGATACAAATGAGTTTCTTTCTTCCTCCAGATATGGTATGATCATATAATGTACTTTTGTTTTATTTCTGCCGGTATGGCAGATACGCGGAAAGGAGATTTTATGGACGCGAATATTGCAAAACGAAACGGTCTGCTGGCTGCAAAGACGATCGAGGGGCTGAAATCCCGCAATATGGAAGGATATTACGCCGAGAGCAAAGAGGCGGCGCTTCAGCTTGCTCTTTCCCTGATCCCGGAAGAAAGCTCCGTGACGATGGGCGGCGGGATGAGCGTTCATGAAATCGGCCTTGTGGATGCGCTGAAAAATGGAAATTATAATTTTATCGACCGCGACAAGGAAAGCGACAAACGCGCCGCCATGCTGAAGGCCTATGACGCCGATGTATTTCTTTCCAGCTGCAACGCGATGACCGAGGACGGCGTTCTGGTGAACATCGACGGAAACTCAAACCGGGTGTCCGCAATCGCGCAGGGACCGAAAAAGGTGATCTTTATCGTTGGCATGAACAAGGTCTGTTCCGATGTGGACGGGGCCATGAAACGGGCCAGAAATGTGGCTGCGCCCATCAATGCGCAGCGGTTCGGCCTCAACACGCCTTGTGCGAAGACCGGTGCCTGCTGGAACTGCAAATCGCCGGATACCATATGCTGCCAGTTCCTGATCACGCGTTTTTCAAGACATAAAGGCAGAATCCATGTCATACTGGTAAACGACAATCTTGGATTTTAACAAAGGAGACGGAGAATGAAGGTTTTTGTGACCGGTATGAACGGCCAGCTGGGCTATGATGTGATGAATGAGCTTTACGCCAGGGGAATCGACAGCATCGGTTCGGGCACGACGGAGCAGTACAGCGGAATTCAGGACGGAACGCCCGTAAATACCATGCCTTATGTGACGATGGATCTTATGGATGCAGAGTCGGTTGACCGGGTCATTACAGAGGTTTCTCCGGATGTCATCATCCACTGTGCGGCAAAGACAAAGGTGGACCGGGCTGAAGACGAAGACTACAAGCCGCTGGTACAGGGTGTAAATGCGGACGGAACCCGGAGTCTTGCGCGTGCGGCAAAGAAGCTTGATATCCCCATGGTCTATATCAGCACGGACTATGTGTTCGACGGACAGGGAACGGAGCCCTGGAAAGAGGACTGCACCGACTATGCCCCTCTGAATTTTTATGGAAAGACCAAAATGGAGGGAGAGCTTGCCGTAGCAGAGCTTCTGGAAAAGTTCTTCATTGTCCGCATCGCCTGGGTATTTGGCAAGAACGGCAATAATTTTATCAAGACCATGCTGCGGGTCGGGAAGACCCATGAAGAGGTCCGGGTGGTGAACGATCAGATCGGTACGCCAACCTACACAAAGGATCTGGCCCGGCTTCTGGTGGACATGATCGGTACGGATAAGTACGGCTATTATCACGCGACAAATGAGGGCGGATATATTTCCTGGTACGATTTTACAAAGGAATTTTACCGACAGGCTGGTTATAAGACCCGGGTGATCCCCGTGACGACAGAGGAGTACGGACTCAGCAAGGCGGCCAGGCCGCGCAACAGCAGACTGAATAAAAGCAAGCTTGTCGAAAACGGATTTGAGCCGCTTCCGGACTGGAAGGATGCTGTGAAAAGGTATCTGGAAGAGCTGGACATTGACAGCCTGTGATGATCCGGCACAGCGGAGTGACAAAGCAGGAGACGCTGCCTGCGTCATGATGGCGGCAGGACGCGAAGAGCAGTTATAACAGGAAAGGGTGGACATTCAGTATGGGACAGATCAAGGTTGAAAAAAACGTAAACGGGATCGAGGGGCTTACTGTGATCACGCCGGCAGTACACGGGGATGCGCGCGGCTATTTCATGGAAACCTATAACATGCAGGATATGAAGGAAGCAGGCGTCCTGGACCGCGACGGAAACGAGTACGTATTCGTACAGGACAATCAGTCGGCTTCGAAAAAGGGCGTTCTCAGAGGCCTGCATTATCAGATCAATTTCCCGCAGGACAAGCTGGTACGAGTCGTCAAAGGACGCGTGTTTGACGTGGCGGTGGACCTGAGAAAGGGAAGCCCGACCTTCGGGAAGTATTACGGCATTGAGCTGACCGAGGAGAACAAGGTGCAGTTTTTAATTCCGAAGGACTTTGCCCATGGTTTCCTGGTGCTGAGTGATTATGCGGAATTCTGCTACAAGGTTTCCGATTTCTATCATGCCAACGATCAGGGCGGCCTGATGTGGAACGATCCGGACATCGGCATCGACTGGCCGCTGGAGGGAATTGAAGAGGTGATCCTGTCCGACAAGGACAAGGTAAATCTTTCTCTGAAAGAATATAAGAAGGAAATGGGATTATAACTATGCGCACGGCCGCGCATGGAACGCCGCCTTCGGCGGCTCGCGGCCGGCGCAAAAGGAAACGAATAAATTCGTTTCCAAATAACAAAAAAATCCGGAAATCTGCCGCTGAGACTGCAGCGCCGGATTTCCGGTTTTTTATGTACTTTGGAGGACTGAGAAAATGGGTATCGTCATTGAAAACGAATCTGTTCTGGCAGAGATCAGCAGCCATGGGGCGGAGCTGTGCAGACTCTATGACAAGTTAAACGGAAGGGAGCTTTTGTGGAACGCGGATCCGGCTTTCTGGAACAGGCATGCGCCGATCCTTTTCCCGTTTGTGGGCAAGGTAAACGGCGGTAAGTACCGTTATCAGGGGAAAGCTTATTCGATGGGACAGCACGGCTTTGCCCGGGACATGGAGTTTGAACTGTCCGGGAGCAGTGCGCAGGAAGTGACCTTTGTCCTGAAGGACACACCGGAAACTCTTGAGAAATATCCGTTCCGGTTTGAGCTGACGGTCACGCACAGGCTGGAGGGCAGAACCCTTCAGGTGCTGTGGCAGGTAAAGAATCCGTCCGAAACGGAGCCGCTGTACTTTTCCATCGGCGGTCATCCGGCGTTTCTGTGTCCGCCTCCCGGAGTGGAAGGCGTGAAAAAGGAAGACTGCCAGGTGCGCCTCTGCGGATTTGCGGGCGGAAAAAAGCAGTATGTGCTGATCGATCCGGAAACGGAAGCGGTGGCGGCAGATAAACCGCTTGAACTGAATGAAAGGGCAGAAATGATCCGTCAGGAGAAAGACAACGAAAACGCAGTGCTTCTGAAGACAGAGGAGAGCCTGTTTACAGGGGATGCGCTGATCTTCGACGACGGGCAGATCCGGGAAGCGTCCTTGTGCCTTCCGGACGGGAAGCCGTATATTACGCTTTCCTGTCCTGATTTCCCGTCCTTCGGCCTCTGGTCCAAGCCGAATGCGGGAGCGCCGTATATCTGTCTGGAGCCATGGGACGGCAGATGCGATAACCGGGGGTTCACAGGAGAGCTTCCCGAAAAATACGGTGAACTGTGCCTGAAACCGGGCGGCGTGTATGAAAAGGGATACCAGATCGTTGTGGAAGGATGTGCGGAGCAATGAAATATACTTTTCCCGAAAACTTTATCTGGGGCGTTGCGACGGCGGCCCAGCAGATTGAAGGCGGCATTACGGAAGGCGGAAGAGGCCTTTCCAACTGGGATGTGTTTTCCCATATTCCCGGAAAGATCGAGGGAGGCGGCGTGACTGATGTTGCCTGTGATTCCTATCACCGGTACGAAGAGGACGTCGCTCTGATGAAAAAACTCGGAGTGAAATCCTACAGGTTTTCGTTTTCATGGCCGCGTATCATTCCGGACGGATGCGGCGAGGTCAACCCGGAGGGGATCGCCTATTACAGAAAACTGATCGACTGTCTGAAGAAGAACGGAATCGTCCCGAACGCCACCATGTTCCACTGGGATCTTCCCTATGCGCTGCAGGTCAAGGGCGGTTTTGGAAACCGGAACATGACCGGCTGGTTTAAACGGTATGCGGAGGTGCTTCTGGACAATTTCGGCAACGACATCGAATACTGGGTGACCTTCAACGAGCCGATCGCAACCTATGTCGGAAACGCCAAAGGCTTTTTTGCGCCTGGACTGAGCGATGACGCTTACGCGCGTCAGTGCTGCCATAATCTTCTGGTCTGCCACGGGGAAGCTGTAAAGCTGTTCCGCAGCAGAAACTTTAAAAACGCGAAGATCGGCATCGTCGTGGACGTATGGAAGCATTACCCTGCGGATCCGGAAAATGCGGAAGATGTAAAAACAGCGGAATTCAGCAACGAGATCGAAGGCTACGGCATGTTTCTGAATCCGTTGTTCCTGGGAGGATACTCGGATATCCTGACCCGGTACATGGAGGAGAACCGCCTTACTCCCGAAATTCAGCCGGGTGACTTTGACACGATCCGGCAGAAACTGGATTTTTACGGCATGAACTTCTATAACGTACTGATCGACGACACCCGCAAAACAGGCGGGAAGAACGCGGATGGTTCGGAAGGCGGGAATTTTCAGAACCGGCCGGAAAGCCATACGGAGCTTCTGGAACGGGTGCTCTCGGAAACCGTGGAGAAATATAAGATCGATATTCCGGTCATGATCTCCGAGAACGGACTGCCGCAGCATAACGATCCGGACCGTGAAAAGGTCCTTGACGACCAGGAACGGATCGATTATGTCAAAAGCGTGCTGAAACCCCTTCACAGTGCGATCAGCCACGGAATCGACGTGCGGGGCTATTACCTGTGGTCGCTGATGGACAATTTTGAGTGGTCTGCCGGGTTTGAAGCGAGGTTTGGTTTGTATTATACCGATTACGAGACGCTTGAGAGGATCCCGAAAAAGAGTGCCGGGTGGTATGCATCCGTCATTGCGGATAATGGGTTCGAAGAATGAAATAACAAAGGTTTGGAAACTGAAAGCAGGAAGTTTTATTTCCTGCTTTCTTGTTTTATGGAAATCTTTATAATGGAGGGTGCTGAATAGTTACAATAATGTTTCACTACTGCCGGAGGGCAGAGCGGGGGTAAGGTATGAGCAGGAACGAAAATAAAAGCAACTGGATCTGGACCGGGGACGGGACACAGGGAAAACAGGAAGAGCCCCGCATTGTATATTTCAGAAAATGTTTTACCCATTCCGATAAGATCCGGATTTCCGCAAACTGCAGGTACAAGCTGTACGTGAATGGTATTTTTGTACAGGAAGGTCCTCAGAAGGGAACTGCGGAGCGGGCTTTTGCCGACGAGGCGGAGATCGGAGGGTATCTTTTTGGGGAGAACAATGTATGTGCGGCAGAGGTCCTCTATTATCCGGAGGACAGCGCCAGAAGAAATGACAGTCTGTATTACAGCCCCTTTCCCTGCCTGTTTGTCGAAGACCTGAGCAGCGAGCCCGGACTGAACGGAGAAGACGGGTGGAAATACCATGATGCCGGCCATATAAAGATTACGGGTGAACCCTTTGTTCCGGCGCCGATCCACGGCTCCGAGATCGTGCAGGGATGTGCCGGGCTGAACGGCTGGAAGGAAGCCGGGTTTGACGACAGCGGCTGGCAGGACGCAGTGCCCTATTCGCTGTTTGATTCCATGAAGCCGGTGGCGCCTTTCAACCTGGAACCGAGAACGATCCCCCGGATGGAGCATGCGAGGAAGTCTTTCCGGGAGGTCGTATGTGTGCGGGAATCTGCCGCACAGACCCATGAGTCGCTGAAGGAGCAGTGGGAAAAGATGCTTGGCGGTACCGGAACGGTGGAAATACCGGCCAATACCACGCAGATCGTCGAGATCTCTGCGGGAGAAGAGATGTGCGGTTATCCTTCCCTTTCCATGGCGGGAGGGGGCGGCGCCGAGATCGTCTTTCTTTATTCGGAGGCCTATGGAATCCCGCAGGGGGAGATGGATACGCCTGCAGGGAAACGGCTGCTTCCACCGGTCAAGGGCGACCGGACGGACTTTATGAACGGCTCTCTGCAGGGAACGCAGGACCGGTATACGCCGGCCGGTTCCGGCACAAAGGATGCGCCGGAGGTCTATACGCCGTACCTGTTCCGGACCTTCCGGTATATACAGCTGCGCGTGACGACAAAGGACCAGGGCATGTCCATCCTGAATTATGATTATCTGTCCACCGGATATCCGCTGGAGGTGAAGACGCATCTGACCACCTCCGACGAGAAGATGAACCGGATCTGGGATATTTCGCTCAGGACACTGAAGCGGTGCATGCATGAAACCTATGTGGACTGTCCGTTTTACGAACAGCTTCAGTATACCATGGATTCGAGGGCTGAGATGCTGTTTACCTATGCGGTTTCGGCGGACGACCGTCTGGCCAGACAGTGTATGGATGCGTTCCGCAGGACGCAGAGAAGCGACGGCATCCTTCAGGCCTGTGCACCGGCCGTTTCGGTGAACGTGATCCCGGGCTTTTCCATTTTCTATATCCGGATGATCCACGACCATATGATGTACTTTGGGGATCCGGACCTGGTCAGGGAGCATTTCGGGTGTGTGGACGGAATACTGGAGTTTTTCCGGAACCATCTGACGGATAAAGGCCTGGTCGGAAGCGTGGGAGGCGTTCTTTTTCAGCACAGATACTGGTCCTTTATCGACTGGTGCGATGAATGGAACGATTCCATCGGCGTTCCGGCGGCCGCGCTTACGGGCGACGGATCGATCACGATGGAGAGTCTGTATTATCTGGACGGACTGCATGCGGCGGCGGAGCTGGCAGAGTATATCGGGCGGCCGGATATGGCGCGGGACTACCGCCGGAGGGCGGAGAACCTGAGGCAGGCGATCCTCATGTATTGTGTGGGGAAAGACGGGCTGATCCAGGACGGACCCGGACAGGAGCTTTACAGCACGCACTGCCAGGTGTGGGCTCTTCTGACGGATGTGACCGGCATAGAACAGGGAAGAAGAAACCTTGAAAAGACCTGGGGCGCAGATGGAATTCCCCAGTGCTCGGTGTCCATGAGCTTTTATCTGCTGGAGGCCCTGAAAAAGGCCGGCATGATGAAGGAGGCCGACAGGCTGTGGGAGCCCTGGAAGACCATGCTGGACAACCATATGACCACCTGTGTGGAAAACTTTACGGATCAGAGAAGCGACTGCCATGCCTGGGGTTCGCTTATCCTGTATGCATTGCCGGCGGTCTACCTGGGCATCCGGCCGACCAGTCCCGGCTTTGAGACCTTTGAGAAGAACACGGATCCCGGAAATCTGGAATGGATCCGGGGAGAGCTGGTCACTCCGAAGGGAGTCATCCGGATACAGGAAGGAAACGACGGGGCAGTCAGCTGATAGAGTAACAACTGTAACAATTCAGAATTTGACCGAGAATACGAAGGAGAGGCAGAGCGTATGGACAAGCTTGTAAAGACCGGATATGGAATGGTGGAAGGATTTGAGGAAAACGGGCTTCTGAAGTACCTGGGAATCCCCTATGCAAAGCAGCCGGCGGGAGAACTCAGATGGAAGCGGGCACAGGAGTGTGAGCCGTGGGACGGCATACTCTCTGCAAAGGAATACGGACCGGTCGCTTTTCAGGATGATCATAATATCGATCAGGGTGCGGACGAATGTCTGACCGTCAATGTGGTCCGCCCGATGGAAGGCGATAAGCTGCCGGTCTTTGTGTGGATCCACGGCGGCGGATATATGTGCGGAAGCTGCAGCGACACGCTGTATCACGGCGACAGTTTTGCTAAGGACGGCGTCGTCTATGTGAACTTTCAGTACCGGCTGAATGTTCCCGGCTTTTTTGATTTTTCGACCCGGCCGGGATGTGAGGCGGTCGAGAGCAACCGTGGTCTTTCCGACATGATCATGGCGCTGAAATGGATCCACGAGAACATTGCCTTTTTCGGAGGAGATCCGGAGCGGGTGACGATCGCCGGCGAATCGGCCGGAGGCGCAGCCGTGGTGACTCTTATGGCTGTTCCCTCCGTCAAAGGATACTTTAACCAGGTCATCGCCGAGAGCGGACTGTGCAACTGTGTCATGACGCCGGAAATGCAGCGGAAGAACGTGGATCTTTTCCTGGAAGGAATGGGATGGACCGAGGACGGTCTGTACGAAAAGCTGCTGAACGCGGATCCCTTTGAGATGATCCGTGCCGCCAGGTATCAGGAACGAGTGCATCAGTACCGCTGGCCGGGAATCTTCGAGCCGGGTCCGGTGATCGACGACCTTCTGCCGGAGAGACCTCTGGATGCCATCAAAAAGGGCTGTGCAAAGGGGATCAAGCTGATCATCGGCACGAACCTGCATGAGGGGACGATGTTCGTACGTCCGGAGGATACCGGATTTCCCAACAGCTGGGAGATGGTCCGCGACATGTTTGAGAAAAACGGAAATTCAGCCGGCTACGACAGGATCAGGGCTTACTACGATGATCCGGAAAAGGAAGCGAAATACGGTGATCCCTTTGTCCACTTTGCGACGGACTATGTATGGGAAATGCCGTCGATCAAGGCGGCGCTGCTGCAGGGACAGTATGAGGATACCTGGATGTACCGCTTCGAATTCATTTCGGAATCTGCAAAAAAGAGCGGAATGCTGGCAACCCATGCCTTTGAACTGCCCTGCGTATTCGGCGTAAAGGAGCATGAGTTCAGCCGGTTCTTCTTTGAGGGAGAGACAGAGGAAGCCGCAGACCGGATCATCCGGGACCTGCATGAACCGTGGATCCGTTTTGTGAAAACCGGCGAGCCGGATCCCGAAAACTGGCCGGTGTTTAAAGGGGAGATCCCGCCGGTGCGGATTTTTGACCACGAGACAAGAACAGAGAACCTCGACCGCCGGGAGCTTCTGGAGGTCTGGGGCGACATGAGATTTTACGAGGATTGAGACAACACTTGCAGGGACGGCAGAAAAGGAAGGTCAGGACTATGGAACTGTTTATAAAAAAGGGAACGCCCGCACATCGCTTTGACAGGCACTGGCAGTTTGGAATCGGAAGCGACCATGCTTCGCAGATGCTCCGGAAGGATTACTGTGAGCAGGTAAAGCTGATCCACGATGTGCTTGGTATCCGGTATATCCGGTTTCACGGAATCTTCTGCGATGACATGGATACGGTGCAGAGTTTTGAGGATGTTCTTGGCATTCCGGGCACGGACCGGCTGCGGGAGTGGTCTTTCCGGAAGTGCGGACAGGTATATGACAATGTGCTGGACTGCGGCATGAAGCCCTTTGTGGAGCTGTCCTTTATGCCGTCCCCGCTGGCAAAAGACAAAACGCCGCACAGGGGACTGTACGGCGCCAATACCAACATGCCGGAAAATCTGGACGAGTGGGCACGTTTTATAAGGGCGTTTATCCGGTACCTTCTTCACAGATACGGCGAGGAAGAGGTGAAGACCTGGTATTTCGAGGTCTGGAACGAGCCGGATCTGCAGCATCCCTTCTTTAAAGGAACGCAGAAGGATTATTTTGCTCTTTACGATGTCACGGCACGGGCCGTCAAGGAGGTCTGCCCGGATCTCAGAGTAGGCGGCCCCGCGACCAGCGGCAGCCACTGGGTCGGAGACTTTGTGCGTCATTGCAGAGAAAACAATATTCCTGCAGATTTTGTATCAACCCATCAGTATGTCGGAGATCCGTTTATCGGTGTCAGCGCCGAACCGGCGGAAACCGCAGTCAACATCCTCACACCCGAAGAGCAGGCCGCGAGGAACCGGGAATTCTTTGCATCGTTTCAAGAAGGAACGCCGCTCCTTGAGATTCTGAGAAAACTCTTTGGAGACCCGACCCGCGAACAGGAGCTCGACAGGGATGTCTTTGTAAAGAACGCGGAACTGACCAGAAAACAGACGGACGGTCTTCCGCTGTATTATGACGAATGGAATATGTGCGCGACCTTTTCGGCCTACAGCAACGATACAAGAAAGCAGGCAGCCTATCTGGTCCGCACGGCGCTGAATATGGAAGGAAAAGCAGACGGGACATGCGTCTGGTGTGTTTCGGATATCTTTGAAGAGCTGCATCAGTTTTCCGAAGAGTTTCATGGAGGATTTGGCCTGCTGACCCAGGGCGGGATCAAAAAAACGTCCTTCCACGCACTGAAAATGCTTGCGGATGTGGGAGACAGCCGTCTGGAGGTGTCCATGCCGGAAGGGTCCGAGGTGGAAGCCGCGGCATTCTGCGGCGGCGACGGGATGCAGATTTTGTTGTACCGGCAGAATCTGAAGCAGCCGGATCTTCCGGCAGAGCCGGTTTCTGTTTCGGTCGAGCTGGACAGAGCGCCTTATGAGGTGACGCTGCAGAGAATCGACGAGACGCACTGCAATCCGCTGAAGCTGTGGGAGGACATGGGTTCTCCGGCGGACCTGAGAAGAGCGGAGATCGAAAATCTGAAGCAGAGGTCCGAAATGCAGACGGAGACGCCGGAGTGGCAGTTTGAGAATGGCGTTTTCCGTTACGAGGCGGAACTTCAGGTCAACGATGTGTATCTTATCCGGCTCCGCCTCGTTCCTTAACGTACTGGGAGGGTGTTGTTCCGAAATACTTTTTGAACACAGTGGAAAAATACGGATAATTGTTGTAGCCGACCTGGGCCGCGATCTCGACGGCCGGGCGGTCGGTTGTCAGAAGAAGGGTGGAGGCAAGCTCCATCCTTTCTTTTATGATCCACTGACTGATGCTGCTGCCTTTCTCTTTTTTAAAGATCCGGTTCAGATAGATGGGATTCAGGTAGACATGGGAGGCGACGTCGTTGACAACCAGTTCGCTCTCGCTGATATGGTCCAGGATATACCGGACGCATTCCTCCGCGATCTGGGCTGGCGTATGGCGGACATCTTCCTCGTGATTGTCTTCGAGGGTCTGGGCCTTTGTGGCCAGCCAGCTTTTCCCGTAATTCTGAAGCCGGAGATCTTCCTGATGCTTCTGGTGCCGGAGGCATACCTTCTGTACGGAGGCGGCAATATCATCGTACTTTGCGGGCAGAGTGATATAGTCTTCCACACCCAGGGAAATGCCTTCCTGGGCATAGGCGAAGTCCGCGTGACAGGTCAGCAGGATGCATTCGATGTCATATCCGTTCTCCTTGATCCAGCGGATCAGGGACAGACCGTTTTCATCCGGCATTTCGATATCGCACAGGAGAATATCGATGGGATTGCCGCGGATGATCTCCCGCGCCGCTCCTGCGCTGTAAGCGGTATGGACCCGGTCGATCCCGCTCTTTTCCCAGGGGATGCCGGACGCCATCGTGTTGGCTTCCATGACGATATCGTTGACGATCAGCAGGTTCATTTAGTCTTCCTCCAGATTATAAGGAATGGTTATGGTGAAGGTGGTGCCGACGTTGATCTCGGATTCGCAGACTACGGATGCCCCTTCCCCGTAATAGTGCTTGAGCCGGTAAATGGAATTTTTGATCCCGACGTTTTTACCGTCGTCGATGGGAATGTCCCGGATGTGATTGATGCTTTCGATCGCTGCCGTGTCCATTCCTTTACCATCATCCGAAATATAGAAGGTTACGATCCCGTCCTCATATTCTCCCGAAAAGACAATGTGGACCTGCCTGTCGGGCAGAAGGGCGTGGGCGATGATGTTTTCCATAAAGCTGTGCAGCAGAAGCGGCGGCACCCGCATCAGATCCAGGTTCGGGTCCAGCTGATAGGAGACTTCGAAGGACGAGGGATAGTAGATCTTTGTGATGTTCATGTAGTCTTCGATCAGCTTGCGTTCTTTGGAAAAAAGCTGCAGTTCGTTTCCGCTCCGGAACAGATAGCGGAAATAGTCGGAGAGAAACAGGATCATCTGCTGAGAAGGCTCTCTCTGGCCGTTCTGGATCAGGGTATACAGCACATTGAAGGAATTCAGCAGAAAATGGGGCCGGATCTGCAGCTGCAGATAGTCGATCTGGAGCTGCTTGTTGGCCAGCTCCTTGTCGAGAACCTGCTTCTGAAGCGTCTGCAGGGAGGACGCCATCTGATTGAAGCTGTCGTAGGATTCCTGAAATTCTCTGGAACCGGAGACTTGTGTGATCCGGTAATTCTCATTGCCCTTTTGAAGCTCCGCATGGGCACTGTTCAGGTCCGCCAGCGGTTTTCCGACGTTTTTCCGCATCAGGTAATAGAGGAGAGGTATCAGCGCAAGGTACAGGATAAAAAACAGGATCTGCGCGTGCTCCATGAAGCTGAGGCTGTTGTTGATATCCTGCTTTGACACCGACACATTCAGAAAGACACCGTCCGTGACCTGATCGGTGAAGACCAGAAGGCCGGTTTCTTCTTCGGGGGAATGGTCTTCGAATGTACTTCGGAAGGAAGCGTAATCGCTGATGTTTTCCAGGTCGTTCAGATAGGGCGTCAGATCGATGATCGCCGCGCAGTACAGATGCATGGTGTTGACATACAGGATCCGCATCAGAGAGGAACGGTCTTCTGTAATAAACCAGTGGGAACTGGAGTAGTCGTAATTTTCGATATAGGAAAAGTACGGCCTGGAACCTGCCGTGGCACCGGTATAGGCGGGCAGGGGAATGTAATCGTCGCGGTCGGTCTGATAAAAGAACCAGGAACCCGCGATATCCGAGGTCTTGACTTCTTCATTCAGATACTGAAAGAACTGATACCGCAGGATGCGGTACCGGGACTCGTCTTTTTCCTGACACATGTTCAGCAGCAGGGTATCGTTGCTGGTGAGCTCGTACAGCACGGAGTCGGTGTTGCGGATCCGGTTTTTCAGAAGCAGTCTGCAGGAATCCATGGAGTGTGAGATGGCGGTTTTGACCGTATTCATCGAGTTCCGGTACGACACCACCGAGGTCACGAGACTGATGATGTTGAACGGCAGGATCAGGATCATCAGAATAACGGCCGCCTTTGTCATAAGGGAGGCTTTTTTCTTTTTCTGCATGGGACCGCTCCTTTCTTTCGTCGCTGCATATAGTGTACCATGGTTTTATATGCTTTCGGAAGTTTAAATTTCAAAAGGTGGAAGTTCGGAATGAGAATGTTCTTATCCAGTTGCCCCGGGTATAATGAAACCAGCTTAAAAAAGTGATCCGGCCGTATTTGCAGGACGGCCGTCCAAACAAAGGCATTCAGAAAGGAGAGCCCTGATGAACAAGAAAATCGTATCTTCCGTACTTACCGCAGCAATGACACTGGGCCTGGCAGCAGGAAGTGCCGTTCCCGCAATGGCAGACGACACCTTCAACCTGAAAATGCAGATCGTCACCTTCGGACAGGAATTTTCCGGTCTTGAGGATGTGGAAGAAGCCATCAACGCGATCACCGAGGACGAGATCGGCGTGACCGTTACCCTGGATCCGATCGCTGCATGGGATCTTCCCTCCACTTCCGCACTGGCCATCACCTCCAACGAGGAGATCGACCTGATGTGCATCCTTCCGATGGGCTCCAACATGGATTCCATTTCCAACTACTCCACAAAGAACATGCTGCTTCCGCTGAACGATCTGTATGAGGAATACGGACAGGACATCCATGAATGCCTCGGCGAGCTGGAAAAGCTTGGCTACACCGGCGAGACCATGTATGCGGTTCCGGCAAACTACTATGCGGCACACGGCTGCAGCTTTGTAGCGCTTACCTCCGAGCTGGAAGAGCTGGGCTTCTCCTTTGACGAGAATCAGATCTATACACTGGAAGACGTCGAGGAAGTCATGGCGGCCTACAAGGAAGCAAAGGGTGACGGATACTATTCGATCGCCGGATATGCCGACGGAGACATCATTCCGATCCTCTGCCCGACCGACGATCTTGGCGACCCGGCTGTCGGTTCTCTGATGAACGGCGGTCTTGAAGACACCACCGTTGTGAACCGTTTTGCAACCGACGAATACAGGGAAGCCTATGACAGAGTCCGTGAGTATTACAACAACGGCTACATCAACCCGGACGTCATCTCCATCACCGACACCTGGCCGACCCTTCTTCAGACCGGTCATTATCTTGGAGCTTTCATCGGAACCAACGCTTCCGGACTGGACGGAATCCTGGTTAACGAGCAGTCCGTCGGACAGGACCTGACGATCATCCGTTTCTTTGAAGACTTTGCAACGACTTCCATCGCTTCCTACGGTCTGTGGGCAATTCCGGTCACCTGCTCCGAGCCTGAAAAGACCATGGAATTCCTGAACATGCTGTATCAGAAGAGAGACCTTTCCGAGAACGTAGCCGCCATTCTTTCCTGCGGACTGGAAGGCGAGACCTATCAGATCGTGGAAACACTGGACGACGGCAGGATCATCGTGGACTATGTGGACGGCGTGGACCGTATGACTTCTCCTTATGGCGGACAGGTTCCGATTTACGGCGACGAGCTGAGAACTCCGAAATATACTCCGATCGACGCTGAGATGTTTGACGAGATCTCCAACTATAACAACACCGTGAAATATTCCAAGGCATTCGGTTACGCTTTCGATGCAACGAATTATGTGGGTCAGATCTCCGCAATCAACAACGTGCTGCAGACCTACCGCGCACAGCTTGCATGGGGAACCGTAGACGTGGACAGCGTTCTTCCGCAGTTTATCTCCGAACTGGAGGCAGCAGGCCTTGACCAGATCATCGAAGCCAATCAGGAACAGCTTGACGAATGGCTTGCCAACCAGGAGTAATCATTTACAGTTTCCGTATCAGGGAGAGGGAGAAGTAATATGACGGCAAAAAAGAAAAACCGGTTCGTGCAGTGCCTGCCGTTCTATCTGATGGCGCTTCCGGGAATCATCTACCTGATCTGCAACAACTTTATGCCTCTTTACGGAATGCTCCTGGCATTCAAGAGACTGGACGTCAGAAAGGGTATCTTCGGCAGCGACTGGGTCGGATTTGACAATTTCAAATTCCTGTTCAGTTCCAAAACTGCCTTTACGATCATCCGCAATACCATTCTCTATAACCTGGCTTTCATCATCCTGGGAACAGCAATCGCGGTCGCACTTGCGATCCTTCTGAACGAGATCCGTTCGAAAAAGTTCGCAAAGTTCTATCAGAGTGTGCTCCTGATCCCGTACCTGATCAGCTGGGTTCTGGCAAGCTACCTTGCCTATGCCTTCCTGGCACAGGACGTCGGTCTGATCAACAGTGTTCTCCGTTTCTTCGGCGGACAGAACATCAACTGGTATTCGACGCAGAAGTACTGGCCCTTCATCCTGTTCTTCGTATACATGTGGAAGGGCGTCGGCTACATGCTGATCATCTACTATTCCAGCATCGTCAGCATCAGCGCGGAGTACTTTGAAGCAGCCACCATCGACGGCGCGACAAAATGGCAGCAGATCAAATCCATCACCCTGCCGCTGATCAAATCAACGGTCATCACGATGGTGATCCTGAATCTGGGAAGGATCGCGAACTCCGATTTCGGTCTGTTCTATCAGATCCCCAGAAACTCAGGCGCACTGTACGGCGTGACCCAGACGATCGATGTATATGTCTACAACGCCTTGATGAACAACAATGACTTTGCGATGTCCGCGGCAGCGGCCGTCTTCCAGTCCGTAGTAGGCTTCGTGTTTATCCTTGTGGCCAACGCCGTGGTAAAACGGGTCAGCAAACAGGATGCTTTGTTCTGAGAAAGGAGAGAGAAGAATGACGATCAAAAGTAAAGATACTGCCAAATGGCAGGTCATCTCTCACACCGTTCTGATGATATTTGCCCTGTGTGCCCTGATCCCGTTCCTGCTGCTGCTTTCCGCATCCTTCAGCGACGAGAATTCGGTCATGACGCTGGGTTATTCCATCATCCCGCACAAGTTCAGCATGGACGCCTACACCTACATCGCGACCCGCTGGGCTGACATCGGAAGAAGCTACCTGATGACGATCCTTGTTACGATCGTCGGAACAGGCCTGAGCATGATCATCACCGGCATGTTCGCCTACACGCTTTCGATGGACTTTGTTCCGGGCGTAAAGCTTATGAACTTCCTCTGCATCTTTACGATGCTGTTCTCGGGCGGCGTGGTAGGAAGCTACTACATCTGGAGCAATGTGTTTCATATCAGAGACACGCTTGCTGCGCTGATCTTCCCGAACCTGATGATGAACGCGTTTAATGTCATCCTGGTCAAGAATTACTATCAGAACAGCATCCCCGCGGCCCTTCGTGAGGCTGCCAGAATCGACGGCTGCAGTGAATTCGGGATCTTCTGGAGGATCGTCATGCCGCTGTCGGTACCGATCAATGCGACGATCGGTCTGATGACCGGACTTGCCTACTGGAATGACTGGACAAACGGTCTGTACTACCTTACCGAGCGTAACGGAAGCCAGTATTACACCATTCAGCTGATGCTTAACCGGATCAGTCAGAACATTACGTGGCTTGCCAGCGCGGCGCAGGGCTCCGGCGTTACCACCGGCAGCGTGCCCACCACGACCTCCCGTATGGCGATCGGTGTGATCGGCCTGCTTCCCGTACTGATCGCGTATCCCTTCCTGCAGAAGTATTTCGTGAAGGGTATCACGGTCGGAGCAGTGAAGGAGTAACTGTAAAGTTTAATGAAGGTCTGTCATGCTGGAAACAATTCAGCACGGCAGACCTTTTCCATATCAGCAGAATCCACAGCTGCAGAAAGGCGGTATAGAATGGAACGCAAATATCCACATCTTTCGTCCCCGATCACGCTGGGACGGGTCACCTTCCGCAATCGCATGTTCTCGACCCCCATGGGCGGGACCGACATCACCAATGACGGGTGCATCGGACCGAAGTCCACGGCGTTTTATGAGCTTCGTGCCAGGGGCGGAGCCGGGGCCGTAACGGTCAGCGAGCTGATGGTACATCCGAAGACGGACGCAAGCCACGCTTATCATCTGGATGAGACCATCCTGAATTCTCTTTCCTGTGCAACATATACGGCCGATGCGATACGTCGTCACGGATGTATTCCCAGCATTGAGCTGAGCCATTCCGGCATGTATGCGGGAACCTATATGACGGACAAGGACCGGCAGAAGAGCATCAGCCAGTGGAGTGCTTCCGACGGCGTACGGTCCGACGGCGTGGTGGTAAAGGCGCTGACAAAGGACATGATCGACGAGATCGTTGCCGCATATGGTCATACGGCGGGGCTCTGCAGGCGTGCGGGATTTGAGATGGTCATGGTTCATGGAGGACACGGCTGGCTGATCAACCAGTTTCTGTCGCCGATGTTCAATCATCGGACGGATGAGTACGGCGGCAGTCTTGAAAACCGCTGCCGGTTTGCAATCGAAGTACTGCAGGCCGTGCGGGAGGCTGTCGGACCCGGTTTTCCCATCGAGTTCCGCCTGAGCGGTTCGGAATTTGTCGAGGAGGGCTATGATCTGGAGGAGGCCATCCGTATCGCAAAGGTGATCGAGCCCTACATCGATCTGCTTCACGTGACGGCCGGAACTTATCAGCGTACCTTCGGAATCACGCATCCTTCCATGTTCACGGAACATGGCAGAAACGTGTACCTGGCTGCAGAAATCAAGAAGCATGTTACGGTTCCGGTGGCGACGATCGGAGGACTGAACGATCCCGCCCAGATGGAAGAGATCATCGCGTCCGGCAAGGCGGACGTCGTCTATATGGGAAGGGCTTTGCTGGCCGACCCGTTCCTCCCGCGTAAGGTCGCGGAAGGCAGGGAGGACGAGATCGTGCGATGCCTCAGGTGCTTTACCTGCATGGCGGAGCGGGCCGCGACAGCCACCAGACGCTGCACCGTCAACCCGCTGATCGGAAGAGAAATGGACGGGACGGAAGTGATACCGGCACCCGTGAAAAGAAAGGTGCTTGTAGCGGGCGGCGGTCCCGGAGGACTTTATGCTGCATACACCGCAGCAAGAAGAGGACATCAGGTGATCCTGTGTGAGAAGGAGGCTGAGACCGGAGGAATTCTGAAGAGCGAACAGGCGCTTCCATTCAAGCATGAGATGTATGAGCTGGCCGGCACATACCGGCTGCTGGCAGAACGTGCCGGCGTCGAGATCCGCTGCAATACCGAGGTGACCCCGGAATATGTGGAAAAGGAGGCACCGTACGCGCTGATCATCGCTGCGGGTTCAAAACCGCTGGTGCCGCCGATTCCGGGACTGGACGGAGACAATGTGGTTATCGTCAATGATTATTACAGGGAAAAGGACAGAGTATCGGATCAGGTCGTAGTGTTTGGCGGAGGTCTGGCCGGCTGTGAATGTGCCGTACACCTTGGAATGGAAGGAAAGAAGGTTCAGATCATCGAGATGCGGGACATGCTGGCCCCGGACGCCAACGTACGCCACAGACCGCTCCTGATGAAGGAAATCGAGAAGTATGTGACCGTCCATACGGGATACCGGGGGCTGAAGGTGACGCCGGATGGCATCCTGTGTCAGGACAAGGAAGGCAAAGAAGTGCTGGTCGCAGGGACTACCGTCATTTGTGCTCTGGGGCAGCGCTCCAGAACGGATGTGGTGGAAGCACTGATGAACACCGCCCCGTTTGTTCGCGTGATCGGAGATGCGGCAAGGGTGTCCACGATCACGAATGCGGTGTACTGGGGATATCACGCGGCACTGGATATCTGAAAAAACGGCGTGCGAATACAGCGAAGGATCGCTGTTTCGCACGCCGCGTTTTTTATTTCACGCTTTTTGTATTTACGGCTGGATCTCAAAGCTTTCATCCATCAGGGGCTCTGCCTCCCAGTCATTGTTGTCCGATACCGTCAGCCGGAAAGAAACGTCGGTCACATCTCCGGTGACGCCAAGGTCCTCAAGGGCAAAAAAGGCGATACGCACACGGCCGCGTCTGTCCGGGGCGACCACGGTCTGCCAGAAGGGATCGCAGTCGACGCCGTTTACTTTCACTTCGCTCAGCGCATACTTGAGGGTCAGATCCGTGCGGTTGTCCAGATAGACATAGAGAGCGTATCCCCAGAAATCGTCTTTTTCTGAATACTCATAAATAAAGGAGAGCCTGTCATCCTGCACGAGCGCCTGGGCATCTTCAGCCGGAACATATTCCGGGATGAACACATCGCCTTCCGACAGGCCGGTGGGATAGATCGTGAAGGAATCTGCATAAAACGGTTCGGCCGAAAAATCATTGGAATCAAAGACTGTCAGATCGAAACAGATCTCATCGGCCGAGGTGATGCCATAGGATTCCATTTCCTCGATGCTGAAGGCGATGCTGGACTCGTGGGAGGCACCGGCTTCGACTTCGTCTGCCCAGAAGGGATCGATGAGATAGGTGTCGACGGAGGCATTGCCAAGAGTGAACATCTGGACGTGGTCTTCGGTCTTGTTTTCGCATGTGACGTTGAGCATCACGCCCCAATCGTTGTCGATGGTGATATCGTTGATCGTCATGGAGCAGGTGTCTTCGTCGAACAGAACATAGTCGTTCAGTTCATAATCGCCCTCGGCGGCGGAAACCGCGGCCGGGGAGAGGATGCCGGAAGAAATTAAAGAGCCGCCGGAAAAAAGTAAAAATCCAGACATCAGAAATGCAGTAATCGTTTTACTGGAACACATGAGTTTACCTCCGTTTTTCTCTTTTCTGTTGAAAATGCACAGAAAATTCAGTATCTGCGTGACAGTTTACGGTACTTTATTATATAATGAATTTATAACGTACGTCAACTCAGTCTCACGGACGGGATCTGAATGGAGGGAAGCATTATGAGGAAGCAGACGATCAGGCGTCTTGTCATCGGTGCGGCTGCACTTTCGGCAGCGGCGATGCTGTCGGGATGCGGCGGGACAAAGCTGAATGTGTTGGATTATGTACAGGTCCGGTTTACAGGGCTGAACGGAGAAGGGCAGGCTGTCGTGGAGTTTGACGAAGAAGCGGCCCTGAATGCCATTGCCGCGGCCAGCAAGGAAGGCCTTTCGGAGAACGAAAAGACTTCGATCCGGAATATTCTTTCCATCGCCGAAAGGGATATCGCGGTATCCACAGAAAGCGGACTGAAAAACGGCGATCAGATCACAGTCACGACCAAGCTGGACAGCAAAAATCTGAAAGAATACAAGACCACCCTGAGCAACGGGCAGAAGAAATTTGATGTATCCGGCCTGGTGGACGGGGTTACGATCGATCTGACCGACTATGTTACCTTCAGCTATCAGGGCTTTGACGGGATCGGCACTGCGTACGCTGGCTTTGACTGGGACGGATATCTTGGAGCTGTAAACGCTCAGATCACGGCGGCCGGCAGCGCAGCCGCGAACGATATTGCGGTTTATGAGGTACGGAATGCACCGTACGTTTCTTCGCCGGAGCAGTTCGATCTTTCCAACGGGGACACCGTTACCGCAACGGTCACGGCGGAGCAGTCCCAGTATGATTCGATTGGCATTATTCTGGAGGGCGGCGAGGCCACCGGTACAGTTGAGGGACTTCAGGAGCCGCAGCAGGTGGATCTTGCAGAGGCGGTGACGCCGGTCATCACGGGAATCTGCCCGAACCTGAGCGTCAATTATAACGTCAACTGGGACCTTCCCTATGCGGATGCGATCACAAGGCCGGATTCTGGCCGGGCAGCGCTGAACAACGGAGACACCCTGGAAGGGACGATTGGATATGACGAGAATTATCTGAAACGAAACGGGTACCTGGTCGGGACTGATGCATATTCCTACACCATCAGTGATATGCCGACCTATCTGGTCGATTTCAGCCAGGAAAAAGCGCAGGAAACCGTGAAGGCCTGGGCTGACGAAAAGGTGGCCGCAGGCGCCTTCGGCGGAAGTATTGATGCTGCCGAAAGCTTCCTTTCTGATTACAGCTGGGGAGATCTGCAGAACGCGCAGATCCAGCTTGCCGGAATCTATGGCGCCACGGCAGATGAAGCGGAGGCCAGAGCGGCAGCAGAGAAGGCCATACAGAACGCTTCCGAAGGAAATCAGGAAATTCTGCCGCCGTCTGTATACAATAAGCTGTATTTCATTACCATGACGTCTCTTCCGGTTTTACAGGAGAACGGAACGACTTCTGTTCAGAATGTTTATACCGTCGATTCCATCGGAAAGCTGATCCAGGCGGGGGACGGGACCATTTATGATCCGTCCGAGATCCTGAAGGATGAGTATGGAAATCAGATCGAAGAGAAAGACTACGACGCCGACGGAAATGAAGTGAGCCTGCGGGTCTGGAGCTCCGAGAGCTATACGTCTTTTGATGAAGCCAGAAGTGCAATTGATGCGGATATCGCGGAAACCCTCGGCAGCAGCGCAGCGGTGACCGTGGTCCTCGAAAACGAGGTCAGCGAAGCCGAAGGCAGTTCCGGCGAAGCGCATGCTCTTCCGGAAGTAACGATACCGGAGGCAGCGTCGGTTGATCCGGCACTTGTTTCTCAGGCCGTATCCGGCCCGGTGGTGCTGGACGGACACACCTACCTTGCGTTCAACGAGATCAACGGCAGCCTTCTGAACTGGAATCAGGCAAAGCAGTTCTGCGAACAGAACGGCGGACACCTGGTGACGGTCGGCAGCAT
>CAMNNM010000010.1 GCA_946545425.1 uncultured Blautia sp. | reverse complement strand
CATCCATGGCGAATCTGGTCATCAGGCCGATTACGCCCTGCGGTACGGAAAGAGGCTTGCCGTAGGAAGGAGAGTAGGCCCATGTCATGGCAAGCTTTTTACCCTTCAGATTTTCTACGCCGCCGAATTCATGGATAATATGAAGCATATCTGCCATGCACTGTGTGGGATGATCGACATCGCACTGAAGGTTTACAAGGGTCGGTCTCTGCTCGAGGATACCGTCACGGTTTCCTTCGGCAACCGCGTCCATGAATGCCTTCTGATATTCATGGCCTTTTCCGATGTACATATCGTCGCGGATACCGATCACGTCTGCCATGAAGGAGACCATGTTTGCGGTTTCACGGACGGTTTCGCCATGGGCGATCTGGGATTTTTTCTCGTCAAGATCCTGTACTTCCAGACCGAGCATGTTGCAGGCGGAAGCAAAGGAAAAACGGGTACGGGTCGAGTTGTCGCGGAAGATGGAGATTCCGAGACCGCTTTCAAAGACCTTGGTGGAGATGTTGTGCTCACGCATATAGCGAAGAGCGTCGGCTACGGTAAATACCGCCTCGATCGCATCGTCCGACTTGTCCCAGGTCCAGAAGAAGTCCTGGTTGTACATTTCCTTGAAATTCAGGGCGTTCAGCTTGTCGATATAGTCCTGCAGTGTTTTCATAATCTCTCGAATCCTCCGTTATTTTTCGCAGTATACTGTGGGCAGAGCGGCATAAATGGCAGCGCACCTTACAAGGTCGATCTTCCAGCTTCTCTCGTTCGGGGCATGGGCCTGCGCTTCGGCGCCGGGTCCGAATCCGATGCACTTGATGCCGTTCCTTCCCATAATCGTAACACCGTTTGTCGAGAATGTCCACTTGTCAATCAGCGGGCGCTGTTTTCTTGCTTCCTGTGTTTCGGGAGAGCCGACTCTTTCTTCGCCGTAGAGGGCCTTGTGTACTTCTTCGAGGCTGCGGGTAACCACGTCGTCCTTCGGAAGCACCCAGGTCGGGAAGTAGCACTCGATGGGATAGGTGAGTTCGGTCCAGGAGGGACGTTCGTAATTGTACATGCTGACCTTTACATCGTCGCCGTATTTCTGTACGGCCGGAAGGGCGCGGATCTCGTCCAGGCAGGATTCCCATGTCTCTCCGGCGGTCATGCGGCGGTCAAGAGAAACCGCACAGGAGTCGGCTACGGCACAGCGGCTGGGTGAGGTGAAGAAGATTTCGGATACGGTGATGGTGCCGCGGCCAAGGAAATTGGCCTCTTCCCAGTCTTTGTTGTACTTTTTGTCCAGCATTTTTACGAGACCCTTGATCTCGGTATCGTCGGCCGCATCGTTCTCGTTCAGGGCGCGGACGTCCTGAAGGATATCGGCCATCTTATAGATCGCGTTGTCACCACGTTCGGGCGCGGAGCCGTGGCAGGAGATGCCTTTTACATCCACGCGGATTTCCATGCGGCCTCTGTGGCCTCTGTAGATACCGCCGTCGGTGGGCTCGGTGGAAACGACGAATTCGGGACGTACATGATCTTCTTTAATGATATACTGCCAGCAGAGACCGTCGCAGTCTTCTTCCTGTACGGTTCCGGTAACCAGAACCTGATATTTGTCGTTCAGAAGGCCGAGATCCTTCATGATCTTTGCGCCGTATACAGAGGAAACGATGCCGCCCAGCTGATCGGAGGTTCCGCGTCCGCCGATCTCGGTTTCAGTTTCGTAGCCCTTATAGGGATCAAATTCCCAGTTGACGATATTTCCGATTCCGACAGTATCGATATGTGCGTCAAAGGCGATCAGCTTTTCGCCGCTGCCCATATAGCCAAGGATATTGCCCATGGGATCGATCTCTACCTTGTCGAAGCCGACCTTTTCCATTTCTTCCTTGATGCGCATGACATGTCCTTTTTCGCCGCAGCTTTCACCGGGGATCGCCGCAAGGTCACGAAGGAACTTTGTCATTTCCTCCTGATATCCTTCTGCTGCCTTCTGAATCTTTGCATAATCCAAGCCCATGATGGTGTCCTCCTTATATTGATGGTTGGTGGATGATATGTGAGTCTTATAATTATATACTTCTGGATTCCTCAAGCCCGTACAGACCGTCCCAGATGATCTCGCGGAAGCGGACCGGGTCGGTATCGCCTTCTGAAGAGATCACCAGGATATTGGAATTTTCATCGAGCTTTAAGGCTTCTTTCAGATCGCCGAGCGATTCGTCCTTCAGGATGGTGAATGCGATTCCAAGCGTAACGGCGCCGGATTCGCCGGAGACGATGCGGGGATCGCCGCTAAGCGGACAGTCATAGATACGGGTGCCCTTTGCGCTGATCCAGTCGGGGCAGGAGATAAACGCGTCGGCGTGATTCCTGAGAATGTCCCAGCTGACCGTGTTGCCAGTACCGCAGCACAGGCCTGCCATAATGGTTTTCAGATCACCCTTCAGGCTGATCAGGGATCCGTCCTTTCGCATTGCGGACTGATACAGACAGTCGGCTCCATTAGGCTCGACGACGACCATGACGGGCGGATCATCCTTGAAACGGTTCGCAAAATACCCGATCACGGCTCCCGCAAGAGAACCGACACCTGCCTGCACAAATACGTGGGTCGGACGGTCGATCCCGGCAAGACGCAGCTGCATGTCGGCTTCCAGGACGATGGTCCCGTAGCCCTGCATGATCCAGGACGGAATTTCTTCGTAGCCTTCCCAGGCGGTGTCCTGGATGACGATGCCGTGCTCGGTACGGGCGGCTTCTTCTGCCGCCATGCGTACGCAGTCGTCATAGTTGCCTTCTTCTATGGTGACAATGGCGTCTTCCTTTGCGATGTTCTCAAAACGGGTCCGGGTCGTGCCCTTCGGCATGCGGATGACTGCCTTCTGATGAAGACGTTTTGCGGCCCACGCAACACCACGTCCGTGATTGCCGTCTGTGGCGGTAAAAAATGTGGCCTGACCGAATTCGTCCCGGAGCTTCTGAGAAGTCAGATAGTCATAATTTACTTCACTGATATCATGGCCCGTTTCTTTGGCAATGTATTTTGCCATTGCATAGGCTCCGCCAAGAACCTTGAATGCATTGAGGCCAAACCGCCAGGACTCATCCTTACAGAAAATATTTCTGACGCCAAGATATTTTGACAGTTCGTTCAGCTGATACAGCGGCGTGCTTTTATACTGCGGAAAACTTCTGTGAAAGGCATTGGCTGTATTGACGTTCTCCTCTGACATAAGCGAAAGATACCGGTCATCAGAGGGGGCGATTTCATTTTTTGTCCATTTCAGTCCCTCGACCATAAGAACTCCCTTCCTTTCTGCTGATGTGCAGTATTTCTGATGCTATCATACCACAGTTGCCGGATTTTATAAATATAAAACAAAATCGGAATGGCAGAAACTTGCATATCGGGCTTTTTTGAGTTAAGCTATTCATAAGGCGTAAACGCTTCATGGAAGTTATGCTGCTTTTTGACAGATGATAATGGGAGGGATCCTTATGAAGTATTTGCTGAAAAACGGCCTGATCGTATCCGGTGACGGCACGAGACAGGCGGATATTCTGACAGAAGGTGAGAAGATCGCAAGGATCGGTGAAAATCTGTCCGACCCGGAGGCGGAGGTAATAGACGTTTCCGGAAAACTGATATTTCCCGGTTTTATCGACGGTCATACGCACTTTGATCTTGAAGTGGCCGGTACCGTTACTGCGGACGATTTTGAAACCGGCACCAGGGCGGCTCTTCTTGGCGGTACGACGATGGTCATTGATTATGCCTCTCAGGATAAGGGAGGTCATTCCTTAAAGGAAGGTCTCGAAAAATGGCATGCGAAGGCCGACGGGAAATGCTCCTGCGATTATTCCTTTCATATGTCGGTTGTGGAGTGGAACGAAGAGGTTGAAAAAGAGATCCCGCAGATGATCGAAGAAGGGATCACCAGCTTTAAGCTTTACATGACTTACCCGGCAATGATCCTGAACGACCGGGATCTTTATAAAGTCATCAAATGCCTGAAGGAATATGAATGCTTCGCCGGAGTACACTGCGAGAATGCAGGCGTGATCGACGCGAAAATTGAGGAGGCAAAAGCTGCGGGAAGGCTGGGCCCGGAAAACCATCCCCTTGTCAGGCCGGATACCATGGAAGCGGAAGCCGTTCATCGACTTCTTGTCATCGCAAAAGAAGCGGGCGCACCGGTGATGTGTGTACATACCACAAACAGAAAGGCAATGGACGAGATCCGGCAGGCCAGAGCGGACGGTCAGATCGTCTACTGCGAGACCTGTCCCCAGTATCTTCTGCTGGATGACAGTGTATACGCAAAGCCTGACTTTGGCGGCGCCGTGTATGTGTGCGCACCGCCTATCCGTAAAAAAGAGGATCAGGAATGTCTGTGGAACGCTCTGAAAAATCATGAGATTCAGACCATCGCCACCGATCAGTGCAGCTTTACGCTGAAACAGAAGGAACTTGGCCGGAACGACTTTTCAAAAATCCCGGGAGGACTTCCGGGAGTACAGACCAGGGGATCGCTGATTTATACCTACGGCGTCCGCACGGGAAAGATCTCCCTGGAACAGATGTGTCAGCTTCTCAGCGAAACAGCGGCAAAACTCTATGGGGTATATCCACAGAAGGGCGTGATACAAGAAGGCTCGGATGCAGATCTGGTCGTTTTCGATCCGGAGAAGGAGGACGTTATCTCCGCCAAAACCCATGCCTATAATACCGACAATAATCCGTTTGAAGGCTTCCGGCTTCACGGCGGTGTCGAAAAGGTATTTCTGAGGGGAACGCTTTCTGCAGACAATGGACGTATTATTGCCGAAAAGAAAGGAAAATATATATACCGGGGTAAAAATCAGCTTCCTCACTGAGATGCGCTGAAACGTTTTTACTTGCATATTTTCCGAAAATCATGTATATTAAGAGAAATGGTATTTTATGGAGGGCAATTGACATGAAGAGAGTTGGCATTTTGGCCTTAATACTCGGATTTGCACTGTGTATTCCGGGCTGCGGCTTTACAGAAGGAACAGATGCAGAGGCAGTTGTTGTAAGAGCAACGCCCACGCCCCAGGCGACACCTACACCGATTCCTCCGACTGCTACGCCTACACCCGAAGCGACGCCTACACCGGTTCCCGTTATGGAGCAGACGCCCAGCGGCATCAACGTAGTCGTACAGCAGGCAACCTATACAGTAAACGCAGATCTTCCGAACGGTCTGAATCTCAGACAGGATGCTTCTCCCGAAGCACCTTCGATCGGTACCGTTCCGTCGGGCTTTGAACTGACAAGCACCGGTGTATGCGAGAACGGCTGGATCCGTGTGGATTATCAGGGCCAGATCGTTTATGCGTCAGGAGACTTTGTAACACAGACGGCGGTACAGGAAGCACCGGCACCGGCCGATGCGGCGGCAGCGCCCGCACCTGATGCGGCGGCAGCACCCGAAGCGGCAGCAGAAGCACCCGCAGCAGACGCAGCGGCGGCACCCGCTCCGTAACACAACAGGCAGATGAAAAAAGTGCAGAATCGGTTTCCGGACCGTTCTGCACTTTTTCTTTCACCGGAAAGGCCATTACGGCACGATTTTCTTGACATCAGCAGGCCGGATGGGGTAATGTAGATAGGGTGTGAAAACGAACTGTTTCGTTTCCTGTAAAATTCAGCATCAGGAGGATTAAGATAGATGATAGACGGAAAGAAAGTACTGTTCAGCGGCATGCAGGCCACCGGTAATCTGACGCTTGGCAATTACCTTGGCGCCCTGAAAAACTGGATCACATTGAGTGACGAATATGAATGCTTTTACAGCGTGGTGGATCTTCATTCGATCACGGTCCGCCAGGATCCCCAGGAGCTCAGAAAACGCGCAAGGGCACTTCTTACGCTTTACATTGCGGCAGGACTGGATCCCAAAAAGAACTGCATTTATTATCAGTCCCATGTATCCGCCCATGCCGAGCTGTCATGGATCCTCGGATGCTTTACCTATATGGGCGAGCTGAACCGCATGACCCAGTTTAAGGACAAAGCGGCGAAGCATGCGGACAACATCAACGCGGGGCTGTTCACCTATCCGGTTCTGATGGCGGCCGACATTCTTCTTTATCAGGCCGACGTGGTTCCGGTCGGCATCGATCAGATGCAGCATCTGGAGCTTACCCGGAACATCGCAGAAAGATTCAACAATATTTACGGCGACGTATTTACGGTTCCCGAAGCCTATGTCGGAAAAGTGGGCTCCAAGATCATGAGCCTTCAGGATCCGACAAAGAAAATGTCAAAATCCGACGAGAATCCCAATGCCTCCATCTATCTGATGGACGATCCCGATACGATCATGCGGAAATGCAAGAGGGCCGTGACGGATTCGGAAGGAATCATCTGCTACAGAGACGAGCAGCCGGGCATCAAGAACCTGATCGACATCTACAGTGCCTGCACGGGGAAGACACCGCAGGACGTGGTGGCCGAATTCGAAGGTAAGGGCTACGGCGAACTGAAGCCGGCTGTCGGAGAAGCCGTGATCAGCGTTCTGAAGCCGCTTCAGGATGAATTTGCCCGTCTGTCGAAGGATAAGGCATATCTGGATTCCATTATCAAAGAAAACGCCGAGAAGGCCGGTTATTATGCCCAGAAAACGCTCCGCAAGGTGCAGAGGAAGGTAGGATTCCCGGACCGGATCCGCTGATGAAGGGGTGATCTGTTTGCTGGAAGGAAAGACCATCGTAATCGGCGTGACAGGAAGCATCGCCGCCTATAAGATCGCGTCTCTGTGCAGCATGCTGAAAAAGCAGCATGCCGACGTACATGTGATCATGACGAAGAACGCCGGATATTTCATCACGCCTGTCACGTTCGAGACCCTGACGGGAAATCCGTGCATCACGGATACCTTTGACCGGAATCATCCGATCGAGGTAAAGCATATTTCGCTTGCGAAAAGGGCGGATCTTATCATGATCGCCCCGGCGAGCGCCGATGTGATCGGCAAGCTGGCCCACGGGATCGCCGATGATATGCTTACCACAACGGTGCTGGCGGCAAGATGTCCGCTGTATATCTCACCGGCCATGAATACCAACATGTACGAGAACCCGGTTTTACAGGATAATCTGAAGATTCTGGTAAAATACGGCTGGAATGTGATAACGCCCGCAACCGGCTATCTGGCCTGCGGTGACACAGGCAGCGGTAAAATGCCGGAGCCTTTGGAGCTGTTCCGTTATATCGAAAAAGAGCTGGCCCATGAAAAGGACATGAAGGGTATGAAGGTCCTTGTCACGGCGGGCCCCACGCAGGAAGCCATTGATCCGGTAAGATATATCACCAATCATTCCTCCGGAAAGATGGGCTACACCATCGCAAAGGCGGCCATGCTCCGTGGAGCCGAAGTCACGCTGGTAAGCGGAAGGACGTCGCTTGATGTGCCCATGTTTGTCAAGTATGTGCCAGTGGTAAGTGCCAGGGACATGTTCGAACAGGTGACAGCGGTTTCCGATGACCAGGATATTATCATAAAAGCAGCTGCGGTAGCCGATTTCAGACCTGCCGCCGTCGCCTCCGACAAGATCAAAAAGGACGAAGGGGGCATGGCAATCGGGCTGGAAAAGACCGATGACATCCTCAAGTATCTTGGGGAGCATAAAAAGGAGGGGCAGTTCCTGTGCGGTTTTTCCATGGAAACAAAAGACATGGTGGAAAACTCGCGTAAAAAACTGAAAAAGAAAAATCTTGATCTGATCGCGGCAAACAATGTGAAGGTGGAAGGAGCCGGATTCCAGGGGGACACCAACATCCTTACACTGATCTCACATACAGAAGAATCGGAACTGCCGCTCATGTCAAAAGAACAAGCAGCCATGAGGCTTCTTGATAAAATTTTAAGTATGTGCTGCATCCGTTAAGGAGCGGCAACAGGAGGAGAAAAATGAAAAAAAGACTGAATGACACCCGTTACCTTGTCAGTGTTGCACTTATGGCAGCCATTGTCATACTGCTGGCGAACACGCCCCTTGGCATGATCCAGCTGCCGGTCATTAAGGCGACAACCGTACACATCCCGGTGATCCTGGGAGCCGTTTTACTCGGCCCTGCCGCCGGAGCGTTTCTTGGCGCAGTATTCGGAATCTGCTCCATGATCAGCAATACCATGGCACCGACCCTTCTGTCCTTTGCTTTTTCGCCGTTTCTGGCCGAAAGCTTTGGAGGAGTTCTGAAAGCTCTCTGGATCTCCATTGGCTGCAGGATCATGATCGGCGTCGTGTCCGGATGGCTTTTCATCCTTCTTAAAAAACTGAAAGTCAACACATGGGTGTCTCTTCCCATCGTAGGATTTGTGGGATCCATGACCAATACGGTTTTCGTAATGGGCAGCATTTATCTGCTCCTTGCCAGGGAATATGCGGCAGTGAAAGACGTAGCCGTAAACGCCGTATGGGGACTGATCATGGGAACCGTTACCGCTTCGGGCATTCCGGAAGCCATTGCCGCAGCCGTTCTCGTGGCTGCCATCGGTAAGGCACTGATCGCCTTCCTTTCAAGGCAGAGGCAGTCACTGCCTAAGGTACAAAGAGGAGTATCCTGAAAATGATCTTTGCTATCGATATCGGAAATACCAATATAGTTTGCGGCTGCGTTGATGAAAACGGTGCCAGATTTGTGGAACGGATCAGCACGGTCAGAACCAAGACCGAGCTGGAATATGCGGTGGACATCAAAACGATCCTGGATATCCATAATGTGAAAAAGAATCAGATCGAAGGCTGCATGATCTCGTCCGTGGTTCCTCAGATCACCGAGATCGTTCGGATCGCAGCCCAGAAGATCCTCGAAAAAGAAGTCAAGGTACTGGGCCCGGGGATCAAAACCGGACTTAACATCCAGATGGACAATCCCGGCACTCTGGGCGCCGATCTTGTAGCAGATGCCGTCGCCGGCCTTGCATTCTACCAGGTACCGTTTATCGTCATAGACATGGGAACCGCCACGACGCTTTGCGTTGTGGACGCAAAGAAAAATTATATCGGGGGGATGATCCTTCCCGGTGTCGGTATTTCCCTGGACGCGCTGACGGCAAGAGCTTCTCAGCTGAGCGGCATTGCCATTGAAGCGCCTAAGCACATTATCGGAAAGAATACCGTCGACTGCATGAAGAGCGGCGTTCTGTACAGCAGCGCCGGCGCGATTGACGGGTGCATCGACCGGATCGAGGAGGAGCTTGGCGAAAAGACGACTGTCATCGCCACGGGCGGACTCGCCAAAAAGATCATTCCTCACTGCAGAAGGCAGATCATTCTGGACGACGAACTGCTTCTGAAGGGACTCTATGTGATTTATATGAAAAACCGCTCAGTCATGTGCTGAGCAGTACTGCAGCGGCAGAGCCATGCCCGGGCCGCTGTACAACAGTAAATGAAGCGGACCCATACAGGAAGATTTCCACGGGGAAATCTTCCTGCGGGTCCGCGTTTCTGCATGATACGGAAAGGTTGATGACGCAGATGGATATGAAACTGCAGAGCATACTGGAAGAAGATAAGGGACGTGTCATGACCGAGCTTCAGCGGGGCAGGACGGTTCCGGATCCGCAGGCGGTAATGGAAAAGGAGCTGGACAGACTGTCTTTTCTGTACGCCGAACAGTGCAGCGAAAACATGGAAAAAGAAGACGCTGCCCGCATGCTGTCCGTCATCAAGAACATGCTTCCCATTATGTCCTCGGTCGACGAAGTACGGGAGTGGAAGCAGGAATCCGCCGCCCAGAAAGACAAGGGAAAGATATCCGGGCACGCAATGATGCTCGCTGCCGCAGGGATCGTTCTGTGCCTGGCTTCGCTGGTTTTGATCGTATTATTCTGGTGGCCGATGGACAGGTCGGGAAACGGAATGCTGTTTCTGTCCCCTGTATCCATGCTGGCCGGGTGCCTTTGCATGTTCATGGCAGGGCGCCGCAGTGTGATGGCAGATACAAAGAAAAACCGGAAGCAGCATGAGGAAAACAGAAAACTGGAATTCCTGGCAGATCCGGACGCACTCTGGAACAGCCTGCACGGGGCGATCCTCCTGACCGATCGTTATCTGGAGGACTCAAAAAAGTCAAGGGCATACGAAGCCGAAGTCCAGGCGCAGGCTTCACGCGCGGCTGTTTCACCGGAAACAGTGATCCTTTTGTCCGGACTTCTTGAGACAGCCTACGGAAAGGTGAGTGAGGATCCCCATGACGAAGCAAGCCTTGGCATGATCTCTGACATACGCTATTATCTGCACAGAAACCAGATCGAAACCGTTGACTACTCCGAGAGCGGAAGAGCATGGTTCGAATGCCTTCCGGGAAAGCAGACGAAGACCCTTCGTCCGGCTCTTGTATCCGGGAACGCATTGATAAAAAAAGGCCTTGCCTCGGTCTGAAGAGGAGCATGACGCGATGGAACGATATTATGGATTTGACCTGGGAGACGCCGAAAGCGCTGTTTCCAGTCTCAGAAAAAACGATCATAAAGAACCTGTGATCCTGAAAATCCATGAAGCAGGAAGCTTTATCACAGCCTACGCAAAGCTCCCCGGCGGCCAGATACTGATCGGAGAGAGTGCGTGTTACGATACCTCCGCAATCAAGAGAGGATTAAGGTTCAAGAGCAGATTTCTTCTTGATCCGGAAAGTGCGAAGGATGTACGCACCTTCGCAGCCGGTGTCCTTTCGGAACTATATGGAAACGGAGACCTGGTACAGGGTGAAGACGCCTGTGTGTATGTGGGATGCCCCGCCGGCTGGGACAAATCGGCAAGAGAACGCTACCGCCGGATCTTTGAGGATGTGGGGTATCCGCCGGTCAGGATCGTCTCAGAATCAAGGGCGGCGCTGATCAGTGCCTGTCAGTCGAAATATTTCCAGGTGGGTTATGACATTCTGTCAAAGCCTGTTCTGGTCATTGACATCGGATCCTCCACCACCGATTTCGCTTATATTTCCGAGGGACGCGAGGTAGAGCTGAAGACCTCGGGAGAGGTGGCGCTGGGCGGAGGTCTGATGGACGAATTTCTTCTGGAGGACGCGGTCCAAAGCAGCCGTGACCGGAAGCAGATCGAAGAAATCTTCCGGGAAAGCGAACCCTGGAAGACGTACTGCGAGTTTACCGCAAGACGACTGAAGGAGACATATTTCAGTGACGAGGCCTACTGGCAGGAACAGGACTGCCGCAAGGTCATCCGCATCCTGTATGACAAACCGGTGGAGCTTGCCGTTTCCATTGATGAAAAAACCGCAAAGCGAATGCTGGAGTCGGGACTTAAGAAGCTGAACGGCCAGTCTTTCAAAAGCGTGTTTACCGAGAGTGTCCGTCAGGTGAGGGAACAGCTGGGCGATCAGGTGCCCGAGCTTCTGTTTCTCACCGGAGGCGTTTCCAGGCTGCCTGCCATCCGGGAATGGTGTGAAGAGATCTTTCCCGATTCCATTGTGATCACGGGCTCTCAGCCGGAGTTTTCCGTATCCCGCGGACTTGCCTACAGCGGCCGGATCGATGAGGAGCTGCGGGAATTCCGTCAGGAGGTGCGGGATCTGGTGGATTCCGATGTGGTGGAACGGGTCGTGGAAGGTCATCTGGACGATCTGTACCGGAGAATGGTGGATACGCTTGTGGAGCCGATTTTGACGGAAGTTGCCCTTCCGGTCTTTGACCAGTGGAGAAGAAAGGAGATCAGGCGGCTCTCCGACATCGATCAGGTACTTCAGAAAGAGATCGACGCCTGGCTGCATTCCGATGCGGCGCAGGAGCTTCTGACCCGCCCGGTCGCCGCCTGGCTTCGTCAGGTTGCCTACGGGATCGAGGAATATACCATGCCGATCTGTGTACGGCATAATGTACCCTACCATGCGCTCAGCCTGAATTCTTATCTGTCTCTTTCCGATATCGACATAAAGATCGACGCAAGAGATGTTTTTGCCGTCGAAGAGCTGACCTGGATGATCAATACGATCATCTCGCTGATCGTGGGACTTCTTTGCGGCGGAGGCGGTATTGCCCTGATCTCCAGCGGGATTACGGGAGTCGTCGCGGGAATGACCATATCTCTTCTTGTGCTGGTCATCGGAAAGGAAAGCATGCAGAAGGCTCTTATGCACATGGATGTGCCGGGGCCTGTCAGAAAGATGATCCCGCGGTCCCATTTTGAGAACCGCATCGACCGGATCACCAGTGAAGTAAAGAATGATTTTTATGAAAATCTTGAAAAAGAGAAAAACGATGAGATCAGCGAGAGGCTGATTTCCGAGATCTCGAACCAGCTGGAAATGTGTCTTTCCAGAATGGCTGAGATCGTCGAAATTCCTCTCGGTGCCTGACTCCCGGGAAAGGCTGTACATGGACGCACCAACAGGTATCGAAAACTATACGGTCATCCGTAACAACAGAACCATGCGCTTCGGTTATACGACCGGCTCCTGTGCGGCCGCAGCCGCGCGGGGGAGCGTTTCCATGCTCTTTTCACAAAAGCCGCTGGAAGCGGTGGATCTTATGACCCCAAAGGGCATTCGGCTTCATTTGCCTCTTGTGGACATTCGAATCACTTCTGATGAGGCGTCCTGCGCTGTCAGAAAGGACGCAGGAGACGATCCGGACAGCACGGACGGGATTCTGGTGTATGTGACGGCACGCAGAAGGGAGAAGGCAGGTATAGTTCTGGATGGAGGCGCAGGTGTCGGCCGGGTGACGAAACCGGGACTGGCCGTTTTGCCGGGATGTGCTGCCATCAATCCCGTACCGCGGGCCATGATACTGAAGGAAGCAGAAGACTGTGCATCGGAATACGGGTATGAAGGGGGATTATCCCTGACCGTATCCGTGCCCGGTGGAGAAGAAATCGCCAAAAAGACCTTCAATCCGCGTCTTGGTATAGTGGGTGGTATTTCCATTCTGGGAACCTCGGGGATCGTGGAGCCCATGAGCGAGCACGCTCTTGTGGAAAGCATCCGGATCGAAATGCAGCAGCTGCATTCCGAAGGATATGAATATCTTGCGGTAGTCCCCGGGAACTACGGGGAAGCCTTTCTGCGCGGCAGCACAAAACTTGGAAATGTAAAGTGCATACACTGCAGCAATTATATCGGCGAAACCCTTGACATGGCAGTAAATATGGGAATCAAGGGAGTTCTGTTTGTCGGACACGCGGGCAAGCTTGTAAAGACAGCGGCCGGGATCATGAACACCCATTCCCGCGAGGCAGACGGAAGAATGGAGATCCTTTCGGCTGCGGCTCTGACGGCGGGGGCGGACAATATGCTGTGCCGAAGGATCCTGAACTGTACGACGACGGACGACGCCATCGGTATGATCGCTTCCGGCGGTTTTCGGGAAAGTGCCATGCAGCTCCTGATGGAAAAGATCCAGTTTTATCTGGATCACAGATCTTATGACCGCATTTTGACGGGGGCCGTCATGTTTTCCAATGTGCATGGACTGCTTGGAAAGACAAAAACGGCCGATGAGCTGGAAAA
This sequence comes from uncultured Blautia sp., assembly GCA_946545425.1. Taxonomy (GTDB): domain Bacteria; phylum Bacillota; class Clostridia; order Lachnospirales; family Lachnospiraceae; genus Blautia_A. Next base: position 10,758 of record CAMNNM010000010.1, on the reverse strand, counting down.
AATGATCCTTGCACAGAAAACGGCGGATCAAACGGAGGAATGACCTATGGTACATTTTGTGGGAGCGGGTCCGGGAGCGCCGGATCTGATCACCTTAAGAGGAAAGCAGCTTTTAGAAGAAGCAGACGTCATCATCTATGCAGGATCTCTGGTCAATCCGAAGCTGCTGGAATATTCGAAAGACATCTGCACCATTTATAACAGCGCGAACATGACGCTGGAAAACGTGATCTCGGTGATACAGAAGGCCGAAGCGGCAGGCAGGACAACGGTACGGCTTCATACGGGGGATCCCTGTCTGTATGGTGCGGTGCGGGAACAGATGAATGAACTGGACCGTCTTGGAATCGCCTATGACAGCTGTCCCGGAGTCAGCTCTTTTTGCGGAGCGGCTGCCGCCCTGAATCTGGAGTATACGGTCCCCGGCATTTCACAGAGTGTTGTGATCACACGGATGGAGGGACGTACGCCTGTGCCAGAGAAAGAAGATATCCGCTCGTTTGCTTTCCATGGGTCCACCATGGTTGTTTTTCTGAGTACGGGTATGCTTCCCGAGCTTCAGTCGCGTCTGATCGAAGGCGGTTATAAGCCGGATACGCCGGCGGCCATTGTGTATAAAGCTACCTGGCCGGATGAAAAGAAATTTATCTGTACCGTAGATTCACTTGCGGAGACAGCAGAAAAGAACGGGATCACAAAAACGGCTCTCATCATTGTGGGAGACGTGACCGCTCCGTCTGAGTATCAAAGATCGAAACTTTATGATCCTTCGTTTACCACGGGATACCGGGAGGCGGAAAAATGAACGTCCGGATGATCTGCTTCAGCCGCAGCGGGCACCATCTTGGAACAAGGCTGAGAAGCGGAATGGAAACCGCCGGATACGATGTAGGGCTGGATTCGAAATGCAGAGATCTGAAGGAATCTATAGAGGAAGACCTGCACAGCTGGACGGCGGCGCAGTTCGGGAACGCTGATGTACTGATTTTTATCGGCGCCCTGGGGATCGCGGTCCGAAGCATCGCTCCCTTTGTAAGCAGCAAAAAAACCGATCCCGCCGTTCTGTGCATTGATGACGCGGGAAGGTTTGTGATATCACTGCTTTCCGGACATCTTGGCGGCGCAAATGAATTTGCGGAGAAGACGGCACAGATGATCGGCGCCATTCCGGTGATTACCACCTCGACCGATATCAACGGGAAGTTTGCCATCGATGTTTTTGCAAGAAGAAACGGATGCGCACTGTTTCCGATGGAGGCCGCAAAACACTTTTCCGCGGACCTGCTGGCGGGAAAACGAACAGGATTTGTTTCAGAATTTCCCATTGACGGAGATATTCCGGATGGCGTCGATCTGTTTATTGTTGGCATCGGAGAGAATGTTCCTGCTGCGGCCGGCTGCGGCGCGGCACTGACGATACGGAAAAAGATCGTTCCATTCGAAGAAACTGCGATTCTCGTTCCGAAATGCGTCACAGCCGGGATCGGCTGCAGGCGCGGTCAGAGCTATGAATCCATACGTAGCTTCTTTCTGAATTGTATCGAAGAAGCAGGACTTTACGTGGAGAGCATACGCTGCATAGCAAGCATCGATCTGAAAAAAGAAGAGGAAGGTCTGATACGCCTTGCGCAGGAAATGAAGATTCCTTTTTATACTTTTCCATCGGATGAGCTGGCAGGAGTTCCCGGAGATTTTTCGGCGTCCGGTTTTGTACGGTCCGTGACGGGTGTCGACAATGTGTGTGAAAGAAGCGCTGTCCTGGCGTCACAAAAAGGAAAACTGATTTTTCCCAAATATGCAGGGGGCGGCGTGACCTGTGCCTTTGCGCTGGATGACTGGAGGGGATCCTTTTGAAAAAAATCTATGTAGTCGGAATCGGTCCCGGAGCATCCGGCCAGATGACCATACGGGCAGCCAAAGCCCTGGCGGAATCTGACGTGATAGCGGGTTACCATGTATATGTGGATCTGGTCAGGAATGATTATCCCGGTAAACGGTTCATCACCACCCCGATGAAGAAAGAAGAAGAGCGCTGTCTTCTTGCCTTTGAGGAGGCTATGAAGGACCAGGTCGTATCAATGGTCTGCTCGGGTGATGCCGGGGTCTACGGTATGGCCGGACTGATTTATGAGATCGGACAGAGCTATCCGCAGGTCGAAATATGTGTGATCCCCGGCGTCACGGCTGCGCTTTCGGGTGCTGCGCTGCTTGGCGCACCGCTGATCCACGATTTCTGCCTGATCAGTCTGAGCGACCTTCTGACGCCCTGGGAAAAGATCGAAAAACGGATTCTTTCTGCCGCGGAGGCGGATTTTGTGATCTGCCTGTACAATCCGGCCAGCAGAAAACGAAGCGATTATCTGCAGAAGGCCTGTGACCTTATGCTGAAATATAAACGGGAAGACACCATCTGCGGGGTCACCAGAAATATCGGCAGAGATGGCGAAGAAAGACGTATCATGACGCTCACAGAGCTTAGGGATACGCCTGCCGACATGTTTACCACTGTGTTTATCGGCAATTCCGAAACGGTCAGACTTGGAGACCGTATGGTGACGCCCCGGGGATATCAGAACAAAAATCGGACAGAGTGACAGAACGGAGCATCTTATGGCTGAAGTCATTGTATTTGCGGGAACGACAGAAGGATATTCGATCGGAAGATTTCTGGAGAGGCACAAAATACCTTCCGTGATCTGTACCGCCACGGAATACGGCGCGTCGCTGGTGCAGGGGGATGATCTGGTTACAGTAAGGGCCGGAAGAATGGACGCCGACCAGATGACGGCATTTTTTTCGGAGGAAAATCCCCGTCTTGTCATTGACGCAACCCACCCCTATGCGGATCTGGCCACCGAGAATATCCGGAATGCATGCAAAGCAGCTGCCGTATCTTATATCCGTGTACTCCGCTCGGAGGGCGGCACCGACTGCGATGAGATCAGAGCAGCCACGGCCGGGGAGGCGGCAGAATTTCTTTCGGGCACCTCCGGAAATATTCTCGTTACGACAGGAAGCAAGGAACTGGCCGTTTTTACCGGAATACCGGATTTTCAGAAACGTGTATATGCCAGGGTTCTGCCGCTTCCGGGTGTTCTGGAAAGCTGTCTGAAGCTCGGTTTCGGGCCGGATCATCTGATCTGCATGCAGGGTCCGTTTTCCATGAAGATGAACGCCGCCATGATGAGACAATACAACTGCAGATATCTTGTGACGAAGGATTCCGGTGCCGCGGGGGGCTTTCAGGAAAAGATCGGAGCGGCCCGGGAATGCGGCGCTTCGGCAGTGGTCATAGGGAGGCCTGTCCGCGAAGAAGGGATCACGGTTTTTGAATGCAGAAGACTTTTATGCAGGGAGTTCGACATCCGGCCAAAGCCTGAGATTTCTCTGATCGGGGCCGGCATGGGCTCTGAGGAATCCATGACGGTGGAAGCAAAACGAGTCCTGGCTGAGGCGGAGCTTGTGATCGGCGCAAGGCGGATCACAGATGCGGTCCGGACGCCTGGACAGGATGTATATTACGAATATCAGAGTGAAAAGATCGCAGCTTATATAGAAGAGCATTGCGAGTACGAAAAGATCGCAGTTGTCTTTTCGGGAGATACCGGCTTTTACAGCGGCGCGCGAAAGGTCCTTGATGCGCTTCATGGAAGCGCCCGTGTAATCTGCGGCGTGTCATGCGTCAGCTGGTTTATGGCAAAAATCGGAATGGCATGGGACGACGCCGTTCTGATCAGCTGTCATGGCAGAAACGGAAACCTTGTGAACGCAATTGCCGGAAATCCGAAGGTGTTTGCGATCCTCGGAACGGCGGACGGCGTTGGGAAGCTTGCCGGAAAGCTTGTGAAATACGGGCTTGGAAATGTTCTTTTATATGTCGGGGAACGGCTTTCCTATCCGGATGAAAAGATCTTTTCAGCAAGAGCGTTTGAGCTGACAGGGTATCAGGGGGATCCGCTAAGCGTGGTTGCGGCCGTGAACGAGAACGCTGCAGCACTTCCCTGTACGCCAGGAATACCGGACGCCTGTTTTATAAGGGACCAGGTCCCCATGACCAAAGAGGAAATCCGGATGGTCTCTCTCTGCAAACTGCAGCCCAAAAGAAATTCAGTCTGTTATGATGTGGGAGCCGGTACCGGATCGGTTTCGGTGGAGTTGGCGCGGCTTGCCTGTGACGGAGTTGTCTATGCCGTCGAAAAAAACGGGAAGGCCCTTGAGCTGATCGAAAAAAATAAAAACCGTTTTTGTACGGACAATGTTATCCCTGTTTCCGGGTCTGCACCGGATGCACTCAGAGATCTTCCTGTACCTGACCGGGTTTTTATCGGAGGATCCTCCGGGGAGATGCGAGAGATCATCCACACAGTCCTCGGAAAAAATCCTGCAGCACGGATGGTGATAAACTGTATTACGCTGGAAACACTTGGCCAGGTGCTCACTGTGGCCGGTGAAATGCAGTTTGAGGTTTTTGACGTGGTCCAGATTTCTGCTGCCAGATCGAAAACAGCAGGACATTATCATATGATGAACGGAGAAAATCCCGTCTATGTCATCACGCTGCAGAATCCGGAACATTTTTCCGGGCAGGAGGACACGCCATGAAGCTGCCGAGGATGATGATCGCCGCCCCGTCCAGCGGCAGCGGAAAGACACTGATCACCTGCGGGATTCTGGAATGCCTGAAAAAAAGAGGTATGCGGCCGGGAGCATTTAAATGCGGGCCGGACTATATCGATCCCATGTTTCACAGGAAGGTACTGGGAATTCCTTCATGGAATCTTGACATATTTTTTTCCGGCCACGAAGGGGTAAAGACGCTTCTTAAGGAACACGGAGGAGATATTGACGTTGCCGTGATGGAAGGCGTGATGGGGTATTATGACGGCGCCAGCGTCTCTTCGTATGCGGCAGGCTCCTATGATCTGGCAGCTGCTGCAGATACGCCGGTTATCCTCGTCATGAACGGCAGAGGAATGAGCCTTTCGGCGGCCGCTCTCATAAAGGGATTTCTGGAATTTCGTGAGAACAGCAACATTCAGGGAGTGATCCTGAACCGGATCAGTCCCGGGTTATACCCCCGGATGAAATCCATGATCGAGGAAATGCTTCCCGTAAAGGTAGTCGGGTTTGTGCCCGAGGCTTCGGACTGTACTCTGGAAAGCCGTCACCTCGGCCTTCTTCTGCCGGATGAAATCCGTGATCTGAAAGAAAAGGTCGGACGCCTTTCTGAAATCCTGCAGGAAAGCCTGGATCTTGATGAGATCATCAGAATTGCAGATGGTGCCCCTCCCCTTGAAACCGGCTTTCGAAGGGATGTATTCCATGAATCTGCCAGCTGGTGCCGGGGTGCGCACAATTCCGAAAAAGACGGCTGTGCGATGTCCCATACTCCGACCATCGCGGTGTCCAGGGATGAGGCATTCTGCTTTATTTATGAGGAGAACATCGAATTTCTGAAGAAATCAGGTGTGAAAATCCAGTTCTTTTCTCCGCTTCATGACAGTTGCCTTCCGGAAAACACAGACGGCCTTCTTCTGTACGGCGGATATCCGGAAAACCATGCAGCGGAGCTTTCCTCGAACCGCTCCATGCGGGAGGACATCCGGGAAAAACTGGAAAAGGGTCTTCCCTGCATTGCGGAGTGCGGGGGCTTTATGTATCTGCACGACGCTCTCAGCGCTTCGGATGGTAAGACATATGAGATGTGCGGTGTGATAAAAGGGAATGTATTCTGGACCGGAAAACTGACGAGATTCGGTTATGTTTCGCTGCGTCCAAATAAAGATCATGCACCCTTCGGTCTTCAGGACCTGAAGGCATTTCCGGCCCACGAATTCCATTATTTTGATTCTGAAGATCCGGGACATGCCTTTCATGCGGTGAAACCGGACGGAAAACGAAGCTGGGACTGTATCCATACATCTGCTTCACTGATGGCGGGATTTCCCCACCTGTACTATGATTCCTGTCCGGAGCTAATAAAGGCTTTTCTGCAGAAATCTCTGGAGTATGGCCTGAAGCGGAAAAAGACGGCGGAGGGATATCATGAGATATAAAATCATCTGTGCCTCGCTGATGGCAGGCTTTTTTCTGGACATGCTCTTCGGAGATCCCCGCCGGATCCCGCATCCTGTGGTCCTGACGGGAAAGCTGATCGCATTTCTTGAGAAAAAGATACGAAGGCTTCTTCCTGCGACTCCATCGGGAGAATTATGGGGAGGATTCTTTGAAGTTTTTGCCGTTTGTCTGGTCACTTTCCTTATTCCGACCCTGGTGCTGAAGACTGCGGGCCGCTTTGGAAGCGGGCCGGTGTTCATTCTGAACGCACTTGCCTGCGGCCACCTTCTTGCGGCGAAATCGCTTAAAGATGAGAGCATGAAGGTATACGACCGGCTGAAACACGGTACGATCGAAGAGGCGAGAGCGGCAGTTTCCATGATCGTGGGAAGAGATACCCAGGCCCTTGACAAAGCCGGCGTAACCAGGGCGGCGGTGGAAACCATCGCCGAAAATACCTCGGACGGAGTACTGGCGCCCATGTTCTATATGGCTCTTGGCGGGGCGCCCCTCATGTTTCTCTACAAGGGAATCAACACCATGGATTCCATGCTGGGGTATAAGAACGAAAAGTATCTGTATTTCGGCCGGGCGGCTGCCCGTCTTGACGATATCGCCAATTTTATTCCCGCCAGAATTTCAGGACTTCTGATGGTGCTCTCCGCCTTTTTGATGGGAGAGCAGTACGACGGCAGAAATGCATTCCGGATCTTCAAAAGAGACAGAAAAAAACATGCCAGCCCAAATTCGGCCCAGACAGAAAGCGCCATGGCAGGCGCTCTGCGGCTTCGGCTTGCGGGCAACGCCTTTTATTTCGGCAGGCTGCACGAAAAGCCGTACATCGGAGACGACCTTCGAGACATCGAAACAGAGGATATCCGGCGGGCAAACCATCTGATGTACGGGACGGCCGTCGCGGGCCTACTGCTGTTTTCCGGTATGTGTGCAGCAGCAGGAATACTGCTGCCGTAACGATATGATTAAAATCCAAAGGAACTGATTATGATACAGGAGCATGGAGGAGACATCTGGCACTACGGCGGATGTCTGGATTTTTCAACGAACATCAGTCCTCTCGGGACGCCGGAGTCCGTAAAACAGGCTTATCTCGAATGCGCCGGCAATCTGACCTGGTATCCCGAACCGGACAGTACATCTCTTTGCAGGGCGATCGCCGGTTACGAGAATGTTCCGGAGGATTCTGTGATCTGCGGGAACGGCGCTGCCGAACTGATCTATTCGGTGGTGCAGGTACTGCATCCGAATACCGCTCTTGTAGCCGTGCCGTCCTTCGGTGAATATGAAAAGGCGCTTCATTCTGTGAATGCCTGCGTCAGACGGTATTTTCTCCGGGAAGACAGAGGATTCATTCTGGAGGATGCATTCACGGAAGAAATCTCAGGCGACGTGCAGATGGTTTTTCTCTGCAGTCCGAACAATCCGACGGGCCGCCTGGCGCCGGTAGATCTTCTTGAAAAGATTCTGGCCAGATGCAGGGAGACCGGGACGCTGCTGTTTCTGGATGAATGCTTCAACGATTTTACGACGGACCCGGATGCCGTTTCGATGAAAAAATATCTGGCGGAATATTCCAATCTTTTTATCCTGAAGGCATTTACGAAAAAAGCAGGGATCGCCGGACTGCGGCTTGGGTACGGACTCTGCGGCAATAAAGAGCTCATGGATAAGGTGCGGCGTCACAGTCCATGTTGGAATGTTTCACTCCCGGCCCAGGCGGCAGGGATGGCGGCGCTGAAAGAACAGGACTTTTATCAAAAAAACAGAGAGATTGTTTTCCGTGAGAGACCATTTCTTACCCGTGTGCTGGAAAACGCAGGATTCCATGTGTTTCCTTCGGATGCGAATTTTCTCCTTTTCAAAGGCGGCGGGGGATTGTTTGAAAGTATGCTGAAGCAGAAGATATTGATCCGGGACTGCGAAGGCTTTGACGGACTGGAAAAAGGATTTTACAGGATAGCCGTGAAGACCCATGAGGAGAATCTTCTGTTTGAAAAGGCGCTGAGACGTATCTGCCTTGAAAGGAGAGGATAATAATGGCAAAAGCGATCATGATCCAGGGTACCATGTCCAATGTTGGAAAGAGCCTGATCGCAGCCGGACTCTGCCGTATCTTCAGACAGGACGGCTACCGGACAGTTCCCTTCAAGTCGCAGAACATGGCGCTTAATTCCTATATAACCGAGGAAGGCCTTGAGATGGGCCGGGCGCAGGTCATGCAGGCGGAGGCCGCCGGCATTAAGCCTTCCGTGCTGATGAATCCGATCCTTTTAAAGCCCCACAGTGACACAGGATCCCAGGTGATCGTAAACGGAGAGGTTCTGGGGCACATGAACGCCCGGGATTATTTTAAGTTTAAGAAGCAGCTGATCCCGGATATCATGAAGGCCTACAATACTCTTGCGGCGGAAAACGATATCATTGTTCTGGAAGGGGCCGGCAGCCCGGCAGAAATCAATCTGAAGACGGACGACATCGTCAACATGGGCATGGCGTCCATGGCAAAAGCCCCTGTTCTTCTGGCGGGGGATATCGACAGGGGAGGCGTTTTTGCCCAGCTGATCGGTACCGTCGACCTTCTGGAAAAAGACGAGAGAGCCATGGTAAAAGGGCTTATCATCAATAAGTTCCGCGGGGACAAGACGATACTGGATCCAGGAGTTCTTATGCTGGAGGAGCGAAGCCGCATTCCGGTGGTGGGAGTTCTGCCGTACATGAATGTGAAACTGGAAGATGAGGACAGCCTTTCATCCAGGCTGGAGAAACCAGCAGGCAGATTCACCGGAAATGGTGTTTCTCAGATCGACATTGCTGTTATCCGCTTTCCGCGTCTTTCCAATTTCACGGATTTTGACACGTTTGAGAATATTCCGGGAGTGTCGCTGCGCTATGTGAAGCGGCCGGAAGAAATGCGAAACCCGGACCTTATTATTCTTCCCGGCACCAAGAATACCATGGGGGACCTGAAATGGATGCGGGAATCCGGCATGGAAGCCTGTGTGCTGAAAAAAGCTGCGGAGGGAACCCTGATCTTTGGTATCTGCGGCGGGTATCAGATGCTGGGCATGAAAATCTCAGATCCGGAGGGCGTGGAAGAGGGCGGCACCATGCGCGGCCTGGAGCTTCTGCCTGCCGAAACGATATTTGAAGGACAGAAAACCCGTACCCGGGTAAGAGGCCGCTTTTCTGACAGTCTGCCCGGAAGCTTTTCTGCCCTGTCGGGGGAGCGCATTGAGGGATACGAGATTCACATGGGAAAAACCTTGATGTCAGAAGGCCTGTGTCCGGCCGCCGTGCTTGAGGACGAGAGAACAGGAGAGACAAAGAACGACGGGATCTGTTCAGGCAATGTCTGCGGGACCTATGTTCACGGTGTTTTTGATACGGCAGAGGCGGCCAGGGGACTTTTAAAGTCTGTGGCGGCAAAAAAGGGAATCGACCTTGAGGATGCGGCGGTTTCGGATTATTCCGAGTTCAAAGAATCGCAGTACGACCTGCTGGCAAAAACTCTCCGGGAACATCTTGACATGGAGGCCGTGTACCGGATTCTGGAGGAAGGAGTCTGAAAGATATCTATGAAAGTCGAGCTGGAAAATATCAGACCTGAAGAAATCGAAAGGAAAAGCTTTGAGATCATCAGATCGGAGCTTGGCGATAAAAAGCTGATACCCGGCACCGAACCGGTAGTTATGCGCTGTATACACACCAGCGCCGATTTTGAATATGCGGATTCGCTTTGCTTTTCCGATGGGGTGATCGACAAAGCCCTCAACGCCATAAAGAATGGCGCATGCATCGTAACGGATACGCAGATGGCAAAGGCGGGCATCAACAAAAGAGCACTGGCAAAGTTCGGCGGAGAAGTGTACTGCTTTATGTCCGATCCGGATGTTGCGGAGACGGCAAAGAATAACGGAACGACCCGTGCACAGGCATCCATGGACAAAGCCTGCAGCCTCGACAGAAAGCTGATTTTTGCCATCGGGAATGCGCCGACGGCCCTGGTCCGCCTGTACGAACTGATATCCGAAGACCGGATCCATCCGGTCATGATCATCGGAGTACCCGTGGGTTTTGTCAATGTAACCGCTTCCAAAGAACTGATCATGGAAACGGCCGTCCCCTATATCGTGGCAAGAGGCCGCAAAGGCGGCAGTAACATCGCCGCCTGTATCGTCAACGCGCTTCTCTATATGCTGGATGGCAGCCGGTAAGGTTATAATCAGGGATATAATAAAAGATGTTTCTGCTGTTCAACAGGATAGAACACATGCCTCCTAAACCCCCATGCCCGCTCACTTGGCACCACCATCTGTCCAGCTGCTTGCGGCAGAAAGACGTACAGTAAAATGATAATAGACAGAGTACCGTGCCGTAAATTCATCCAGGAGGTGCCAGTATGGATAAAGTTTACGACATTTGTTGTGGTATTGATGTGCACAAATAGCTCATTGTCGCATGTTTACGAAAAGGCAACAGGCATTCTTACTGGAAAAGTACTCAAACGTATGCTCGAAGATTTCAGATGCCAAAGCAGATTAAAAATCACGTAACTGACATGCATATTTCTTAAGGCTCAAGTTTTTGGTGAGCAGTGTCCCGATGGAGGCGCCCTATGGCAAAAAAGATATCCGCAGCACAGCTGAAAAAGAAGCTGAAAGACTTCTCGCAGGAGGAACTTAT